>JANXAQ010000035.1 GCA_025062105.1 Thermoguttaceae bacterium
TTGCCAATTTTCCTAACTTCTTTCCTGCTCAGGACTTACGGCAGACCATCCTTTGGTCCACACAATTTCCTAAGTCTAATCATTTCAAGGAGTTAGAACTTTCTCCCTTCGGCAGGAGCCCGAAACTGGCAAAAGTCGAGCTAAGAGGCTGTGCTGAAAACATTTTCTATGATGAAAGGCGGTTGCCTTCCTAAATGCTCCAGAATCCCCAAAATCCCTGTTTTTAAGGAGTCTGGAGGATAGGAGCCGGTCGGCCAAAACCTATGGGAAACCGCCCAAATCCCAATTTCAAGATAGCCTCTTAGTCTTTGCAGTCATTAGAGTTAGGAAATCCCATGTACAAATGAGGTTTGCTACGTAACTTCTGGAGACAAGTCGACTATTTCCATTTTTGTAATTTCTCTTAATTCAAGCACTTAGGTTCTGAGGGCTTTTTGTTCAGCAAATTTCTTAACTCCAATATTTTCAGACGGTTAGGAGATCCAAAGGGGGCTGTACCCTGAAAAATGGCAAAAGTCGAGCTCAGATTGACCTTCGTCATTTGTAACATTTCAGCCGAGGGGAGTTACTATTGGGGAATTTTATCGTTGGGGTTATGTTGGTGGAGCTGGGTGGCGATTGGGTATGGAAACCTGTTTAGAAACGTTGCCTGAAAATCTTTTTGGCTGCATCAAGGTACTCTTGGTCTCCAACGCACATGCAACAGGTGCAGAACTAGCAAAACGAGGAAAAACTGGCAAATTCCCCATCTCAACCGATCAACTCCTCTAGGGAAGTATGAGGTGCCAAGGGTATTGGCCGTTGCCACCCCGTTGTTCAACTTGGACTACTGCCTGGGCAGCATTCACAATAAGGTAACTCTTCAGCCGAATGGAGAAGCCCCTGGCGTCATGGGGACTGAATGCAGGAACCCAGTTTAGCAAAAACACAGGCGAAAAAACTTGGATTCCCGGTTGTGCGGGACTCACAATGTAAGGTGCTTCTGGACCAAAAGAAAAGCCCTCATCCGATTGGCGAAACTATTACAGGCCGACGGATGCACTGGAATTGAAATTGGATATAAAGCTAGGCGGGTTATCGAAGCGGAAGCCAGGCCATCGATACGTATGGAGAGGAGGTGGTGGTTTTGGCCTTCCTTTTGGTGAACCAGCAATTGACGAGCGACTGGGCCAAACTGGCAGCGCAGTGCTGTCAGAGTCTCCTTAGCCTTTTAGGAAACAAGCCGCCGTATATGACCCCGTCAGGTCCGAGCTGGGCCAAACCGCCAGGCGCCCTTCTCGCTCCTCCCGGCGTCCCACCTGCCGTGTCCCAGCACTACCATCTTTACCATCTCCCCTCTGCCCACCGCGGCCTCGCTGTTATACACAAGGTGGCGTTGAAGCGTTCGAACTTCACTTTAGGTAAATCCCAAAAGCTCGTTGAACAACACAGAATGGATAAAATAGGCGATCTAGCTAAGACGCTCTTTGAAACCAAGCACTTTTTGCTCTGGGAAGTGATCTTTCCTAAATGCTCCAATTTCTCCAAAGGAACAATGAGCTTCTTTAGAAAGGTTCGTTATTCCCCTGTTTGGGGTGATCATTTGCTGCCGTTAGGATGGGAAATACCTCCCAAAAATGTGTATAACAGCGAGCCACCGCGGCAGAGGGTGCCATTGCCAAAGACACTGCCGGATGCGGAGGCGTACCCTTGCCCCAGCGCGGGAGCCAAGGGTAGGGCGTAGGCTCTGCCAGGTGACCAATCCGGCCGGGGCAGTGCCCGGGCCCACCACACCCTCTGCCGCGGAAAGAATAGGCATGTTTATTCACTGCGCAAAATGTTACCAATGGTAAAACTCGAGGTTAGCGCGGTTGGGAGAGGAGACGAACGGGGGCAAAATCTGGGCTTGCTGAAGAAGCCAAAGCAATGGGCGAACTGCTCTGCAAGAGTCTGCCGGCGGAGTAGCAGAAGTGTCTTTAGCGGATGTTGAGACTTCTTCCACCGCGGAAGTGGCAAAATAGCAAACCGGCTGGAATCGGTTCTCCAAGGTCATAACCAAGTTGCCCAGACCAAGCTGGAGCAACAATTGCCGAGGGGTCCATCGGTGCTTGGAAGTGGATCGGCCGGGAGGTTGGGGGCCTGGCTGGAGGACGGGTGATGAAGAGGATTTTTGGAGGAGCTTTGGTCCCAGGATTCTTAGGGCGGGATCAGTTTTGCTAATCACCACGGCCAAAGGAATCGGAAAGGGCTTTTGGCCGGGGAGATTTCTCTGATGTTCTAGTCGGCAGAGGAAGGGGTCAAAGATCCGGACGACCTGTTGAGTGGCTGGATGAACATTTGTTAGCAGATTTGGATCGATTTTATCTTGCGGATCCGCCTGGGCCAACCATTCGGTAATCGGGTCAATCACCAGGACCAGGCCATGGACGAAACAATGGAATCGGTGGCCGATCATGGTGCTTTCTTCCATAAAGTCTTCTCCAGCCGCGTCGTAAAGATAGAGGAGGATACCTTCAGAGTCGCAGAAGCGGAGAGCCAGAGGCAAAGCTGGCGGATGAGGTTGGGGGGCAGTTTTGCGTATGGGAACGCCTTCGGCCAACTGGCGGATGGAAGCCTCGAAGGCGTCTTTCTGTTGGGCGGAGGCCCACTGCAGTTGGAAAGCATATCGGGGGGCCACCTGCCGGGCTAGTTGCCAAATGGCCACCATCATCAACGAGGTTTTTCCGCTAGATTGGGCACCGAGGAAGCCGATATGAAGTTCGGGCAGGGCCCCTATAGCGGGATGGGACAGCTCAGCCGAACAGGCGGGATTAGCACAAAGTTTCGGAAGGGAGGATCGACCCAACCAGTCTACCGTGGGCAGCGGCCTCTGACAATGGGCACAATAAGCCTGGAAGAGTCCATAGGGGGAGGGCTGAAGCTGGCTAACGGGCTGGGAACAACCGGGACAACGGAATAGCGGCAATCCTCGTTGATGGCACATAGGACAGGTATAACAGATTCCATACCAATGGTGGTTAATCCAGTCGTGGCAGCGCAGAATGCCGATGGCGGCCAAAGTGCCCAGGGCTAGGAATCCGGCGATTCCTATAGGAACAAGGGACCAGAAATACAGATGGTATCGAAGGAACACCTCCTCCAGGAGGAATTGGGTTGCATGAAGACTTTGCTGCCAGAATCTGGTGGCGAACCCCCCCACCGGCTCTTCCCAGTACTTGGAAAGGGAAAAAAGTCCCCAGCCTAAAACTCCTGCGAGAAGACCACCTCCAGTCAAAGCACCGTCCTGTTGGGCAAGACCGCCCCCAGCTACCACGAGACCTCCTACGGCTAGAAGTACTCCCAGGACTGCCATCGCCCACAGGAGCAGAAAACACAGCCCGGCGACTATTCCCCCTAGCAGCAGCACAGCCACCGCCAGCACCGGCAAAGTCAGCAAGCCCGCTGCAGAGAGGGCAGCCGCCATGGCAAAGGTTTTCGGCCGAAGCCAAAAGTGTAATCGCCGGGCACTGCGATCGATCATCGGAATACCCTTGCAGAGCTAAGGGGCTACTGAAGTTAGGATTTTCACGTTTTCTTATGAGTTTTGCGGAGACGGATCGTTCTCTCTGTAGTTTCTGAAAAGTTCCTTTTAATGAGGGTTAAACCTGCTGTGGCTCCCAGTTGGCTACCGGCAGCTACCAAGCTAGGCCGTTGGGCGTGCCTAGCAACCTAGGCTGACGGACGACCATTGGTTCCAGGAACCATTTGGATAGGGTGTTCGGCCAGGGTTTGTTTAGAAGTTGGCAATGGCCTTCGTGGATAGCCGAGCGGGTTGGCTAGCTTCATAGTCTCTCCCCCTAAAGAGTGATTTTGCAGAAAGTACAGGAACCTCTCCATAATTCCGAGGATATATTTTGATACTATTTTTGTTCCCCTCACCTCTGGTCCAATATATAGGGTACTAGCACTGCTAACACGCTCTACATAGTAGGTATTTGGATGCAGCAGCCAAATGCCTACCGAATCAGGAGTCCATGAAGTTCACTATATGTTCAGAGTTTTGCAGAGGTTCCT
>JANXAQ010000067.1 GCA_025062105.1 Thermoguttaceae bacterium
CCAAAAAGAATCTATCTCGATAACCTATTAGGCCATTAGGAGTTATGTTTGTTTTTGGGAGGAGATTTTTAAGGGGAATTATTCAGAGACGATTGGCACCAGGAGCAGCAACCGATGCGTGGCGAACACATCGAGCAACAACACGGCCAAAAGACGTTTGCCAGTTTAGGGTTTGACCAGCACCGAAAGAGTACCCGTCGGCATGAGTTTTTGCGGACCATGAACCGGGGTCATGGCGTGGCAGGAGCTGGTGCGGCTGGTGGAAGCGTACTCTGGCCGGAAGGGCTACAATCCACAGATCGTCTCCAGCTGGCAGGTGTTTAGTGGAACCCTACTACCCGAAACAGCCCGGGCCGGGTCGGCCGTCTAAGCCGCTCGGGTGGATGCTGCGACTGTACTTTTTGCAGATCTGCTGCAACCTATCGGACCCGCAGACCGAAGACCTGATGCACAAGAGCCTGCCGTGCAGGAGTTTTTGGGGCTAGATTTGGGGCGGGACAGGCCGCCGGATGAGACGACGATTTGTCGGTTCCGACATCTATTAGAGGAGCATCAGTTGGGCAAGCGGATTCTGGAGATTGTCAACCGGCATTTGGAGCGGGCGGGGCTGGTGGTGCGTGATGGCACGATCGTTGACGCCACAATCATTCAGGCCCCTACGAGCCGAAAAAACAAACAAGGGCAGCCTTCCCCGGAAATGGGTTCTACGAAGAAGGGCAACCAGCACGACTACGGGAGGAAGGTGCACGTGGGGGTGGATACGGAGACGAAGATTGTGCACTGGGTGGAGGTGACGGCGGCCAACGTGCAGGATAGCCAGGTGAGCTTTTGATGCACTGATACGGGCCCCATCCCCGTCCTGTGACGCCGGCCAACGTGCACGATAGCCAGGTGATTGGTCAACTTTTACATGGGGAGGAGACAGCCGTGTATGGAGACAAGGCGTATGTGGGGCAAGAGGAGTCGATCCGGGACGTAGCGCCGGAGGCGAAGAGTTTCCTGTTGCATCGAGCGGCACGGAACCATCCGCTTCGGTGCTGGCAGGAGAAGCTCAATCGGCTATGGAATTCGGTCCGAAGTGGAGTGGAGCATGTATTTGGGGTGTTGAAAGCGCGGTTTGGTTGGCGGCGGGTGCGGCCAGCGTGGGCTTAAGAAGAAAGCCCAGTATGCGTATGGGGCGGTTGCTTGTGTCCCGCATTTATCGGCATCGGCATCGGCTGGAAGAGGATAGGCTTGGAGGCAATCCTAGACGGCTAACTGATGTGGAACATTTATCCCTACGTCCTCGGTTGGTGGACTTTCTGGAGGGGGATAGTCCGGCGCTTTGTTTTGGCTGAGGCGCTGGGGGTGCGCGCCGGAGGCGTCCAAAGAAGTGAAAACAGACAAACGAGAGAAATTAGAGAACTTCCCCCCGATCCCTTTTTCTCTCGATAAGCCTCCTTTACATGAAAAAATGGCGAAAAGGACAATACTCCTAACTAAAATCTCGATTTATTCAGTTATAGAGGGGATAAATAGAAAATACACAAAATACACAAAATACACAAATATTATTCCTTCGCAAAACTCCCTTTGGTCATGGGGAGACTAGAAAAGACGGCTCTTCACTCTGTTCGTTGCATTTCTCCGAGACCGACATTGGCCTTGGCACAGGCCAAAGAAACGGTATCATACCCAACCTGGTTCAAACGGCTTCCAAGGTCTTCTACTCCCACAGGTCTTTCCACGGGCAAACCTTCTGGACGACAAAAAGGCTACTTTTGCCCCTATAAATGCAGTAAAAATGGCGAAGTAAAGCCTTTTGCCAGAGTCTCCAGGCCCGGAAGCCGAGACGGATTTTCTCTCATGCTGGAAAACCTGTGTTCCAATAGTGTTCCAATAGTGGATACGGTTACCTTAAGGCAACAACCCGATGACAGCTTCTGCCAATAGTTCTGTGATCCGGAGCCGGCGAAATTCCACGTGGGTAGAATCAATCGGCCAATATCTGGCCGATTGGATCGCCGATTTGGGTGCAATCATTGTGGGGGGGTTGACCGAATTAGGTAGTTTTTCGGTATTTTGCCTTCGGACGTGTCGGTGGCTGATGTTCCGGCTGCCGAAATGGGAAACCATGATCCCGAATTTTTACCAGATCGGCGTGATGAGTTTGCCGGTGATCGCATTGACCGGTACCTTTATTGGCATGGTCA
Organism: Thermoguttaceae bacterium; assembly: GCA_025062105.1. Taxonomy (GTDB): domain Bacteria; phylum Planctomycetota; class Planctomycetia; order Pirellulales; family Thermoguttaceae; genus JANXAQ01. Next base: position 2,193 of record JANXAQ010000067.1, read on the forward strand.
TGGCCGTGCAAAGCTACACGCAATTTCGTATGCTGAATCTAGAGACGCGGCTTGGAGCGGTGATTAACATGGCCTTGGTGCGGGAACTGGGGCCAGTATTGGCGGCTACGATGTTGGCAGGCCGGGTTGGCAGCGCTATGGCCGCCCAACTGGGGACGATGCGGATTACCGAACAAATCGACGCTCTGGCAGTCCTGGGCACAAATCCGATCCACTACCTTGTGGTCCCTCGGTTTTGGGCTTGTTTTGTGTTGATTCCAATGCTGACGTTGGTGGCTGACTTTATGGGAATGCTGGGGGGAGGATTTTACAGTATCTATCTGTTAGGGATTGACTTCCATCACTATGTCCAAAACTCTCGGGAGTTTGTGGGACTATTTGACTTGTTTGCGGGGGTTCTGAAGAGTTGCTTTTTTGGAGCGGCCATTGCCCTGATAGCTTGTCATCGGGGGTTCCATTGCCAAGCGGGAGCCGAAGGCGTAGGCCGGGCTGCTACCACCGCCTTTGTAGCCTCCTTTGTTACCATCCTGCTGTTAGATCTAATTTTGGGGATTATTTTGGAAGCCATTAACGTTGCCCTATGGCCGCAGACGCCCAAAATCCTTTAAACTTAATTCCGCCCGCTTCGCCAACCGATCGGGCTGTTCGACCGGGCCAGCAAGTGTCGGTCGAACGACCGCTCATTGACATCCAAGACCTTTGGGTGAGTTTGGAGGGCCATCCGGTACTTCGACGTATCCGGCTGCAGGTGCCGCGAGGCCAAACTCTGGCGATCATTGGGGAAAGCGGTTGCGGCAAGACGGTCCTTTTAAAGACACTTATTGCACTGATTCGGCCCAGCCGAGGTAAGGTCTATTTCGATGGTCTGGACCTACACCGACTGAGTGAAAAGGAGCTTACCCGACAGCGTCGGCGTTTTGGTTTTGTGTTTCAACAGGCTGCCCTGTTTGACAGCATGAACGTCTATCAAAATGTGGCATTTCCCCTCCGCCAGCATACGGAGAAAAGCGAAGAGGAAATTCGCCAGATTGTATTAGCCCGATTGGCCGAAGTGGGGCTTTCCCCAAAAATACTAAACAAAATGCCATCAGAACTTTCTGGCGGCATGCGCAAGCGGGTTGGTCTGGCCCGAGCCTTGGTCCTAGAGCCCGAAGTCATCCTCTACGATGAACCGACCACCGGACTGGATCCCATCATGAGCGATGTGATCAACGAGTTGATCTTGCAAACCCGAAAACGCCATCCGGTAACCAGCATCATCGTAACCCATGATATGCGCACGGCCCAGAAAACGGCCGACCGAGTGGTAATGTTATATCCACTTTCCCGTTTACAGCCCCATGAGCCGCAAATCCTCTACGACGGCCCCCCAGACCAAATTGAGCAATCGCCGGATGAACGGGTTCGGGAATTTGTTCGAGGTGAGGCCGAACAGCGACTCCAGGAAATTCGTTCTGGTCTATCAGAGGAATAACTCACCCAACCAATCGCCCTTCTCCGGAAGGCTATTTTCCCTGGCAGAAAGCTAACGGAGAACAAAAGCCATGGAAGAACGGCGTCTGCATTTTCGAGTGGGACTGATGGTAGTGGCCAGCCTCCTGATTGCCGCCATTTTGGCCGTGTTCTTCGGAGAAATCCCGGTCTTCCAACGCACCTATCTTCTTTGGATACGGTTTCCCCAAGCGCCTGGGGTGACTGCTGACACCCCAGTGCGAAAAAGCGGCATTTTGATTGGGCGAGTGGTCCGCCATGAATTTGCTGACGACGGCAGTGTGATCGTTACCGCCCGAATCTACAAAGACGTAGTGCTCAAACAAAATGAGGTATGCCAAGTTCGCGGTTCTCTTTTGGGGGACGCCGTACTAGAATTTGTCCCCTCCCCCGATCCCCAAAAACCCAACCTGCCTATCGACCCAAACCAGTTGCAAGAAGGCATTGTAGCCGAGGATCCCCAAAAGCTAGTTACCGATTTCCGAGCCGAGTTCAAACGAGCTGTGGACTCTCTAGAAACTACCGGCAAAAAAATCGGCGACATTGTGGCCCGCGTTGACCAGTTTCTGACAGAAAATAAGCCGGAAATTCAGGAGATGGTTTCTATAGCCCGCCAAAACCTTACATTGTCAAAAACCACTTTTGAGAATCTCAACAAGATGCTTGGGGACGAACAGTCCCGCGAACAACTAGCCCGCACGATTCGGCAACTTCCAGATCTGGTCGGAAAGACTCACCAGGCCATGGCCCAATTGGAAAGTATGTTACGAGAGGTTCGTAGTTTCACCGGGCCGTTGGGGCAGCGCGGTCCTGAACTAACCGCCCGTTTGGAAGCCAGCCTAACCAAATTGGACGCTACATTGGACCAACTGCATCTATTTGCTCAGGCCCTGAACAATAACACTGGGACCTTGGGCCAATTGGTGCACAATCGAGAGCTTTACGATCGGCTGAATCGGACCATTGGGAATTTAGAAGAGGTGTCCGAGCGATTGCGGCCGATCGTTGAAGATGCACGGATTTTTAGCGACAAAGTGGCCCGCCATCCGGGCATTTTAGTTCGAGATGCGGTGCGGCCGCAGGCCGGCTTTAAGGGAGTGCCCGGCATGAGCCCAGAAGATCTGCTTCCCTATCAGATCAGTCCCCCGCCGACGAATCGGCCTGGGCTTTTGGCCCCGCTATTTCAACCCCGATAATCGGGGAGGCTCTTCCTCCAGCCTGGAAGCTCCCCAGCAGCCCCCCCGCCAAACCGTTGTCCGGAGCAGGCCAGGGTCCTAAAAGCAGATGGACTCTTTCCCACAATCTATCAAAGGCCGCCGTTGGGAAGCGGGTAAACACTACGTCCGCCTATGTCCGGCTCGGAGAGGTCAGGCTGGGCAATCCCGCCAGCAGGTGGCCATGGTCCGGGCCCTTTAGCGTCCGCCCCTCCGACACCCCCAACCCCTCCAGGGGGGGACAAGCGATAGGGTACTGCACTCGAGGGTGCTCTGGGCAGGGGTGCCCCTGCCCCTGTCCCCCCCAGAGTCCCCGCAGGCACAACGAGTTCACCCCGGCGAAGTCGCTCGGCACGATCGACTAGTTGCTCCGGGGGCGTGATCCGCTGCGGCTGAAGCCGAAACTCTAAAATCCGATGATCCCGCAGCTCACCCGGCACAAGATTTTCTGAAATAAAATCCAACGGGGGGATTTCATACCAGGGAGGCCAAATCCGCTGCTTGACTACCAGTGTTTCATATCCGTCTTTGACAAGCCGAATCTCTCGGGTCCCATAATAGATAAAATCGGTGGAGATCGGGGTGGTGCCGATGGGATAGCCATCCACATAGGCCATGGCCCCAGGCGGATCAGTGCGGATGGTCAGCCGGCGCTGCACACAGCCGACGCTAGTGCTTGCTACTATTGGCATCACTGCCAGCCAGCCTAGGAGGTTCCATCTCCATCCCCGAGCACTCCCCCTTTTTGGGGAATTAATCTCTCTTTTGGAAATGAGATAACGTTTGTTTAATTTATCCATTTTGTCTATTTTGACTTTTAATGTTTTCAAAACCCACTCTTTCTCCCTAGCATAAGGAAAGCGGATAATATCCAGATTGCAGGAATCTTTCTAGACCAACTAGACCAAGAGAGAATCAGCATAAGGGGTTAAATCCCCGAAGTAGAGTTATGCGATATTCTTTGGATGATACCATCGTGGCCATTGCTTCCCCCCCTGGAGGGGGTGTGCGGGGGATTATCCGCCTCTCAGGACCCCAGGTATGGGGGTGTTTGGCTCGGTGTTTTATCCCCCAGAAGGAGGGTGCCGAAAAATTGAGTTTTCTTTTCGGCAAAGTTTCTTCTCAAGTAGAAACTCCCCACTGTGGGTGGGGTCTATCTGGCCAATCGGCATTTTGTGCCTCCCTCAGCCTAGGACCGGAGTTGGCCAGTGAAAAGCAGACTGTAGGTTTTATGGATCTTGTCGGATCGATGTCCAGGCCGGTGGTCCTACAGGGGGAACTTCGATTAGAGGGTTTCTTTGCCGGTCTGCCATGTGAGCTGTACTGGTGGCCGGGACCTAGGAGTTATACCGGTGGTCCGGTAGCGGAAATTCATACCTTGGGCAGTCCGCCATTGCTCGCAGCAGCCATCCGGACTCTATGTCAGGCAGGAGCGCGGCTGGCCGAACCGGGCGAATTCACCCTCCGTGCCTTTCTCAGCGGCCGGATCGATCTTACGCAGGCCGAGGCGGTCCTGGGCGTAGTGGATGCCCTCAATAGCCAACAATTGACCGCGGCATTGGAACAATTGGCCGGGGGTTTGGCCCGACCCTTGCAACAGCTACGAAACCACCTCGTGGAGCTTTTGGTTCACTTGGAAGCGGGGCTAGATTTCCCGGACGAAGACCTACCGTTTTTAACTCGCCAGCAGTTGGCCCATCAGATTCAGGAAGCCCGACAGCAACTGCACCGTTTGGCCGAACAACTCCAAACACGCCGGATCAGCGCTGAAGGAATTACAGTGGTGTTGGTAGGCCGACCCAATGTGGGCAAAAGCAGTCTGTTTAATGCCTTGCTCGGGCACCAGCAGGCCATTGTCTCTCCGCAGCCGGGCACTACCCGGGATTACTTGACCGGCCCATTGGATCTGGGGGGATTACGATGCCAACTGGTGGATACGGCCGGTCTGGATTGGGTGGAGCTTTCGGCATCTCAATGGGAAAAGGCCGAGGCCGAGCAGCAGGCGGGGGTTCTAGAGCGACTGCCCCAGGAAGGTGGGGCTGAAAAACCTTCCCCTGGGGAGCAACCGAGTCTCCGGCAAAGGGGAGCCGAAAAGGATATAAAGCCGACGGCTCTCGAAGTGCCCCTGGGGACACCTCCAAGGGGAGTGTCGGTGGAAGTGGCGGCGCAGCAGATGACGCTCCGGCAGATTCAGCAGGCCGATCTTTTGTTGTGGTGTGTGGATGCCAGCCAGCCGATGGATCCTCAACAGTGGGAGGAGTTGGTTCGGCCCGGCCTGCAGGCCCGATTAATGGTGGTGACCAAAGCGGACCAGCCGATCCGGATCGATCTGCAGCAATTGGCTGCGCGGTCTGGCCAAGAGCCGATCCTGACCAGTAGCCGGACCGGCCAAGGACTGCAAGAGCTTCGCCGCCGAATGCAGGAGATCTTGGAAAACCTAATGAGTAGCGGCGGCCATGCGGTCATGGCCACGGCTATCCGGTCGGCGGAATCAATTCGGCTGGCCGGGGAGGCGTTAGACCGAGCCTTAGAACTGACCGGCCAGAGATGTCCAGAAGAACTTGTTGCCGCCGAATTGCGCCTGGCTTTGGAAGAAATAGGCAAAGTGTCCGGGGCTGTCTATACAGAAGATCTTCTAGAACGGATTTTTAGCCGATTCTGTATCGGCAAATAACCGACCCGTAGCTGGAAAAGGCTTTTTGGAGGGTTTTGTTCTCAACTTTTGCCCATTTCCAGGGCGAGGCCCTTTTTGGATATCCTATCCCTTTGAAAATATTGGACTTAGGAGATGGACTGAACAAAGACTTGGCCTGTTGAAAGGTTGTCCGGGGGCTGGGGAGGTTTTGCCCATGGTGCTCGGTTTTGTTTCAGTTTTGGTTGGTTTAGGCCTCCGACCGGAAATGGTTTCAACAGAGCCCAAAGAATTCTAAAAACCTACAGGCTTGAAATGAAACTGTACCTTTTCCTCTTTACGGGGGTAGGAGGGGGATAAAACCGTTCCGGCTAGGGTTTTGTTGCACCAGCTGCCAGCCAGTGCTTTCTGATGCCCACCAACCTCACCCCATGAAAGGCCATAGATTGGAGGAGCAATTTTGGTCTCATGCTCGGCTGGGGGCGGAAGAAGTTGGAAATGACATTTGGGCATGGCTGGCCCAGTTGGCCTCGGTCCATAGCATCCCCCTGGGGGGAATTTTTTTCGGAAAGTACCGAATGAACAGAACGAAAAGGAGTGAGCGAAACTGTCAACAGTCGAGCTGTTGTTTTGGGGCAAAACGTTTCTCACCCGGCCGCGGGGATCATGCCGAGCATGAAGACCATGGTGAAGATACCGACGGTTTCGACGATCCCCATGGCGATGATAATGAAGGCCAAGCCTTTGCCTTCGCCTTCACAAAGGGCCCGGATACCAGCGGCGCCGATGACACCTTGAAGCCAGGCGGAAAGCATTTCCCCCAGTCCGGTTGCAATGCCGATGCCCAGCAGGAGGCCAGCGTTGGCGACGGCTAAGTTTTCATTGGCCAGCACGCTTCGCATGTTGTTCATGACGATCATGGAGTAAAGTGTTTGGCTGATGGGCATACCGACTAGGATGATGTAGGCGAAGCTTAAGTTTCGCCCGGCTCGGGCTTCTTTGGCCCAAGCGCCGGCGGCTGCCTGCCCAGCCACACCAATGCCCATCGAACTGCCAAATGCGCCCATACCTAGACAGATGACTGCCCCAAAACCTGCAAAAAACAGCCAAAGCACATTCGAAACGCCTTGGGAGGATGGCAGCTGGGGAGAAACGGTTTGTTCGGCCAACAGAATCGGAATCGTACTTATCCATGTCCAAATGCTGTGGGGATTCATTCTACATACTCCTCTGACAAACGCCATGAGAATGGCCGGTATTTATATCCGGTCCATTGCATGCCCAGGTTGTTACAAAACTCTAGCATATTTAAACGCACGCCATGGGCGAACATAGCGATCAATGCCAAGCCAAGGTTTAAGCCATGGCCGAAGACTAGCACCAAGACTGTTATCGGCCAGAAGGGGATCTGGAGGGCCATGGCGTTAAAGCTGACGGCCAATACGCTGCTGGCCAACCCGACGGCCATCAGCCGCACATAACTGATTACATCCGAAAATGCCGACAGCATCGAAAGGGGAAACTGAGCCAGGCCCAAAAGGAGCATTTTTAGAGGGTTTCGGCTGGGACTAGCAAACAGGATCGCTAAGGTTGCTCCGGTAAGGAGCAAATACGGCCAAGGAGTGGACCAGTTGAGCGGTTCGCCCAGGACAAACATCCGCACCACGCCGTACATGCCCCACAGGAAGATGGCCCAGCCGAGTTTATTGAGAAACTGCAAATTCGGATATAACCGAATCGCCTGCCACAGTTGCGCCAACGACAAATGCACCGCTCCGATAGTAAAACTCAGGCTCATCAGAAACTGCCGGGACTTTTCGGAAAGATCGACTGGGATGAGAGGCTCATACGGTGTCAGTCCGAAAAACGAGGCGGTTACCGCTCCCCAAATGATCGACACTACCCCGACGATCGTAAGCAATTGGAGAAACTGCGCTCCGATGGTTTTAGCCAATTTTCCATAGCCTAGCAGGGTGGCAGCCAACAGCAGGGCCCCGTAGCCGCCGTCGCCGATCAGCATAGCAGTAAAAAGCGGCAGGGCTACCAGAAAAGGTACCGACACATCGTATTCTCGATAGCCGGGCGTGGTTCCCAGGATGCGGAATAGGCCTTCGATCGGCTTGGCCCAAGCTGGAGGACGAACTAGGGTGGGCGGCTCTTCCTCTGGAGCAGGTTCATGAAGTTCGACAGCAGCGATAATACCCCGGTTGGCCAACTGCTCGGCCAGATGGGGGGCATGTTCTGCGGGGAGCCAACCCCAAAGAGCAAACAAATGTTCGTCTTCCAGGGCGCTTTGTTGGGCCAGGGTGTAGTCGGCTTGAAGCTCCAGTTCAGCGAGGGCCTTTTGCATCTGAGGTACCAGGTGGGCTAATTGATGGAGTCGCTCCATGTCCTGGTGGAGGGCCCTATCGATTTGGGCGGCTTCGGCGCGAATGCTAGGGGCGTCCCGGCTGGGCCAGGGGACCGGCTCAGCTTCAGGAGGAAGGTATTCTGGTTCGGCATGGCCGGCCACGGCTACCCAGACGCGTCGGCCTGGCAATTGGGCCACTACTTCGACACATTCGGCACGCACTTGAGAGACCACCCGAGCAGGCATCAGATAAACCTGGACTTTTAGGCCGGCTTGTTGCAAAGCAGCTAGTTCCGAAAGCCGAACTTCACCCCAAAGCACCATTTGTTCCAATTGGTGATAGAGGGAGGCCAATCGACTCCGGGCTTCAGCAGAGCGCCGCTGAATGTCTAAGACCTCCTGTGCCGCCTGTTCTGGTAGAACGTCTGGCACTAGGCCCTTGGGCGGAATACTCTGTAAAGTTTGCACCGCTTGCCGAAGCATCTGGAGGCGACGATTGGTCGCTTCGTCCAGGGTGGCTTTGGCTGGGTCGGCCGGCATAATATGGACTACCCCCAGCTCCCGCAGCACGTCCAAAAGCCGCTGCCGATCCACCGACCGGGCTACAATATGCACCTTTTGCATGGGCACAATCATAGCCGATCCTCCTGCCCAAAGGAATCTTCCAACAAATCGATACCTGGGCTGGACGGATCCATCGGTTCCAGGGGTTCAGCCGATTCGGCTAGCGGTTGGATAGTATCGGTCTCTCCAGGCGCCGTGGCGTAAGCGGCCGAAAGTTTCTTTTTGGCCATTTTGGCTCGGCCCACCGCTTCGGTCATCAAATCGCCCAATCGAATCCGGATGCGGCGAATCGCCTCTTTAGCAAACGGAATCATCACCTTTTCGAATAGATTGACCCGTTGGATGATTTTGGTTAGTTCCCGTTGGATCAGTCGCTCTTGTTCTCGGAGGATATCCACGTTGACTTGCCGACGGGTTCGTTCCCGAAGATCGGCCAACACCTGATCCACCCAGGGAGGAGTGGCAAACAGACTGTATTGCACGGGTGGGAAAATCACCTCCTCTAGGACCGGGATTCGTACCCCGGCGACATTAGTTTGGCTGGTGCGGATTTCGGCCGGTTGTGCCCATTGCTCCAGAGGCACGCCGGCCCAGTCGGCAAGTAACCGCTCATAGCGGCGGATAACCGCATCCATTTCTTGCCGAGCTTGTTCAGCCTCCCGCCGTTGCTCTATGACTGCCCGAACCATCAGTTGCAGTTGCTGCTGTTTGAGTTTTAGAGTGGGCAGATAGCGCTCGTACCGGGCCAAGGCGTCTCGGTATCGTTTCAGTTCGGGTCGGGTGAGTTTGATCTTCTTCTGCGGCATGGCCGATGCAGATTAAGCGGAAAAAAATTATGCAGGGACCAATTGTTTGGGGACGGCTTTTTCGGTGGGTTTTTCTTTGACAGCCGATGTAGTGCTGATGCGTGGTTTTGGCCAGTGTTCGTCAATCAGTGCCCGGCGAATGCCGGTCTCGGCTGGCTCAAAACACTCGGCCAAAATTGCCCAGCACCGATCCAACGCCTCAAACAGCGGAATATTGACCGCCAGATCCATAATCTGCTCTTCGAACAATTCGCCATATTTGAGCAATTTTTTATCCCATTCCGACATTTCGAAGCCCATGTCGCGTTTTTCCCGGCTTTCCCGGCATAGGGCGTACAATTGAATACATGCATTCATAATATCCCGGTGGTCATTGCGGGTTTTGCCGTTGACCTGTTGTTTGAGCCGGGATAGCGAGCCGAACGGTTCAATCCGGCCATTGCGGAGGTAGAACTGGCCTTCAGTGATATAACCGGTATTATCCGGGACCGGATGGGTTACATCGTCGCCGGGCATCGTAACACAGGCCAGGATGGTCATGGAACCGGCGCCTTCCAGGTCAACGGCTTTTTCATATCGGCGAGCTAATTGGGTGTAAAGATCCCCCGGATATCCTCGGTTGGAGGGAATCTGTTCCATAATGATGGAGATTTCTTTCAGGGCGTCGGCAAATGCCGTCATATCTGTGAGCAGCACCAGAACCCTTCGGCCTTGGAGGGCGAATTGTTCGCCCACGGCTAAACATAAATCGGGCACCATCAAGCATTCGACCACTGGGTCAGCGGCGGTATGGATGAACATAATAGTTCGGCCCAACACGCCACCTTCCTCGAAGGTTCGCCAGAATTTCAGATAGTCGTCATGCCGGAGGCCCATGCCGCCCAGGATGATGATATCGGCGTTGGCCTGCATCCCGATACGAGCTAAAAGTTCATTATACGGTTCGCCCGCGACTGAAAAGATCGGAATCTTCTGCGACTCCACCAAGGAGTTAAATACATCGATCATCGGAATGCCCGTGTGGATCATTTTATCCGGCATATGGCGCATGACCGGATTGACCGGCGGGGTGCCGATCGGAATGCGACGACCGGTCGGCATGGGCCGATCATCTCTGGGCCGACCTGATCCGTCAAAGACCCGGCCGAACAAATCTTCCGAAAAAACTACCTCCATCGGACGGCGCAGGAAGCGTACCCGGTCGTTATTCGACACCCCTTGGGACCCGGAAAAGATTTGCAGACTCACATGTTGGCCTTCCAAACGAATCACCTGGGCCAACGATTCCCCATGGGCCGACTCGATGACGGCCAGCTCGTCATAGCCTACTCCGGTCGCCTGCACCGTAACCACATTACCCGCAATCCGCCGAATCGCGTCGAAGTATTTACGCATGGCTGGTGCGTCCTTTCGATGCAATGAACTGGTCAATGGCTTTCAGCCACCGATCGTATTCTTCTGTTCCCTCTGCGGCGTAGTTCCAATTTCGGAATAGGTCGGAAATCTCGAACATCATCCGCCGGGCTTCCGCTTTGTCATGGGCGTCCAGTTCCATATCGACCACTTCCATGGCTTTGCGGAAGGCAAAACGCTGCCGATGGGCCGGCGTTGCCCCATCGACCGGATCGAAGGCATTCTGCTGTAAGTAGCAGTTATCGAAAAAGTCGGCTTTCAAGGCAGTAATAAAATCTTCCAGCGAAGTGCCTTCTTCGCCGACGACCGTCATCATCTGGCGGACTTCGTTGCCTTGCTGCAACAGACGACGCATCTTCTGCATGTCCGCCTGCGGGATGATGCCCGGATATTTGCTCCAGGATTCTAGTGGGTCGATAGCTGGGTAACGCCGTGCATCGCTTCGGGCACGGGAAAGTCCATGGAAGGCGCCCACGACTTTCAGGGTGCCTTGGGTAACCGGCTCTTCAAAGTTGCCCCCAGCAGGACTGACGGTACCGCCAATGGTTAGCGAACCGACTCGGCCGTCGTTCAGTTCAATGGCACCGGCCCGTTCGTAGAAGGCGGCAATTCGGCTTTCCAGGTAGGCAGGAAATGCTTCTTCCCCGGGGATCTCTTCCAGTCGGCCCGACAGCTCCCGCATGGCCTGCGCCCAGCGGGAGGTCGAGTCAGCCAACAGCAACACATGTAAACCCATCTGCCTATAGTATTCCCCAATGGTGGCGGCTGTATAGACGGAAGCCTCCCGGGCGGCCACCGGCATGGCCGATGTATTAACAATAATCACCGTCCGTTCCATCAAAGTTCGGCCGGTCCGTGGGTCGATCAGTTTGGGGAAATCCCGCAAGGTTTCGACCACTTCCCCGGCTCGTTCACCGCAGGCAGCAATGATGACAATATCAATCTCGGCATGACGGGAGGTGATTTGCTGCAAGACGGTTTTGCCCGCCCCGAACGGCCCTGGAATACAATAGGTACCCCCCCGAACCACTGGAAACATCGAGTCGATGATCCGCACTCGGGTAACCAACGGCTCTTCCGGCATCAGACGCCGTCGGCAGACCATCAGCGGCCGTTTAACCGGCCAGCGCTGTTGCATGGTTACTGAATGCCGCTGGCCCTGCCGATCCCGTAGCACGGCAATCTCCTGGTCGACCGTGTAACTACCCGGCGGAGCTATATGCTCCACCACATATTCACCCCGCCAGCCGAACGGCACCATAATGCAGTGCTGGAAGATCCCCTCGGGCACCGTACCTAAGGTGTCGGCTGCCTGCACCCGTTGGCCTACGGAAACCCTCGGCGTAAACTCCCATCGCTTTTCCAGCGATAAGGCCGGCAAATACATTCCCGGCCTCAGGAAGTATCCAGCGCGCTTGGCCACCTCCGGCAACGGATTCTGCAGACCGTCGTAAATTTGCCCTAAAAGTCCCGGCCCTAAATCCACCGAAAGCATCTGCTCGGTCAGTTCTACCGGATCGCCTACTTTGAGGCCTCGGGTTTCCTCAAAGACCTGCAGGTCGGCTACTTGGCCTCGGACCCGAATTACCTCACTAAGAAGCCGAACTCCGTCCGACCGGATGCAATAGGCCACCGAGTTTTGCACCACTCGGCCCTCGGCTTCCACAATGACCAGGTTTCCATAAACGGCCAAGATTTTGGCATTAGCTGTTTTTGGGACCGCTTGTTCCAATTGGGTAGCCATGGCGTTCCTTGATAATGCTTTAAGGAAACAAAGAAAACCTTCTATCCAGGTAGCAAGGGTTTCCAGAGCGGGTGGCGCAAGCACAAAAGACCCATGCTACCGTCTTCCTGGAGAGGCTTTGGCTCCGGGAGCCTTGCCAACACACCGAAATTGGACAACATCAGCTACCAATACTACCTCCCTAAGTCTTTCCAGAAATACCTATTTTGCCTAGTTTGTCAAATCCATTGGGGATGGCGAACTCTAAAATAGGTCCTGGCCCTCAGTAGGGGTGAAATGCATCTGTATTCTTCGTTTATGCTAGCCAATGATAGCTCATGCATAATGTTGCCCGGTGGGAAAAGGCTGTGTAGGCGGTCCGGAGACCGCGCCTCATCATTGGGGTAGAAAGTTTCCGTACGACCTAGGGTTATGTTTTTGCGGCCAAGGCGGCTTCTTCTTCGCTGCTACGACGCCATTGATGAAGGAGCAGAAGCCGCACGGCATACACCAATAGTTCGTCTTCAGTAAAACTGAACCAGGCTTCGTTGGCCCGGCACCAATTCCATCGCTGACGGAGCACCACTCGCCAGCCGGCTAGCGGCGTGGGTGCCGAGGCCCACTCCCGGAGCATTTCAGTAAAGTCGGCTTCTGGGTCGGCCAATTCCTGGGCCACCAAGTAATCGGTGGGTTCTAGGCCGAGCCGCTTGGCCCGTTCTTGGGCTAAGGCATTCCGAAGCGAAACCTCCATCCGGGCCCACCGGTTCAGAAAGGGAGCTTTCTCAATTTGGGAAATGTGGATAACATAGCGAAAATATGCAGCCCAGACCTGATCTGTTTGCAAGGCCCGGCGGGCTATCTCTTCTCCTTCTTCTGGTGGGATTAAAAAATCCGGTAGGGGGGACTCATTCCGAATCTGCCCAACCTCCAACACCGCCGGGGCTGGCTCCTGAAGTTGGCCGGCCAAAAAGGCCTCTCGTTGCAGGAGGTCATCGGAAAGAAACACCAAACCTGCCAGCCGAGCATACCGACTAGAAGGTTCCAGCCAATCCAATAGCTCGGCTAAGCCCATCGGCGGAGATGTACCAATCTCCCCCAAACTTGGCAACGAAGCCAGTAAATAATATAGATTCCGTGCCATCCCACCACTTTCTTCTCAACGATCTTTTTCCCTCCGTTGGGGGGATATGTGTTGTATTTCCTGGGGGATAACGGTCCCTCCGTTATCATCTCACCCCAGCACCTGGCCGGACAGGAAAAACTCAAAGGGCCAACACTCCTCCCGTTATCATCTCACTCCAGCTGGTTCCTCCGAACCGACCCGAAGTAATTCCTTAGCCACTTCTTGCAGCAACTTCTGCACCTCCGGAGAGACCATGGGGAGAAGGACATCGACCACCGATTCGGGAGTAACCTCCACAGTGCCGCCGGAAAGCCGATATTCAAATCCCGCTCCAGTTAACGTCCCATGCAACTCCACAGGCAACTCCTGGGGGCAATCCGGGTTATGGAAGGCGCCGATGGCCCAATCAGTTAGTCGCCGCCGCATCGACTCGGAAAGGTTAATAGTGATCAGATCCTGTTGGTCTGCGTCGGCTTTAGCATATTGACAGACTACCTCCCGAATTAAATCTCGCAGAAAGGTTTCGTCTTGGAGGTGTCGTTCTGCTGCTTCCAATAGCACCTGCTGAAGGGCCTTTTCTAAGGCTTCCCGAAGCCGATGTAAGGTATCCCGGGCAGCCAAGCGAAGTTCAGTTTGAGTTCGGGCAAGAATCTTTTCTCGTTCGGCCTGGGCAGCGGCAATAATCCGTTTGGCCTCTGCCTCAGCTTCCTGAAGGCGTTGGGCGGCTTGTTGCTCGGCTTGACGCCGAATAGCCTCGGCCGCTTGACGACCTGCCTCGACTCCGTCCGCTTTCAGTCGTTCCACAAACGTCTCTAACGTAGAAGCCATGACCTCCATCCTTTTGGTATATTCTTGAGGGGACATTGCCAAATCCAGCTAATGGATAGGACAACCATTCTGCTTTGCCTTTCCGCAAACAGGCAAAGCTCTTTGTTCTTTCTAAAGTGAGCAAGAAAGCATAACTTTTTCTACGCTATCCTAGCTTAGAAAGGTTCTCCTGACAGAATAACTGAGCTATTTTGACCAAGGTGGTTTATTGGGAGAGGGGGAGGTTGTATCAACTAAAAACCCTCTGAAAAGGGGGATTAAACCCCTTGAGATAGGAGAAGTAGGCTCTGGAACCCAAAGTATCCCACTTTCCTAGTATCAAATATCCTCCGTGTAGGTGGTCATTCTCTTTCAGCATCGCTCCCTTCAGCACTGTCAACCCAGCCCATAAAGAAAATCCCGCAGACCAATCCCTTATCCGGTACTATCTCACCCGATATAAAATATTTAAACTATCACATCTTTAGCGAATAGAAAAGCCCTGGAAAGAATTGGGGTGCGTATAGTCAATTTGGGGATTTAGCGAACATAGATCATCCCTAAGCCCATGTGGAATCGGCCCTTTGGCTGGCTTTTCCAGTAAGAATAAAGAGCGTGGTATCCCAGATTCCACCATCTATAACTTTCTGGAAAGTGTTTGGGGCTTTAAACCAGAAGTAAAAAGGGTGGTACTCTGGGCAAAGCTTGCTTTCCGAGGGAGGCTTCTATTATCTTTGTCTAGTTGCCCCCCGAATTTCAGTCTCACCCAAAAACGAGGGCGACTGAAATTTCTGTGGTCAATCGGCCAAAATAGTAAAAAATACCTTAACCAAAACAAACCTAACTTTAGTAAATCCCGCTTTGCATAACACCGACGGATTTAATACCTGATATGGAGACCCCAACTCCTCCTAACGATTCATAGCATCTGCATCTGAAATGCTTATTCTTGGAGAGGTCAGACAGAGGCTATTGGATGGAGACTCGCTATCTTTCTCAGCCTTTCGAAACTGACCACCAAAAATCAGCCTACCTAAAGGAGCTTCCATATGGATCGGATTCCGATGACTCGAGCCGGATATGAAAAACTTAAAGCCGAACTTCGGCATTTAGAAACCGTGGAATTACCCAAAGTGTTGGATCGCCTCGCTAAGGCAAGAGAAGAAGGAGATTTACGTGAAAACGCCGAATATCAATTCAGCCAGGAAGCCCGACTCCTGCTAGAGGCCCGTATCCGCGACTACCGGGACCGATTGGCACGGGCCTACTTGGTCGATCCGGAGCAGATGCCTCGGGATCAAGTGGCCTTAGGGGCTACCGTTCGCGTCAAAGATTTAGACACCGGCGAGGAAGAGGAATTCTGCTTGGTCGGAGCTGGGGAGGAGGATCCTTCTGCCAACAAGATTCTAGTAACCTGTCCGTTGGCCCAAGGGCTAGTGGGCAAACGGGTGGGGGAAATAGCGGAAATCCAAGTCCCCGCTGGCCTCCTACGGTTTGAAATCCTTCAGATCCGCTATGACCAACCGGAAGCAAGTTCACAGAACTAATCGTTCGTTTTAGCTCGATTTTTGCCATTTTGGGCCTCTCCCTGGAAAGCCAATGTTCTGACTCCTTCTCACTATTGGAGTTCGAATTAAGTGAACAAAAAGAGGTTTCGTCCTAACTCTTGGAAACAAAAGCAGTTAAAAAGATAGCAAAAGCTGAGCTTAGCAGTTAGAGCTTTTCCATTTCCACAGGAGGCCAATAATGGCAGTCGAGTGGCGAACCATGCCTCAGAAAGCAAAATTACGAGCCGCCTCAGGAACTTCTCCTTGTCGTAAACAAGCTTTCCAGCTTAGTAGTGGCAAAACAGCAAGTCCGGATAGTTTTTTGCTTCTCCCCATAGTAAAATCGTGTTTGCTAATTTGTGGATAAGTTTGGGATTGTCTGGCCGTGTGAACTCCTGGACGGGCCTCTTCTGGAGACTTTTCCTGGAAAGGAGCAGAAGGCTATGAAATGGGCTGACGGGCGTCGGTGGATCTGCTATTGTGCGGTGGGCACTATTTTGGCGGTTGGGATAGGCGGTGGTCTAGGCGGTTGTGGACAAAAACCGCAAACTCTTACGATCGCCGTCATTCCCAAAAGCATGGGCGAAGACTTCTGGGGGACTGTGGAACAAGGCGCCCGGGCAGCGGCGGCCGATCTGGGAGTGAAGATCGAATGGCAAGGCCCGCTCACGGAGACCGATCATGCCGCTCAAAACAGCATCCTCGAAAATATGGTTAGTCGCGGTGTGCATGGGGTGGCAATTGCCCCGCTGGATCGCAAAGCCTCTCGCAAACCAGTAGAAAATGCCGTCCGAGCAGGTGTTCCGGTGGTGGTCTTCGATTCGGAGCTAGACAGTGAGGCCTATGTCAGTTTTGTAGCCTCTAACAACGAACAAGGCGGCCGGATCGGGGGAGAACATCTGGCCAAGTTGCTAGGCGGCAAAGGTCGGGTCATGTGTATGCGGTTTGTCCAAGGCACCGGCAGCACTGAAGCTCGGGCAAAAGGCTTTTTGGAGGCAGCCCAGGCGGCTGGGCTTACCGTAGTGGCACATCCCCATGCCGAAGATGCCACCGTAGCCGGCTGCAAAAAAACCGCTCTCAATACCCTGGAAAGCCTAGTCAAACAAGGCCGACTGGAACTAGACGGCATCTTTGCCTGCAACGACCGCTCCACGATGGGAGTGCTGGAGGCTCTGCAAGATCTGGCCAAAAGTGGCGTCCAAATTCAAGTGCGTTTTGTGGGATTTGATTTTACGCCCCGGCTCATCGAAGCCCTTCAGAAAGGTGCCATTGACGCCCTGGTGGTCCAAAATCCTTACAAAATGGGGTATATGGCCGTTGAGGTGTTGGTCAAACATCTCCGAGGTGAGCCGGTGGAAAAGTTTTACGATACCGGCGTGCAGGTAGTTACCAAACAGCGCCTGGAACAGGAACCGGAAATCCGGAAGTTAGTAGGCCTGAAGGATTAAAGTTCGACTTTTGCTATTTTCCCTAACTTGTTTTGTCTCCAAAAGTTACGGCGAATACTCCTTTTGTTCACCGGATTTCCTAACTCCAATAATTCCAAGGAGTTACAGCTTTGCTCTTTCCACAGGGGCCAAAAATGGCAAAACTCGAGTAAAGGAACCTCTGCATAATTCGAGGAAGATATTTTGTTATACCATTTTGGCTGGGACTCTCTTTAACAATATATGCGGGTACTAACATTGCTAGGGCCCAATAGGTAGTAGCTGTCCAGCCAGGAAAAACCGAACGTATAGAGAAGCAAAAATTCATCAAGTTCACTATAGGTTCAGGATTTTGCAGAGGTTTTTTAAAGTCAATCAAGTTCTCCCTACAATCATGCGGAATCCTCAACCTTATGCCTTTCGGAAGGAACTGCCGGATTCTTTTTTTGGGGGCATCATAGGGTTGGCGGCAGCCATAGGTGCCAAGAGCTCGTTTTTGCCTGCTGATTTTGCCGGAGGGGGTGGCCAGTCCATCTGGTGTGCCGGTCAGATGGGGGACAAGCATCCGTTTTTGCATACAGATTTTACCGGATGATCTGAGTCCAGGATCTGCCATATGGCCGAGGATGCTCGGTTGCAGATGCAGGATGTGCATAAGCGATTTGGGGCCACCTGGGCCCTGCGGGGGGTGAATCTTTCGGTTCAGCCGGGTGAAGTGCACGCCCTGGTGGGGGAAAACGGAGCGGGCAAAAGCACGCTGATGAAAGTGCTTTCCGGTGCGGTCCTGCCAGACAGAGGCCAAATTTGGCTAGATGGCCAACCGTTCGTTCCTGGCAGTCCGCTTCACGCTCGGCAGTCCGGGATTGCCATGATCTATCAGGAGCTTTCCCTAGCGCCGCATTTGAGCGTGATGGAGAATATTCTTCTGGGCATTGAGCCGCATTGGGGCCCCTGGGTCCTCTGGAAAAAAATGCGTCAGCAGGCGGCCGCTGCCTTGGCCCAACTGGAGATTGCCGATATTCCACTGGACAAGCCAGTGCGGGAACTTTCGGTCGCTCAGCAGCAATTGGTCGAGATTGCTCGGGCCATGGCCATGGACTGTCGGGTGCTTATCCTGGATGAGCCTACCAGTAGCTTGACCCAACAGGAAGTACCGAAACTCTTTGCGTTGATCCGTCGGCTGCGGGATAGTGGCCATTCGATTATATATATCTCTCATTTTCTTGAGGAGGTCCAACAGATCAGCGATCGGTTTACGGTGTTGCGGGACGGCCAGACCGTCGGCACCGGCCAAACCTGCCAAACTAGCATCGACCAGATCGTCGCCATGATGGTGGGCCGGCAGATTCGGGAGCTTTATCCCCGCAGCCACCGTCAGCCCGGAGAGGTATTGTTAGACATCCAGGGGCTGAGCGGCCCTGGAAAACCGCAGGACGTCAGCCTCCAGCTACGCCGTGGGGAGGTGTTGGGCATTGCTGGTCTGGTCGGTGCCGGGCGAACCGAACTGCTGCGAACGATTTTTGGGCTGGCTCCGGTACGGGCAGGCAAAATCCGGATTGGTCTTTGGAGCGGCCCGGCCGGCCCGCCTCAGCGCTGGCGCCAGGCCGTCGGCTACCTGAGCGAAGACCGCAAACAGGAAGGTCTGGCTTTGAGTCTTTCTTTGGCCGACAATATCACCCTGCCCCGCCTGGAAAGGCTTGGCGTAGGCTTTTTCGTTTGGCCTGTTCGCCAGGCCGCTGCTGCGTTGCCCTGGATTCAGAAAATTCCTATCCAGTGCCAATCCCCCTGGCAACCGGTCAGCACCCTTTCGGGCGGCAATCAGCAAAAAGTGGCCTTAGCCCGATTGCTTCATGCCGATGTGGATGTATTGCTATTGGACGAGCCGACACGCGGCATCGATGTGGGCAGTAAAGCTCAAATTTATCAATTGATCGACGAGTTGGTAACCGGAAATCCAGGGCAAGGCCGTCGGCCCAAGTCGGTGCTTATGGTCAGCAGCAGCCTGCCGGAGCTGCTGGGCCTTTGCGACCGGATCGGCGTAATGTGTCGGGGCCGATTGGTCGAGGTGCGCCCGGCTGGCGAGTGGACAGAACATGAACTTATGTTAGCTGCAACCGGCCCGGCCGATCCTCATTCCACCTCGGTTCCTTCTTCATAGCAAGATCTGCTTGTTCAGCCGTCGAGAGGTCCCGTATGAGTAACCACCCGTCATCTCCAGCACCCGTGGCCTCCAAGGGATTTTACCCGTTGACGCAGAAGTCCTTCCCGGGGCAACCTACTGGTTGGTGGAACATCTTTAACCTTCGCATCATGGGGCGCCTATTGGCGTTAGTGTTAATTTTCACCTTCTTTGCTTTAGCGGTGGAAGGGGGGAGTTTCTATCAGCCTAGAAATTTAGAGAGCCTTTTGCGCCAATCGGCCGTCTATGCCACGGCCAGCCTGGGGATGACCATGATCATCATCGCCGGCGGCATCGATCTGTCGATCGGTTCGGTCATTGCCCTAACGGCTGTGGTGGTGGCTTGGGTATTAAACCTGCACCAAACCGCGTCTGAACCAAACTGGCCGCAAAAAATAGGCTCCTGGATTTTTCATTCGCCGTTTTTGCTTCCTTGGTTGGCTGCGTTGGCGGGGCTGACCGTGGCGACCTTGGCCGGTCTGGTCAACGGGTTTTTGTGTGTCGGCCTACGCATTGTTCCCTTCGTGGTGACCTTGGGAACGATGATGATCTATCGGGGCTTTGCGAAGATCATCGCTCAGGAGAAACCAATTTATCCTCAGGAAGTCGGCTGGCTCGGTGCTCTGTTGGATCCAACGCTGACTGCCCCCACTCCGCAGCGATGGATGCTTTTGCCGCCGGGAGTTTGGCTTATGTTGTTCGCCGCTGTGCTGGCGGCCATCATGCTCCGATATACCCGTTTAGGCCGACATATTTATGCCGTCGGTTCCAATGCGGAGACGGCTCGATTGTGTGGCGTCCGTGTCGGCCGAACCAAACTGATTGTTTATACACTCGGTGGTTTTTTTGGCGGACTAGCCGGACTTATGGAGTTCTCCTGGATCGGTGGTACCGGAATTCCCACGACCGCCTCAGGGTATGAACTTTCCATCATTGCTGCGGTGGTCATCGGCGGCGGTAGCCTCAGTGGCGGCGAAGGCACGATTCTCGGCTCCTTGATCGGCGCCCTGATTATTACCGTGCTTTCCATGGGCGGTCAACAGATGGGTTGGCCCCGACCAGTTCAGGAAATGGTTATTGGCAGCATCCTGATCGGAGCGGTAGCCTTGGACTACTGGCAACGCCGCTGGAGACTTAAAGAGTAGAGCAACCTCAGCAAAATCCTGAATAAGTAGTGGAATTCGTGAACTTTTGATTCGATAGGCATTAACTTCTGCCATTTAAACATCTACGATATGTAGGAAGCTTGTAAGTGCTAGCAACCCAAATATATGCGGTCAATCCGGCGGCGGGGTCCGGCTGATTTTTTTGCGGTCAGTTTAGGGGATTTGAGGAACATAGACAATCGCCAGGCCCATCGAACCAGCCCTCCCACCGGCATTTCCAGAAGCAAAAAGCTCCGAATTCCAGATTCCAGGGGGGTATGAGTCTCTGCAAGGAGTTTAGGCCTCTATATCTGGAAGTAAAAAGGGTAGGTTCTGTGCAAAGTTGGCTTTCTGGGGTGAGGCTTATTTGCCTATATTGTGCATCTTGCCTAATTAACCCACAGAATTTCAGCCGCACTCCCAGCGGCGTCCATCCTGAAGGAACCAAATTGGTATAAAAATATATCCTTGAATTCTACAGGGATTTCTACAAAAATCAGCTCCACTGGTTTTTTTCAGGCTGAGCGGTTTGTTCGGAAAAACTCTGCAAAACTCAGTAAAATAACTCTTTTGGGAGAGTTGGCGGCCTTGGGACGGAGCTTTGGATCCAGTCCGGAAAATGCTTCTGGAGAGAGCCTCTTTCGGCGGCTCCGCTCCCAGAGGAGCAACCCAGGCATTGCGTGAAATCGCCACGAAAACCTATGAGTCCTTCGCCGTCTCATGGTGGATATGGTTCTTCAGAACCGGCCCGATTTGTCGTCGGCATTGATCTGGGTACGACCAATTCGGCCGTCTGCTATGTGGATACCCAGGAGTCCGATTGGCAGATTCGGACTTTCCGTGTGCCTCAGTTAGTGGCCCCGGCTCAGATCGAAGCTAGGGAAATCCTTCCTTCATTTCATTATCAGCCAGCTCCGAAAGAATTCCCGGCTGGTTCTCTGCGGATGCCCTGGCAGAGCCAGGACCCGGAATATGTGGTGGGTTTTTTCGCTAGGGATCATGGGGCGTTGGTGCCAGGTCGGCTTATTAGCTCGGCCAAATCCTGGCTTTGCCACAGTGGGGTCGATCGCACCGCTCCGCTACTTCCCTGGCAAGCCGCACCAGATTGCCCCAAAATCTCTCCCATTGAAGCCAGTGCCCGATATCTTCGGCATATTCGAGAAGCCTGGGACCATCAGTTTCCGGATCATCCTTTGGCCCAGCAGGATATTGTACTTACGCTGCCGGCCTCGTTTGATGAGGTGGCCCGGCAACTTACGGTTCGGGCAGCTGCCGCTGCTGGCTTGCCAAAAGTGGTACTGCTGGAAGAACCTCAAGCTGCCTTTTATGCCTGGATTTACGCCCACCAGCAAGATTGGCACCTCCGGGTCCAACCAGGCCAGAAGATTCTCGTCTGCGACATCGGAGGTGGCACCACCGACTTTACCCTCATCCGGGTTCGCCTGACCAAAGAGGGGCGAATCCAATTCCATCGGGTTGCAGTAGGCAATCACCTGATCCTAGGCGGCGATAATTTGGACCTTGCCTTAGCCCACCATGTCGAACAACGCCTCCGCCGCCTGCCAAATCCATCTGCTGGGCATCTGCCCTGCGAAGCACAGTCCGACCAGCCATCGGGCAGATCTGCCAGCGGAGTTTGCGCCTCCATCGGTCTATCGGCCTCTTCGGTGATAGGATCGAACTTTTCCCCCCAAAAACTTTCTGAATCGGAACAGAAAATTTCTTCTCGGCCTTCGGATTCTCCTCTTACAGCTCGGCAGTGGGCCATTTTGGTAAGCCTATGTCGGCAGGCTAAAGAGGTGCTTTTGGCCGAGAATGCTCCGGAGCGATATACGCTGACTATTCCCGGCACAGGTGCTCGGCTGATCGGGGGGGCTATTTCAGTAGAACTTACCAAGCAAGAAGTCGAAGAGGTATTGATTGAAGGGTTCTTTCCTAGGGTGCCGTTGGATGCTCGGCCTGCCACAAGGAGGTCTGGGTTTCAGGAGTTTGGGTTACCATATGCGCCGGATCCGGCAGTTACTCGGTATTTGGCGGCATTTTTGACGACTCATCGGCATGCAGGCATGGATGAAGGGGAGCAGACGACGGACCACGACCCAGCCCGTCCTGATATGGTGCTTTTTAATGGGGGGGTATTTTATGCACCGACGATTCGGCGGCGAATCACTGAAGTGATAACCGATTGGTTTAATCCTCCCGATTCAGTTGATTCAGAATTGAAACTAAATCTAGAAAATAGAAAATTTACGCAAAATGGGGCATCTACACAAAATACATCCAGTAAGCAGGTAGCCAGCAAAACCAAATACCCCCCTTCTAGTGAATCCCCCAATACTTCTGATCCCTCTCCGCCCCCTTCCGTCCGCTGGCAGCCTATTGTTTTGGAAAACGACCGGCTGGATTTAGCGGTGGCTCAAGGAGCCGCCTATTACGGATTAGTTCGTCGGGGTCAGGGCGTTCGGATTGCTGCCGGCCTTGCACGAACCTACTATGTAGGAGTCGAAAAAACCAATGGCCCCGGCACCGTCCAGCCTACCGCCATTTGCCTAATTCCTGCCGGCGTGGAACCGGGTCAGCAGATCAGCTTAACCAGCCATCGCTTTCATCTCCGTTTGGGAGAACCAGTGGAGTTCCCACTGTATTTTTCCAGTACTCGTCTGACGGACCGGCCGGGCGATCTGGTACCTATCGACCCAGAGCAACTCAGCAGCTTACCGCCTATCCGCACTGTGCTTCGCACTCGGAAAAAGGGCCAGACCGGTCTTATTGAGGTAGTGCTCCAGGGGGAACTTACGGAGATTGGCACTTTAGAGCTTTGGTGTATGGAGCCAGAAGGCGAACATCGCTGGCGATTGGAGTTCGACGTCCGCTCGGCCACCCAAACCGATCTGCAGCCCCATCACTCCGGAGCCGAAGCGGAGGGTTTTTTAGATGAATCGGTTTGGCAAGCTTGTCGACAGACCATCCAGGCGGTCTTCGGACCTCAGGGGCAAGCAAAACCGGCTGGTCTTGTCAAACAACTGGCCCAATGCATCGGCACAGGCCGGGACCACTGGCCCGCATCTTTACTGCGCCGCATCTGGGAACTGCTCATGGACTTTGAGCCGGGACGCCGTCGAAGCGAGTCGCACGAGGCCCGCTGGCTAAATCTGGTCGGCTATGCCCTCCGGCCAGGCTACGGACTATCCGTGGATGATTGGCGGGTGGCCGAAACGTGGCGCCGCCTTCAGGGCAAACTGTATCACCCCAGCCCAGCCTGCCGGGCCGAATGGTGGGTCTTGTGGCGGCGGATTGCCGGGGGGCTTTCGGCCGGCCAGCAGCAGGCCTTGGCCGATCCCTTGCTAGCACCGCTTCGAGCTGTCTATCGACAACTGACCACCAGCAAACAACCAGGCAAAGGCGCTGACCTGCCCTTCAGTTCTCATGAACTGGCCGAAATCTTTCGGCTCTTAGGTAGTTTGGAACGATTGCCAGTAGCCCTGAAACTGGAACTGGGCAGTATTTTGCTGGAACTGGTAGGCCGGAAAAAGTGGCAACATTGCCGGGGGGCGATCCTATGGGCGATTGGCCGGCTGGGGGCCCGGCAATTGACCTATGGGCCGCTCAATACGGTAGTGCCAGCGGAAAAGGCGGCCGAGTGGGTGGATCGCCTGCTAAAGAGTCCTGCCGACGATCCGAATCTGCCCTTGGCCCTCATGCAACTAGCCCGCCGCACAGAAGATCGGTACCGAGATCTACCGGACAAAAGCCGACAGGCAGTGCTCCAGTGGCTAGCCGACCATCAAGCCCCCGACCATTTTTTGGTTTTGGTCCGAGACGGCGGCGATTTGCATACCGAGGAAGAAGGTCTCATCTTTGGGGAATCACTGCCGATCGGCCTGCGCCTGATCGCCGCGTCAACCGTTGCATCTGCAGATTTCACCGCCAGCATAGATTCGACGTAACGTCTTATCAACTAATCGCTTAAAACTTTGACAGATTACTGGAGAAAGAATCCTGCTTCGTAACTCAGTCTGGGAGCCCGGCAGGGCTATTCCCCTTACCGTCTAACAGACGGGGCTACGGAGCTTAGTCTGTCTAGACTGGGTTGCTCATTGTCTAAGCTCGACTTTTGCCATTTTCCATAACTTGGTTTGACTCCAAGAGTTACGACGAATCCTCCTTTTGTTCACATAATTTCCTAAGTCCAATCATTTCAAGGAGTTAGAACTTTCCCCCTTCGGCAGGAGCCCGAAAATGGCAAAAGTCGAGCTAAGAGGGTGTCTGAAAAGGGAGGTAGCCAGTCTTCATTCCAACGGCCAGTGAATGCTCTGGGGTAGCTAAGGTGCCCAAATCCTCGGCTGTAGCCCTCCTGGTGGGGGAAACAACTGGCTCCGAGTGAGCCAAAAAACTCTTTTCAAGACAGGCTCTTAGTTGGACATGGACCTTCCTAACTATTCTTAATGCTGATAAACAGGTATAGCGTATTAGGTTCGCTTCCGGCTTAAAAAAGCAAAACTTTACCTTAGATACCCTAGGTTACTCGACTTTTGCCATTTTAGGCCTTCTCACGGAAGGGGAAAACTCTAACTGCTTGTAACTATTGGAGTTAGGAAATTATATGAACGAAAGGGAGTCTCGTCGTAACTACCAGAAACAAAAGGACTTAGGGAAAATGGCAAAAGTCGAGTAGGTTAAGCCTTCGACGGATTACGAAGGTCCAATCCGAAAGGGTGTTCGCCCGAAAGAGGGAATTTATCCCCCTCTTCGGTATAGCTTGGGAATCCCGAACCCAGCTAACGGCGTCTATAATAGAGGTAGGTCCTAGTTTCGGCTGGGTCCTTCCCAGACTGATTTGCAACGGATGGTCTTAGCTGGGAACGGTGTTATTCGGACCGCCAAAGGGCCGATTGGCTGGTGGTCTAGGTTGGATGGAATTGGACCTTTCCAAAACGGGGGACCAGTCATGGAAGGGCCGAAGGAATACATGCTTAAGGAACTCGAAATCATTCAGGATATTATTAAGCGAATGGCGCAGAATAGTTTTTGGATCAAAGGATGGACGGTAACCTTGGTCATCGGTACGTTGCTGTTGGAAGGAGCAGAAAAGGTACAACTGGGGCTAGCGTTCATCCCGCTGGTGGTTTTTTGGGTGCTGGATGCCTATTTTCTGCGTCAGGAGCGTATGTATAGAAAGCTCTATGAATGGGTAGTACAAAACCGGACAAAAACAAGCGATCACCTATTCGATATGAACGCCTACCGGT
>JANXAQ010000257.1 GCA_025062105.1 Thermoguttaceae bacterium
CCGAATCCCTGAAATCGTATCCGGCGGCACCACCAGCCCCCCTTCCGAACCGAGTTGATCCGGCCCATCCAGATAGGCTGCTGGCTGAATCTCCCGCACCGTATAGAGGCCAGGCGGGAGGTGTTCGAATTGATATTGTCCGGTGGCATTGGTGGTGGTTGTTTGGAGCAGGTTGCCATCGGCGTCGAGCAATTCTACAGTTACCCCGGCCAACAGAGGCTCCCCAGGCGTATAAGAACCATCTTGATTCATGTCCGCATATACTAGGCCGGAAAGGCTGTTAGGAATGATCTCGGTAAAATCGTAGCCAACGGCCTGTACTCCAGACCCTAGGACAATGCCAGCAATAGTATCTTGCCCTAACAATTGGCCCCCGGCCGAACCGACATAATCCGCTCCGTCGAAATACCCTTCCGGCTGGAGCTGCCGCACACTGTACACACCAGGCATCAGGCCTGTAAAACAATACTGGCCGAACGGATCAGTAGTGGTTGTTTGCAGCAGGTTGCCATGGGCATCAAGCAATTCGACAGTTACCCCGACCAACAGAGGTTCGTTGGGTTGCCAGAGGCCATCGAGGTTTCGTTCGGCAAAGATGCGGCCACAGATGCTGGCTGGGCGGACTTCGCCGAAATTGTTCTCCTGAGTCTCTTCTCCACCGAAAAGGTGGATTTCCGTAAGGATATTGGGGGATTCGGCTAAGCCGCGAGTTTCCCCGCCCACATGGCCCGGCTGCGCACCAACGCTCAGATACCCTTCCGGCTGCATTTGAACAATGCGATAGGTTCCTGGTTCCAGAGTAACGTCGGAAGTGGCTTCAAAGCGGTAATAGCCCGAAGCGTCGGTCGTTGCGCGCAGGCCGGTATCGACATAGGTGTCGCCCTGCTTGCGCCAGAGAGCAAGTTCCACACCGGCAAGGCCCGGTTCCCCGGCGTCAATACTGTTGTTCATGTTAGCGTCTTCAAACACCCGGCCCGACAGGCTAATCGGAAGCGGCGTTTGCCGCAGTTTGACAAAGGCGCCAGCCGTCAGATCAGCTGCCGGTCCCTCTTTACCTGGGAGCACAGAGTCCTCTGGTAGCATGAGCCCGGAATCGGCCAACAGACTGCCGTAAGCATCGACAAATTGGCTGCTGACCGTGGCCGGGTAATAATGCGGGGCCTGGAAAGTAGCCGTTAGCCAACTGCCTGCAAATTCAGCCCCTTCGGCCTTGGAGTTATCGGAAAGAATAGTATATCCTGCCTCATCTACGTCGATTAAAAAAACCAGCCGATCGCCGGGATCAAAGCCTGTAAACCCTAGCCGGAGCACAGCCCCCCCATCTTCCACTTGGACCGAAACCTGGTCGATCCCATAGTTTTCTACAATCTCAAAACCTTTCCAGCCATAGACGCCCCGACCAGTCTCGGCTATGTCGAAAAAGCAGTCCCCTAGAGAAATCCCCTCCCCATCTTTGTCCAGATTCAGGAGCAGTTCGGTAAGTTGAGTACCCGGTTGGCCTCCCGACCACGTCAGTTCAAATCGGTTCCCGGTAAAATCGTCCTGCGTAGCATATTCGCCATACACCATGCCCAGATGGATCGGCAGCACGCTAAAGGCCAACAGCCGACGCGGCTCCAACACCTCCAACTGGCAAATGTGTTCTAGAGACCGATCCTTTGCCTCTTGCCGAGTTGGGTGGCCTCGTCGAGCGGCATTCTTGTTAGACTGAACAAATCGCCGGAATGCTTTCTTCCATCCGCTCACGGTGGTGCTCCTTCACGTAGTTTCTTTGTTCCGTTTCCGCCGAATGAACTGCCTCCGTCCTTTTCCTGCTCCCATGGCGTGAGGGGGAAAGGAGCAGGTCCAATACCCTTTCCCCTCTCAGTCGGCCAGCGGGGGGCTGGCAGACCTCTTCCACGGAGGGCGTAGGGAAAATGTTTTTCCAACGGCTGAGCTGTGTGCTTTTCCTTCCGTCGTCGTGTTTGCTTTATAGGAGCCAGGACCAGCTTCCCGCCGTCAGGAAAAAATGGTTCTATAACTCCTGGAAAAGAGAAATGTTCATCTTTTGCCCCGGCAATTCTAAAGCAAGGGTCTTGGGATCGGTAAGCCCGTTGCCCCTGGGGCAGACGTTTCTCCATTGGCCGGAGGAGGGGTATGCTGACTGAACGGCCCTTCTACCGGCGACCCTAGTTGCCAAAAACGTACGGTGGTATCAAATCCACCAGAAATCAGCGTTTGTGTACTGCTTTCCCAAGCCAAAGCGGCCACCGTACCTGTGTGGCCGACCAATTCCCGGATCAATCGGCCGTCCGATACCCGCACCAGCCGGATTCGATTATCTGTGGTGCCGACGGCCAGTCGATCCGGGCTACAAAAGACTACTGTAAAAATAGACGCCGGCAGTTGAACCACTAGACGCAGATTCTGCCCAGTGACAGGATTACAAGTAACTACTCGGCCATCCTCACCGCCAGAAACCAATAGCTGTCCATCCGGAGAGTAGGCCAAGGCTCGAATCCGGCGCTGGTGGGCAGCCAGATCCTGTTGCCGGAGACCGTTGGCTACCTGCCATCGTCGAAGTATGCCATTGCGAGCACCGGCGGCCAATTGCGCGCCGTCTGGCGAAAAAGCCAACGCTCGCACATCCGGCCCCGCCGCTGTCCAAACAGCCATCTGCCTGCCTGTAGTCGCCTCAAGCAACCAGATTTTCTCCGAAAAGCCGGCCGCAGCTAGATATCGGCCATCTGGACTGAATGCCACCGTATAAATGGCGACTGCCAGCTCCTGCTTCCAGACCGGCTCCGACTGCCCTACCCGAAATAGGATCAGACAGCGATCATCGCCGCCTGTAGCTAGATATTGCCCATCGGGGCTGAATGCTACTGTGCGGACCCAGCCCCGATGGCCTGCCAACCGGCGCTGAAGTCGACCATCAGGCAGCTCCCATATTCGGATCAAATGATCATCTCCAGCCGTGGCAAATAACCGATGGGCCTGATCCAATGCCAACGCTGTAATTACGGGCGCCTGCGCCGGGGGTAAGTCGGCCGGTAAGTCCAATACACCAGGCGCCCTATGTTCCTCACTTCCAGCTTCTGGCCCAGCCACCTCCGCTTGCACTGGAGGATTTTTCCCTACCGGCCCAACAGGATGAGAAAAGGTCCTCATGGGCCAGGTAAACCTAGAAGCTTTGGGCTGAAGAGACCAATCGCGTAGTTCCGCTCCCTGGCACGGAGTACCTTTGGCTCCACTGCCCATTTCCAACACCACAGCGCAAACTATTCCCCAAACTACTGCCATCATGCCCTCAACCAACCGGCCCCTTCCTCTACCGTCCATTGAGTGCACCTTTGCCTTTAGGTTCTGGTAAAATGTCTCAGCCAAATAGCGCCATATGGATTCCTAGGCAAGCAGTAGTCAGTTTTTGCTGGTCTATCTCTGGTGGACTACCGCCTTGGCGGGAATCCCGCCATAACCCTTTCCCCAGCTAAACTCCATGATTTCTTCATTTGGCTGAAGTATTACAGGTTCCGAAATCACAGGAGAGTTTTCTTCAGTCTGGACTTTTCTGGACTTTTGCCGATTTTTGGAATTTCCTCTATTTCAGAGAGTTAGGGATTTAGCAGTCTTTATATCGGAAATTACCTAACACCAATATTTCCAGGGGGTTAGAGCATCCAAATGGGAGTACACTCTGGAAATTGGCAACCATCGAGTCTCCAGATGTGGAAAAGACAATAGGCTCGTCTGGCTTCGGGTAAAAGGGACTCCCCTTACAGATATGATCGGTATGTGGGGCAAAAGAAGTGGGCTAAGTTTTTGGAAAAGGAGAAGTTGAGAAACTTTGCGGATTAGACAAAATAAAATGGTCCGCCACCCTGAAACTCCTTGCAAACCTTAGCAGCCAACAGCCCCGGGCCGTCAAGCTATGAAACCAACAGCCACAACAAGCTACAACAAGGTACTACATATTGGTTGTTTCATCGCTTGTCCCGGTGCGCAAGCAATCCAATGCGGCGGCCAATTCCTTTTGGTGTTCGGTAGTTTCTGCGTAAATCCGGCAAATACGAGAAGCCACCGGCAAATGACGAATCAGATCTCGTTCTTCGAGCCGTTGCAGTTGCCGGCTAGCGGGGTCGTAAAGAAAATTCTGCTCTGCCACCGGCGCCTGGGTGTCTGGCCGATGTACCAGTCGAGCCGTATCCACCCGAAACTCCAATCCCCGTAGCCGTTCCGGCAACAACTGTCGAATCTTTTCCTTCAGCAGCTTGGGATCGGCAAACACACTGGCTTGCTCCGGTTCCCCCGGCCGAAAACTGATCGTCCGTTCTACATTCATTTTCCAGCGGATCTGACGACGCAGAAGCTTATCCCACCGCTGACCCAGTCGGCGTTTTTCCGGATCCTGACTTGCCGACCATCGGGCTACCTCGGTAAAAAGTGTCCAATCTGTCAGACGCCGGTACGCATCCAAGTGGTCCCTTGGATCCCCTGGCATAAGAAATTGTTTACTTTCAGCAAAGACCTCTTGTAGTTCCAAATCCAGGGCTCGGACAGTGCGGTGATAATAGACGGCTTGAAACAGTTCGGCCCGCACTCGCATAAAGGCCACCAGAGCAGATAAACCCCGTTCATGAATCGTCAGGCCTCGCTGGGAGAAGAAACTGTAGTGCAAAATCCGGTCCAAATCAAAGGCCCGCACACTATAGCCGGACATGTACGCATCCCGCAGCACAAAATCCATGTTATCCACCGTATAAAGGCCGCAGAACAATGCTCGGAGCATCCGAAGCCAACCGGGCAGATTTTCCTCCCGGCGCTGAGGCCGAACGATCAACACAGTAATCTGTTCCGGATCAAGCGTTTCGCCCGGCTCTAACTGACCAAACGGATTGCGACGCACCTGCCGCAAAAGCGGCGCCAATTCTCGCCGAATGATTTCTGCACCGAGCGTCTCATGGGTCAACCCGTAGTCGGCCAGATAATGCACATCAAAGAAGTGGCCAAACGGCCCATGGCCCACATCATGCAACAACGCAGCCATTCGAAGAAGCGTTTCGACATATCCCCGGCTGGGCGCATCAGGGCACTGTTGGCGGAGGCTGGGATATAAGTGGGCGATAGCGCGGCTGGCCAAATGCATCGAACCGACTACATGCTGGAATCGGCTATGCTCCGCACCAGGAAACACCCACCAGGCCGTCTGAAGCTGATGGATCTGCCGAAGCCGCTGCACCCACGGATGGTCCAAGATCTGCTGCTCGGACACTTCCCCTGAAGGTACATTGGCTGCGGAAATAAACGGTATATAGCCATGAATCGGATCATGGATCAGACTGGCAGGTTCAAAATGGCTCATGAGAGTGTGGGTTCCTTCAGAAACCAATCTTTCTAGGACGTCTGGGAATATTAAAATTTTGCCTATTCTTCGTAGATTTTTTATTTTAAAAATTATCCAACCTCTTTAAACTTCTTATTTTGTGTAGATGTTTTGTCTTAATAAATGAATTCTTCCCTTGTCCCCCCATGCACCACAACCCGCCCAACACTTTACCCCTCTCCAGAACCATCCCCCTCGGAATCCCTCTGGACTTTTTCCAATAGTTTTGGCACACTTTCTTCCCCTGTTCAGCAAACCCAATCCTTGGAGCCTTTTGTTCGATTTTAGCAGTTGAACAACATCGTGCGAACCGTTTTGGATGGATGGAGTTGGAAGCAATTCCTCTTTATTTCGGCCTGGTGCTGGAAGGAGGCGCAAAAGTGATCCGAACACTGTGCGTAGGACTGGTTTGGGGGATGTGTCTGCTTTTTCTGACCCAGATCGCTTGGGCCGATGGCGGACTGTTTGGGTTGCCCAACCCGTTTGAGAAATCTTCCACCAGTAAAAAGTCTTCTAGCAATCTTTGGGGAGCCAAAAAGCCAACCCTTCTGGACCAAATCGCCGATGGCACCAAAAAAGCGGCTAACGCCACCTGGGACTTTGTAACGCTTAAATGGCTCTGGGGCCAAAAACCCACCACCCCCAGTTCCCAAACGCCCAAGCTCTATGAGCGACGAAAATCCTCCTCGAACACAAAGACAAACTCCAGTACAAATTGGTGGAATTCCCTTTGGGGCAAGAAAGACTCCTCGGACCCAAAAACCTTGAGTGAATGGCTCTCCCAAAAACGACCTGAACCCTAAAATCCCTCTTATTGTCCAAACACAGCCCTCCCAACCAGCCATCAGACTAAAGAAGAGACTCCAGGTCGTTTCTGTTGGAGACCTTCCTGCCCCCAGCACTGCTCGGTGGCTTAGGGAACGTTTGCATAATGTGAAGGAAATATTTTAGGAACCTCTGCAAAAGACTGAACATATAGTGAACTTTGGAAACATTTAATTCTCTAGCCGTTCCGTTGCCCTATCTGGATAGCTACTATCTATTGGGTGCTTGCAATGCTAGCAGCTCTATATGCTGTGTTAGGGAGAAAAGCCAAAATGGTATAAAAATATCCCCTTTGAATTATGCAGAAGTTCCTTTACTATGTCGGCTCACCCTCTCTCGAACACTACATATAGGGATCCTAGTATTGCTAGCAGCCTTAGATAATAGGTACTCAGCCAGGACAAATCGAATGGTCAGAAAATGAAAAGTTCGTAGCAGTTCACGATATGTTCCGGAATTTTTCCAGCTTCTTCATCCGTCCCCCTGTAAAGAACCTGGGAATTCATACCATGGCGTCTGATCCCTCGAACTGTCAGGGTGAGCCTATTAGCCGAACGGGAAAAGGGGAGCCTGCTAGCCGAACGGGGAAAATCGTTACTTTATTGGCCATCGGGTTGCTCTTGGGCAGCTGGGGGAGTATGGCCGGCTGCACTGCCTTTAGCGCCAGTTATTGGGGTAAATCCGGCGGTGGTTTTGTGCGGCTGTTCGGGGATACTGTGCCTCCACAGCCCTCCAGACCCGCCACCGTCTCCGAATGGATGGCCCAACCTCGACCCCAACCATAAACACTCTTCAATTGGTCCTTTTCTGTGGGTAGCCTTATGGGTAAAGGAATAGTTCAGCCGAGTGAAGACTGCTAACACTTCCCCCAAGCAGGGAAAGTTTATTAGAACCTCTGCATACTTCAAGGAGGATATTTTTATTTTGGCTTCTCCTCCTTTTACATATAGAGTTGCTAGCATTGCTAGCAGCCAATCGGTGGTAGATGTTCGACTAGGAGAACGGGAGGGCCTAAGAATCAAAAGTTCATGAAGTTCACTATATATTCAGGATTTTGCAGAGGTTCCTATTTTTCGTCCAGAAGGTTCCTCCCATGGTTACTGCTGGGCAAGTGCCAGTCCAGAGGAGGAAAGAAAACCTAGGATTTCTGCTTGCACAAGATAACCTTGCTCCGCCTTTGGGCTGAAATATTCCCCCAAAGATTTTGAAAGAATCGGCTTTTGCCATTTTTTGTAACTTATTTTATTTCAAGAGGTTAGGCCTTGAAGATTCTTTGTGCAACGATTTTTCCAACTTCCATATTCGTCCGACGTTTGACGTTTTGGGCTTCTGGACGAACTGGAAAAGTTCTAACTCCTTGAAATTGTTGGACTTAGGAAATTGTGTGGGCAAAAAGGATGTTCGCCATAACTCATGGATTCAAAATAAGTTAGGAAAAGGGCAAAAGTTGAGATTCGTAAAAGGCTAGGGCATCCAAAGAGAACCCACCGCTGGAAATTGGCAAAAGTCGAATTGTTCCAATGGATTTCTGCTTTTGCAGGATGACAGGGGGTGGTTGTCCCTTGGGCTGAAGTACTACTGGCAAGCTGTTTCAGGCAGAAGGTTTTCCCATGCCCCATACAACGCCAGCTTCTCCCAATGAACACCGTATAGGATGGAGTAAACTTCAGAGGTCTAAAACCCGTTTTATCCAGAGATTCTTCTACTGTCTGGGTTGTTGGAGCCAAACGTTGTTATTAGCAGGCTTCAGTATGCTGCTGGGTTGTTCGACTTGGACGCAACCCTGGAGTCTATCTCAGAAGAAACTAGCAAACCTTTGGCATCCGTTTAGTGCACAACGAGAGGCCGAAACCTTTAAAGCCAAAGTCCAAAAGGATCCTTTTCCGGATGCTTCCGTGCTAAATAAGATGTCGGGCCAACTGCCCACTGGCCAGTAAAAGCCAATTCTGTCTGGCCACTTTTTCTCCATCCCTTTGGGCTTTTCTGGAAA
The DNA here is from genome assembly GCA_025062105.1 of Thermoguttaceae bacterium. Lineage (GTDB taxonomy): Bacteria > Planctomycetota > Planctomycetia > Pirellulales > Thermoguttaceae > JANXAQ01. The sequence continues at coordinate 8,178 of JANXAQ010000257.1, forward strand.
ATCCGTTGCCTAGCAGCATAAACTTCTTAGAGGCCTTCGTTATCCCGTTTTTTTAGTCTTGGGAAGCGATCCAATTCCCCCACGATTGTCTGCAAGCAGTAGAGAAGTTCAGGGGGTTGTTGGGGCGAGACTAACAGAACATTTGGATCAAATTCGATGTGCCTTATTGTGAGAGGGACACTAAATGGCAGAGAGTGTACGAATTCAAGTACGTGCAGATGGGCCATTAGTGGTTAGCGGGCCGGTGGAATTGGTGGACAGTCGAGGGGAACGGTTTCCTCTGGCGCCCGGCAAATCGGTGTATTTATGTCGTTGTGGACAATCGGCCGCCAAGCCATTTTGTGATGGTTCCCACCGCCGGGTGAACTTTCGCAGTGATCCCCGTGCCCAACCCGATCAGCCTAGCCAGCATGCTTCAGATACTTCTGTCGAATGAGGAACTGCTTGGCTCTAGCCAGGGAGCTCCAGACTTTCTTTACCGGGAATAGTGAGAATCCAAAACACCGAACCACTTCAGACGAATGAAGAAGCTACTGGCGTCCACTCTGAGCACGGAAGGTGCCAGAAACACACTGGGGTGTGCTTGCAGCCGTGGGAAGAAACCAGCTTCCCCGCATCCTCTAAGCCGGACTTTTCTAATTTCTAAGTCGGAGCTTCCTTTTGGATGGTCTAACTGTTGGGAAAACATTGGCTCGATTTTAGCCAATTTCCGGGGTGCGGACTCCGTTGGATGTTCTAATTCTTAAATCCGGGAGTTAGGAAATTTACTGAACAAACAGTCTTAAGAGCTAACTTCTTAAAATAAAAGGACTTACAAAAATTGGCAAAAGTCGACCTTGGAGAACCTCTGCATAATTCGAGCGAGATATTTGATATCATGTTGGGTTTCGTCGTGTCCGCCCCAATGCAATATATTGGGTTGGGAGCACTGATAGGGCCATCCATGGAGTAGGTATTTGGATGGGGATAGCTAAAGCCTACCGAATCGAAAATTCATCAAGTTCACTATATGTTCAGGATTATGCGGAAGGTTCCTATATTCGACTTTTGCCATTTCCCTTGACTTGTTTTGACACCAGGAGTCAGGAGGCCTCCTCCTTTTGTTCACCCAATTCGCTAAGTCCAATAATTCTTAAGGAGTTGGAGCTTTACCCGTTCGGCCAGAGCCCAAAGGGGCAAAAGTCGAGCCATATGTTCTCGAAAATTTCCAGCTATCGGGTGTTGGCGACAAGTCGGGTATGTTCTAAAGTCCATGCATGGAGCTTTTGGGGATCAGGCTGTCGGCCGATACCAGGTTGGGTAGAGAGTACGGCTTGGAGTTTCCCGTCGCTGGATCGTTCCAATGGAATCGGTTCGGTCAACTCGTCGGCTAGGAAATCTTCTGGCGGAAAGAAATCAGCCGGGTAACTGAAATTGTCTTTGGTTCCCAGCGCTAGCCCCAGGGCAGTACCGATGGACGTCTGAGGTCTGGCTCCTAGGCGGCAGCCTATGTCGGCGGTTCGGCAGGCGTCATGGATCTGTTGGGCTGGGGTCAGGCCCCCTACTCGGCCCGGTTCCAGGTTGATATATCGGCCGCTTTTTAATTCGATAGCTATATCGGCCTCTTCCGGACAGGTGATACTTTCGGCTAGGCAGATAGGGGTACGGATGGCGTCTTGGATCATGGCATGACCAACTAAATCGTATGGCGGCAAAGGCTGCTCGATCATCGCCAACATAAAGTCGTCCAATCGACAAAGCATTTCCATATGGCTAAGGCGAAGATCGCCTTCCACATCAATGTGAATCTGCTCGGTAGGGAATTCTTGCCGGACCATATGGACCATAGAGACTTCCCAACCCGGCCGAAACTTCAGTTCCACACTGCTATAGCCGGCCTCGAATGCCCGTCGCATCGCTTCCAGTAGATCCTGGATATCCGGCATTTTGTCGAAACTCACCCCTAACGCAATCCGATCTGTTTGGCCTCCCAGGAGCTGATGTAAAGGTTTTCCCTGTAAACGGGCTGCTAGGTCCCACCAAGCACAATCCACCGCCGCCTTAGCATATCGGTTGCCCTGCAATCGGGCAAGGCGCTGTTGCAACTGTTCGGCCGTATCTAATGACTGGCCGACCACGGCCGGCCCAATCCACTCACACAAACACCGATACACTCCTCCGGCCCACTCTGGGCCCAGCAGCGGCGCATTGCCCGGGCTTGCCTCCCCCCAACCTCTTAACCCCCCACTCTCTAAAGCCACCAGCACTGTCTGAAGCTGCTGCCATGTCCCTAATGGGGTAACCATTGGTCGGGCTAACGGCACTCCGAGATAAAAAATCTCAATTCCCTCAATTCGCATTGGAAACTCCTTACCGTGGAATGCTTATTTTATTTTTTTGAACATCAGCTCGTGAGAAAACCACCTGGGATGGACTTCGACTCTCGTTGAAAAACTCAGATGGACAATAGCTTGAGGAAAGTTAGACACACAGGGGGAAGTATTCCGCCGAATGAAGCCCAGAATTTTTAAACCTTTTTCCCAGATTTTTCCTAAAATGCCTATTTTCTTCAAATGCTAGGTTCCGAGGTTATCTCTTGCCTCGACTAAAGAGTTTTGCAATTCTTGGCGTCCGATTCCCATTGCGGCGCATCCGTTGCCCCCTGGTGTCATTGCTGCGCAAGGAGCAGTCCTGTTTGAGAGCGATTTTCCAAAGGACAAAATCCCTCTGATCCGCACGTTGCGAGGAGGGGTCTGACGGGTTGAGCTGGTCCATTTGCCGTTTTGGGGCATTTTGCTGGTTCTCCACCCGTGGCAGGTGAAGTTGGACACCAAGAATTTCCAATGAGGCGGTTACTCGGCGAGGCTGAGCGGGTGGACTGCCGGATGGAGCGAAGGGGTTGGGGAGGTTTGGGCTTCGGCGATTTCGATGGCTTTCAACAAACCCCGGGCTTTGTTAAGGGTTTCGTGCCATTCGCGCGTTGGGTCGCTATCGGCGACAATGCCAGCTCCTGCTTGTACATAAGCCAGATTATCCTGGATGACAATCGTGCGCAAAGCGATACAAGTGTCCATGTTACCGTTAAAATCCACATACCCAACCGCTCCCGCATACGGACCACGGCGGTGGGGTTCCAACTCGTCAATAATCTCCATAGCCCGTACTTTCGGAGCACCGGTCACCGTACCGGCGGGAAGACAGGCTCGCAGAGCGTCAAAGGCCGTTTTACCCGGTGCCAAGGTCCCTGTTACATTCGAGGTCAGGTGCATGACGTGACTATAGCGTTCGATGGTCATCACATCAGTCAACCGAATCGTACGATACTGGCAGACTCGGCCAATATCGTTTCGTCCGAGATCGACGAGCATCACATGTTCGGCCCGTTCTTTCGGATCGGCCAGCAGCTCTTCGGCCAACCGACGGTCTTCTTCCTCGGTGGTTCCTCGGGGCCGGGTGCCGGCTAAGGGACGGACCGTTACCTGACGATCCCAGACCCGCACCATCACCTCAGGGGAACTACCGACCAGGGTAACACTGGGGGTGCGCAGGTAAAACATAAACGGACTTGGATTTACCACCCGGAGGGCACGATAGATTTGGAACGGATGGGCCCGGATGTGGGTGGCCAATCGCTGGCTAAGCACCACTTGAAAAATATCACCTGCATAAATGTACTCTACACACCGGCGCACCGCCGCCTCAAATGCCTCCTGCGTGAAATTGGAAGTATAGGGGATCCGGACCTCTCCAGTTACATCAATATCCACCGGCTGTAACGGACAGGGCCGATTGGCTAACAAGTCCACTAGCTCATCCACCCGCCGTTGAGCCTGCTCATAGGCATAGCGAAGCCAGTTGCTAGATCGTTGGGCCAATTGGTCCAGCCGGGCCATCACCACCACCGTGATCGTCTTGGTGATATTGTCAAAGACCACCATCTGGTCATAGAAAGCAAAAGCCATGTCCGGTATATGGCGGTCGTCGGGCGGTGGATTGGGCAACCGTTCAAACCACCGCACCACATCATAACCTGCATAGCCGACCGCTCCGCTACAAAACGGCGGCAAGCCCGGCAGTCGAGCCTCCCGAAACCCCTCCACCCGCCGCTGAAGCTCCTTCAGGGGATCGTCGGATTCGAATTTTCGGCTCACCAGAATCGGCTGCCCAGAGGCCGATACCCCGCTGTGTTGATGCACGGTTACCTGATGCCCATAGGCTTCGATCTCCATGAAGGGATGCGTGGCCAAGAAGTTATACCGGCCCACCTTTTCCCCCCCGACCACACTTTCAAATAGACACGCACATCGGCCAGCATCCAATTTATGAAAGGCCGACACTGGCGTCAGCGAATCGCTTACCAAGCGGCGATACACGGGCACTAAGTCGGCTTCCTGGGCTAAACTGCGAAAGGTATCAAAATCGGGATAGTATTTTTTACTCACTGCGAAAATCTCCCGCCTGGGGGAGAAAAGACCCAAATCAAATGGGGGTTGGGCTGCTTTTTCTACCCTTCTAAAAAGACCCAGTCTATCAGCCAGTTATCCTCCCAGCAAGCGGGAATTACGTCCCTTGCGAAGAAACATAACCATAAATTGTCAAAGGATCGAGGCTGCTTTGGCGTTCTCCAACGGAGGGGTTTCCTCCAAAAAATTAAAGTATTAGGGAGATCCTCATCTGTAGGGTTGAGAAATAATCTGGGATTTTGCCACTTATTTGGGGGTTGCATATAATCTTAAATGGGGATATAGGTGAAGTACACCGGATACCCCTGAAACTCCATGAGTCAATTGGGCAAAATAGATCATCTAGGTAAAACAAGCTTAACCCCGGAAATCCTTCTTTGTCTATTCATAACTCTTGTAAGAGAGTTCTAGCCCTGTGAACTCCCCAGGGGCTTTATTCTGGAGGAGCCAGAAAGAAGCGGATCCATGGAACTGTAAAGTACCTATCTTTCCTATCCTTCCTAAACTCCCCCCAAAATCAGCCCTACCCAGAGGTGTTCTGTTTCATTAATTTAATAAATCCCCTCATCCGGAGGGGTTAAGCTTACTCGATGTGGTTTCATCGCACCGGGGGTGCAGTTGCAGAAAAGACTCCTACCTAAGGGGGGCCTACCCATTAGACTTTGGAGGACAACACATCTTCCGTTTTCAAGTTTGCAATATCCAGAGTGTCTGGGGAGCAGTAACCTACCAAACCCAAACGGTAGGGCTTTGGAAAGCTTACCACCGATGGGCACAGAGAGAATGTAAAAGGCTCTGTTGGAGAGGGTTTGGGAAGGGATTGGGTAAGCAGGTATTGCTAACAAACGGATTTCTAATGGGGTGCTGTGCTTGACACGAAAGGTGCTGCTGTTAGAATCGCAAGAGAGAAGCAGTGGATGGAGTTTATAGCGGCTCCGAGCTGTGTTGAGAAGCGGAGTTTAGGATCAAGATGCGATGTCAACGTTGTGACAAACCGGCCACTTTTCACATTACGGAGCTTACCGGCGGCAAGCCGGTGGAGTTGCATTTGTGCGAAGACCATGCGCGTGAGTATTTGACTCAGGCGAGTAATGAACCTGCCTCGGCCGGTAGTATGGCTGCCTTATTAGCCCAGCAGATGGCCAAACAGCTTGCTTTAGGGCAAACGGCAGAAGAATTGGCCGAACTGGATCAGCAAATTTGCCCCTATTGTGGGATTAGTTTTTATGACTTTCGGAGCCAAGGCCGATTGGGCTGTGCCTATGATTATGTTTTCTTTGAAAAAGAGCTCCAACCGTTGCTGCTGAACATTCATGGAGAGACACAGCATACAGGCAAGCGGCCCAGTCATTCGGCCGAACTGAGCCGACGCCATACCGAACTGATTCGCTATCGTCGGCAGTTGCAAGAGGCGATTCAGGAAGAAAATTACGAATTGGCTTCTCGTTTGCGGGACAAGATCCGTGAAATCGAAGAATCCACCTCCTAATCCATCGGTTCTGGATTTGGCGCGGGAACTGGAGCAGCTCAGCCGCAGCCGCGGAGAATGGCTCAAAGGTTCCGGCCCGGAATCAGATATTGTCATTAGTACCCGGATTCGATTAGCTAGGAATCTGGCTTGTTATCCTTTTCGGAGCCGCGCTACGGATACGGACCGTCAGCGGATCCAGCAGATACTCAAAGAGGCGATCTTCCATAATGCGGATGCCGAGCAATTGATTTATGTGGATTTGGAGCAACTGGATAGTTTAGATCGGCAACTGCTTGTGGAACGCCAACTGATCAGCCGAGAATTGGCCGAAGGTCAAGGTCCCCGCAGCGCTGTGATTGACCGCAGCGAACGATTCAGCCTGATGATTAATGAGGAAGACCATTTGCGCATTATGGCGATGGCCAGCGGGCTAAACCTGGAGGAAGTCTGGCAGACGGTCAACCAATGGGATGACCGGATTGAGCAACGGGTGGTGTATGCGTTTGATGAGAAGTTGGGCTATTTGACGGCTTGTCCGACCAACGTAGGCACTGGGATCCGAGTCAGCGTGATGTTGCATCTGCCGGCTTTGGTATTGACTCGGCAGCTTGAGAAGATCTTTCGGAGCTTGCAGAAGCTGGATTTGGCCGTGCGGGGACTTTACGGGGAAGGTTCCCAGGCGATGGGAGATTTTTATCAGATCAGTAATCAAGTAACCCTGGGCCAAAGTGAACAAGAAATTATGAAAAAAATTGCCGACATCATCCCCGCTATCATTGACTATGAACGGAAAGCTCGTGAACTTTTGATGCGAGAAAATCTTCGTACATTGCATGATCGAATTAGTCGAGCCTTCGGCATCTTACGTACCGCCCAGACTATTAGCTCCGAAGAAACGATGCATCTGTTATCCAGCGTCCGGATGGGGATTCATCTGGGATTGATCAAGGAGATTGGCATTTTGCAGCTTAATGATCTGTTTTTGCAGACCCAACCGGCGCATCTGCAGAAACTGGCTGGCACCGAATTAGATCAAACGGATCGGGATATCGAACGGGCCCGTTTTCTGCGTCGGCATCTGAACAAAGAAGACGGTTCTCAAACCGCCCAGGGGGGTTCGTCCAACGGATAGATAGGCTTGGTCGGATCGGCCAGGGTTAGGCGGCGTCGTTGGGACCATGGGACTGCTTCCGGCCCCCAGAGTTTGCTTGCCTCCTCCAAGCGGAGAGCGATTTTGTTTTCCTAACATCTCAACCGCCTTCAGAAACGCACTGCTGCCCTGAGGTGGGAGAGGCTGACGAAGCCGAAGGCGAAGCCGGCTGCGGAAGCAAAAAGGGCTGTTGATCGTCTCATGTTCCCCTCAGCTTACCCCGTTAGAGGCTGTTCAGAAATGGCATTGGCCCTAGAAAGACAGGTTATCTCCCGAATTGCCCAGAGTCCTTAAACGTACTATTTTATAGGACTGGCGTTGGAAGGATCGGTCAGCCCAAATTCCATCGAGAAACCTCAAGATTCCAACTTCAGAACAGTTTCTTAGCCCGACTTTTGCCATTTTCCCTAACTTGGTTTATCTCCAAAAGTTCCGGCGAACATTCCTTTTGTTCACCCAATTTCCTAACTCCAACAATTCCAAGGAGTTACAGTTTTGCCGTTTCAGCAAGGGCCAAAATTGGCAAAACTCGATCTTAGAGGCTGTCTTGAAATTGGGATTTTCCCATGGGTTTTGGCCGACCGGCTCCTACCCTTCAGACTCCTTAAAAACAGGGATTTTAGGAATTCTGGGGCATTTAGGGAGGAAACCTCCTTTCATCATAGAAAATGTTTTTAGGACAGCCTCTTATCGGAAGGGGAAGGCGGAGAAAAATTAAGCCACTCCCCTGGGCTGAAGGGTTACTTGTTTTCTTTTCCAAAAGAAAGGGATTTTGGATGACGCAGGTCAGGAATTGGGAGTGTCCGGCTGGGACTGGCAAAAAGATGAAATTTTGCTGTCCCGACCTGGTAGGGGAGTGGGAAAAAATTTTTCGTCTGTGGGATGCTCAGCAATATCATACCTGTCTGAATCTGATCGAGCAGTTAGAGCGTCGCACTGCGGGGCGCCCGTGTTTATGGTCGATCAAAATCGAGATCCTTTATCAAACGGAAAAAAATTCCGAGGCTGCGCAAACCGTTGAACAATTTTTCGAAAAGCATCCGGACAATTTGGCGGCTCTGATGGAAAAGGCGTATCTTTTGGCAGGACAAGGACAAGCAGAGGAGGCACACCGCTACTTGCTGCGGGCAATGAATGCCTATGCAGGTTTTTATCCTCTGTGTGCGTCTCGGGTCTTTTCCTTCGTTGCTATGCACCTACTGGCCCAGGACCATTACGTCCCCGCCTTAGCCTTAATGCGCCATGTCGCCGGGCTATCCGGGCCGTGGCAAGAAGATTTTCAAGAATGCGTTCGGCAGCTGGATGGCAATCGGAACATTCCTCTGTTGCTGCGGGAGGCGTTCGATTGGAAAGGCCGATTACCTTCGGACAGCCCAGCTGCGGCACCGTTTGCCCAGATCTGCCGTCTGGTGGGCGAGGGCCATTGGCTGGATGCGGCTGAAGGACTCGGGCAACTTACCCAGACGTATCCGGAGCTGCCCGAGTTGTGGTGGCATCTGGCCGTCCTCCGGAGTTGGATTCTCGACACGCCCGGAGCCATTGATGCTCTTCGCCAATATGCTCGGTTGGTTCGGGGAACCCACGAAGCCATTTTAGCAGAGACAGTGGTCCTAGCACTTTCAAAGGATCCGCTAGGGGATCAGGTTGCAAGATATAAACTTATTTATATACCTGAAGACGAATCCCATCTGCAGGCGGCCCTTTCCCTTTGCAAGCAGGCGGTGCCTGTCTCCGGCCCAGTGCTGTTGGATATTCAGCAGGAGGATGGGGAGATCCCCCCTCGGGCATGTTATCTGCTGTTAAATCGGCCTCTCCCTGGGCCGGAAGAGACCCTTTCGGCACTTTCGGTTTGTGGGATTATCGGTTTGGCTGCCCTGTATGGTCGTCAAACGGATCGGGAAGCCCGGTTGGTGATCTATGATGTTTACGAACACTCCCGTGCGCAGGTGGAGGCCCTTCTGCAGCAATTTGTCGGTCAAGGTTTGCGGTCCGAGGTGCTGGTCGAACAGACCGGTCTAGAGTCTGTTACTCAAGTGTGGTTTCGTTCCGATCTCATTACTTCTCGACCTAAAGGTCAAAAGGTAGACCCCGAACAAGAGAAGCAAACTCGGTTGACGGAATTTTTGCGGCGTTGGTTGGATCACCCGTTGGGGGTTTTCCAGGGCCGATCTCCTCGGCAAGCAGCGCAGGACCCTCAGTGCCACACCGTCTTGGAAGCCGTGCTTTTGTGGGTGGAGGATCTGGCAGGGCAACACCAATATCCCTGGGATCGGGGGCGTGTACGTCAGGAGTTATCCTTACCGCTGCCGGAACCGATCGACCCGCAGAGGGTTTCGCTCCAGCAGGTGCCTTTGTACCGATGGGTGGATATCGATCTGAGCAAAGCCTCTGATGAGCAAATTGTTCAGGGATATATTTATGCATCCCATTTCCGTTGGGTACCTGCCATGGAGCGTTTTGCCACGGCTTTTATCCAGCGGCCCCAGTTGGCGGGGAAACCGATTTGGTTATTGGCCTGTTATACTGCCGCCGTGGCAGCTCTCCCCTCCGATCAAGCAGGCAGCTTGATCGAACAAGGTCGCCAACGGGCCCTGCAAATCCGTACCTCCTGCGCCCCTTGGGATCTGCTGGCTCTACGATATTACCTGCTCCGGGAAGAACCCGAGCAGGTAGAGCTGTTAGTCCAGCATCTGGTTCAACAGCACCAGTACGAACCGGGAATTTTAGAAAATATGACAGCAATCTTTGATTCTTTCAGCCCGGTTGCTATGGAATCGGCTCAGCAAACTTCCAGCCCAACCCCCTCGCCAGGCTTGTGGATCCCTGGTCAGGAGGTTAAACAGCCCGAAGGCAAAAAACTCTGGACTCCCGGTATGCCCTGATCGAAGAGGCTGTCCTAAAATTGGGATTTTACGGGATTCGGAGGCGCTTTTGTCGACCAGCTCTTTCCTCACGCTCTTTAAAAATACGAGGGGATTCTTAGCTCGACTCTTGCCCTTTTCAGTGTCCCGCCGGCTGAGAAACGTTCTAACTACTTACAACTATTGGAGGTAGGAAATTGGGAGGGCAAAAGCAAGTTTTTCCCAACTCCTAGCGACAAACCAATTTAGGAAAAATCGCAAAAGATAAGCTACGCGCATGTCCGGCAGTGGCTGAAATTGGGTGTGCTAACTACCCAACCTAGGGAATATGGACAAAATAGGATTCGGTCGCCTGCAAACCAGCTTTGCACCGCACCAACCATAGAGTAAACCGTTTTTAACTTCCCTTTTTCTCTCCCACATACACAATATAGGGACCTAAACTCCTTCGACCGACTCCTGGCCTTTCCAGTGGGGAGCCTCTTGGCCTGTCGGAGCTACCAGAGGGAGGGATGGTTCGATGGGGCATGGGGCGACCATCTTCGCCAAATCCACCAAACGGACCACAAAAAATCAGCCGCATCCGGATGTCCTCAAATTGGGAGTTTGGCAGTTTCCTATGGCTTGTGCCTGACCGGCCCCTTCGAGGGGCACTTCTTACAAATAGGGATTTTAAGAGTTCCGGAATTGTAGGAGAAAAAACTCTTTTCGTCATAGAAAATGTTTTTCAGCACAGCAGATAAAGGATTAAAATCTTTTTCCTCATAGAAAATGCTTTTTAGGACAGTTGGTGAGATCTCTTCGGTGCGTGGTTTAGCAAACGAGGCAGTGGATGGTCGAAACGTTTCGTCGGCATTTTCATCCGTTGGAACTGATTGCTCCGGATTCGGAGTTGTTGGCGCGGTTTGGGCCTGGCATTTTTCAAAAGCCCGCTTAGATTGGCCAGAGCCGGGCGGTGCTGTTTGATCTTTATGGAACGTTGTGGATCAGTTCCACCGGCCAATTGGATCAACTACGGAATCCTTGGCGAATGGCGGCAATCCGCTCGGCCTTAGAAGCCAGTGGTCTTCCCCTGTTCTGATGGACGTCCAAGGAAGCGGGACTCCTATTTGATCTGATCGAGGCCTTGCAGGCTCAGCAGCGGGCCAAAGGGATCGACTATCCAGAAATCTCCTTGCTGGAAGCTTGGTAGCTATTTTTAGAGCAGTTGGCTGCTTCCGGAGCAGTGGACTGGCAGGCGATTCAGCGTGGGGATCCGGCACGTTTGGTCGTGGAGACGGAAGCGAGGGCGAATCCGTTTTGGCCTATGCCCGGTGCGTTGGAGGCAGTTGGTCGGCTGCGTCAGGCGGGATATGTGCTGGGGATCGTGAGCAATGCCCAATTTTATACTCCGTCTCTTTTCCCAGCTCTTTTCGGCCGCCGGGCGGAAGAATTGGGCTTTAACCCAAAGCGCATCTTCTATTCTTATGCCCATGGCATGGCCAAACCCAGTGTTCGCTTCTTCCAACTGGCCCAGCACGCCCCCGTCCAATGCCATATCGCCGCCGCTCAAACCCTCCATCTGGGAAATGATATGCTCCATGACATCTGGCCCGCTCCGCAAATAGGCTTCCGCGCGGTACTTTTTGCCGACGACGGCCGAACTCTCCGCCTTCGCACGGACCAGTCGCAACTGCAAAATCTTCGTCCCGATGTAGCCGTTAGCTCTTTGACCGAATTGGCCCACTGGCTGACCAGCCCCCCGTAAAATCAAAGGCCACCTCAGCACCCGACTTTGGTCAATTTTTATAACTTCTTTTATTTCATGCAGTTAAGTTTTGAGAATTCCTTGAGCAGACAATTTTCTAACCCATCTCCAATAAGCAGCACCTCTCCGCTCGACTTTTGCCCTGTTTGGCTTCAGCCCGGAAAACGAATGCTCGAATTCCTTAGAGCGCTTTGAAAAGGGCCGCGGGGAAAACTGCGGTATTGAAGGCGCCCAGGTAGGTTGGGAAACGGATTTCATCACCAAAGGAAAACGGTTTTTATCCCCCAAGCAAAGCACTGCTCCGATGAAACGGGTTTATTCTTCCGATTTGGCAGAGGAGCACTGAGCTGTGATTGCCGCGGTTAATTGCTCCGGCCCGACCGCGGGCATGGGTATCTACACATCTTCCCGGACACGCAATAGGGGGAAGTGTTCCGGCTGGCGAGCTTCCAACATCTTGTTGACAACACCGGTGATGTAGATACCAGATGTAGATACCAATGGGCGGGGGGCGGCCGCGTCAAGTTGACATGCAGGCAGCGCTCAACGGCAGGTTCTCCATTGTCCGGTCTGGTTGTGCGTGGCGGATGTGGCCCAAGGACTATCCGCCCTGGGAAACGGGCTATTGTTACTTTGTGCGTTCCATAAGGATGGCACCTGGGAGAAGATCCACCATGGGCTTCGTGGGATTGGGCGGCAGCAGAGCGGACATAGCCCGGAGCCGAGTGCCGGCATCCTGGATAGCCAGTCGGTTAAGACCACAGAAAAAGGGGGGCCGTGGGTATGATGCGGGAAAGAGGGTCAACAGCCGCAAGCGGCATCTAGTGGTCGATGTGCCGGGGCTGATTTTGGCGGTGGTGGTGCATCCGGCCAACATTCAGGATCGGGATGGGGCGAGGTTGGTTTTGGAGCCTGGGCAGCGCTGGTTCCCGCGGCTAAGCAAGATTTGGGCCGATGGAGGCTATGCTGGGCAACAAGATTTGGGCCGACGGAGGCTATTGGTGGGCAACTGGTCGAATGGCTGAAGGGGGCGTTTGGTTGGGTACTGGATATAGTCAGCCGTCTGGCGGAGGCCGTTGGGTTTGAGCTGCTGCCGCGTCCAGTGGGTGGTGGAGTGGACGTTTGGATGGTTCAGCCGGTATCGTCGGCTGACTAAGCACAATGAGTTCCTGCCAGCCAGGAGCGAAACGATGAGTTTGGTTGCCATGATGCAATTGGATGGTCCGGCGTCTGCGTGTCTGTCCAGCCTGCCGAGGAAACCACCTTCCCAAACCCGCGGTAAGAAGGCCTACTCATCCCCCCTTAGCCGCTCATGCATCCTCCACAACCCCTTTCGCACATGCTGGTTGGCAGTTCCTCAAGTGCCGCCTTCCTCTCCTTCCCTGGCTCTGTCTCTTGGGGGCCGGGTTTCCTGTTTTAAAAGCTGGATAATCCCTCCGCTTCCTGCCAACTAGCTCCTTCCATATCCCAAACAGCTCACCTAGACCAAACTCTCTCCTTATCCCCTACGAGTTCCCTCTCCGCTATTCCTTTGCTGGCTTTGCTTTGTATATGTTCGGCCAAGGCACCCTCTTGACAAATCCGCCTTCTCCGATACATTAATATTCAACTATAGATGGGGGAGTGTTTGGAGAGAGGTCTCTGTTGCCGAGTCCCCCAATAGAGGTAAAATCGGGAGGGGGTCCAGGTTTTTTGACGCAACCTTATGGTAAGCAAGGAGTTAAAACAAAAAATTTTACAATGTTTCAAGGGGAATGCTCCATGAAAACACCCCCCTTTTGGGAGTGTCCGGAAAATCGGCTTCATAACTCCTTGTCCTTTCAATCGTTACGATGCCAGCGGTTGCATCACCCTAGGCCGAGAAGTGGCCATTGAAACCTGTATCCTCCTCCTGTTAAGGTGAATTAGGGGTAACGAGTTGCATCACCCTAGGCCGAGAAGTGGCCATTGAAACGCTGGGGAACAATTCGTTCCCCATGTCAGTCAAGCTAACATGTTGCATCACCCTAGGCCGAGAAGTGGCCATTGAAACTAATCGACCACCCGGCTTGGCCGGGGGTGGAGC
>JANXAQ010000261.1 GCA_025062105.1 Thermoguttaceae bacterium
CCCCATCCCAGCCGATGAACTGTACCGACTTATCCGGGCCAAGGTCGATAAGAAGGTCTTCGCTGAGCAAGTCTGCGTGGCCTGCCGTGTGGTCAACATCTGCAAGGAACCCTACGAGGCCAGAATCGAGGCCGCAGTCAATGCGCTCAGTTCACCTCAGGGGCAATAGCCACTTCTTCGTGCCCTTGCCTCCGCTTTGCTGGGAATGGTGTTCTTTCTGGTAGGGAAAAATAAATATATCTGTCCAAAAAAACAACCCGAGCCGATTATCCGATTCTAAAAAGACGAAACAGGAACAGCTATGGCTCTTCGGAAAGGGTTTCGGGATTCTCTTGGCTGAAAAAGCCCGTGGAAAAAGAAGCAGGAATCGGAGGTTCCCATGGTGATTCACAAAAGTCAAAAGGAAGCTGGCCAGAAAAACAAACGGATCGGTTCCATTAGTGGGATGGTGGGATCTTTCATCTGCCTCTTTGGCGTTTTCGCTGGCTTTTCCCCCTGGGGTATTGCAGGGGAGAACCTTCCGGGAACGCAACGTCTAGATTGGACAGATGATCTGGCGGTTCGGATTGTCGAAGAGGCCCACCGGTTTTTAGATCGCAAACTGGCCGAGTCCATCCAGGCCCGGCCCCGATGGTGGCAGCGGGACTTTTCCAGCGTGCAGGCGTACGAAAAATCCGTCCAGCCGAACCGGCAGCGATTTCGGCAGTATATCGGTGCGGTGGATGAACGGGTGCCGGTGTGCATGGAGCGATACGGAGACGAATCCAACCCGGCTGTGGTAGCAGAAACGGACCGATATACTATATTTCAGGTCCGTTGGCCGGTCTTGGAGGGGGTCTGGGGGGAAGGACTCCTACTGGAACCCAAAGGAAAACCGATCGTCTATGTGGTCGGGTTGCCTGACGCCGACCAAACGCCCGAACAGCTTGTGGGACTGGCGCCAGGAGTGAAACCAGCCGAGCAATTTGCCCGGCATCTGGCCCAAAGCGGCTGCCTGGTAGTGGTGCCGGTGCTTATCAATCGGGCATGCGACTTTTCTGGCAATCCCCGGCTGCGCATGACCAACCAGCCGCACCGAGAATGGATCTACCGCCAGGCATTCCAGATGGGCCGGCATATCATCGGCTATGAGGTGCAAAAGGTGCTTTCGGTGGTGGATTGGTTCCGGAAGGTTGGCGGTCCGGATGTGCCGGTGGCGGTTGCAGGCTATGGCGAAGGCGGACTGATTGCTTTTTACAGTGCGGCAGTGGACGCCCGCATTAATGCCTGTTTAGTGAGCGGCTATTTCGACAGCAGGCAACGGGTCTGGCAGGAACCGATCTATCGGAACATCTGGAATCTGCTTCGGGAGTTTGGCGATGCAGAGATTGCTTCGTTGATTTGTCCTAGGGCGCTGGTGATTGAATATAGCGAGGTTCCAAAAGTGGACGGACCGCCGCAGGTTCCTGGTCGGCAAGGGGCCGCTCCGGGTAAACTCTGTAGGCCGCCGTTTGAATCCGTCCGGGCGGAGTTTGACCGGGCAAACGCCTTGGACCAAGCTAAGCTGGGACGACGACGCCTAATTGCCGGCCCTGAAGGTCGGCCGATTGGGCCTGGTTCACCAGAGGCCCTGGCTGCTCTGATGGAAGCATTGGGCAAATCCGCTCCGCTTGATCTGTCCGAAACCCTGCCCACCGACCGCCGGAAAACTTTCGATCCCAACCTGCGCCAGCAACGCCAGGTGCAACAACTGGTTACACATGTCCAGCTACTCCGAGAGCGCTCCGAGACGGTTCGCCAAGAGTGGTTCCTCAATAAAACTGATCGTAGCTCGCCGGAATCTTTTCTACGGGATGCTCAGAAATATCGAGAATATTTTCGCCGAGAGGTGATCGGCTGGATTGATGATCCGCTCCTGCCACCTGCTCCCCGGAGCCGCAAAATCTGCGAGCAGCCGAAATGGATCGGCTACGAAGTGGTATTGGACGTTTGGGAGGACTTGCACGCCTGGGGGATCCTCTGTTTGCCGAAGGAGATCAAACCGGGAGAAAAACGGCCGGTGGTGGTTTGCCAGCATGGGTTGGGATCGCTGCCGACGGATGTGATTGATCGGCGTAATGCGGCCTACAAGGGTTTTGGGGCTGAGTTGGCCGACCGGGGATTTATTGTCTTTGCACCTTTTAATCTTTATAGCACTGCCCGATGCGATGGGGACTGGGTTCGCACACTCCGGCGGAAAGGGGCGCCGTTGGGGCTTTCGTATTTTTCGATCATTGCCCGGCAGCATGAGCAGATTCTGCGATGG
Source organism: Thermoguttaceae bacterium (assembly GCA_025062105.1). Taxonomy (GTDB): domain Bacteria; phylum Planctomycetota; class Planctomycetia; order Pirellulales; family Thermoguttaceae; genus JANXAQ01. The sequence goes on from JANXAQ010000261.1 coordinate 2,285, forward strand.
CTAACCGCACTGCCGGAGGTGGACGGGGAGCGAATCGCTTTTTACGGCCTAAGTTATGGCGGGGTGTCGGCAATGCGCCTGCCGCCGTTACTGGACGGCTATTGTTTGTCGATTTGTTCGGCCAACTTCAACGATTGGATCCGCAAAACCACGAGCATTGACTTTGCTGCCAGCTACATGCTGGTCGGCGAATGGGAGATGTTCGATTTCAATCTTGGACATACGTTCAACTATGCGGAAATGACCTACTTGATCTTTCCTCGGCCCTTCATGGTTGAACGGGGCCACCGAGATCCCGTAGCACCTTGCTCCTGGGTAGAATCAGAATATGCTAAGGTCCGCTGTTTCTATGATCTGATGGGGTTGGGCGGCCGAACGGAAATCGAATTCTTCGGCGGCGGCCATGAAATCCACGGCGTGGGTACTTTCCGCTTTTTGGAAAAACATCTTCGCTGGCCTTGTCCGCCGATGGCCCAGGCAAAACATTAGTCCTTCTGTGGCTCTGTTGAAGCCGTTTTCGGTCGGACTCCTAAAGCAGCTAAAATTGAAGCAAAACCGACGGGCATGGGGAAAACCTCTCCCGGCTCCGGACAACCTTTCAACAAAGCCTCCTTCTGTCTATTTATAAGGAGTTCTCGTATGAATCTTCAGCGACGAGCTTCGGATTGTTCCAGAAAGGGGCTTCCTCGTCGAAGTTTTTTGGCGGGTGGGGCAACGGTGGCGGCCGTGCCGTTGGCCGGGGCGGCACTGCCCAAGGTCCATGCAGGGGAAGACAATACGATTCGGCTGGCGCTAGTGGGCTGTGGCGGCCGAGGTTGCGGCGCAGTCGGCGATGCCTGTGAATCGACCGGCGGGCCGGTCAAACTTGTCGCCATGGCCGATCTTTTCGAAGACCGCATTGCCAGCGCCATCAAACAACTGAGCCAGCGATACCCCAAGCAGGTGGATGTGCCGCCGGATCGGCGCTTTGTGGGCTTTGACGCCTATCGGAAGGCGATCGATTGTTTACGGCCGGGAGATATTGCGATCCTGGCTGGGTATGCGGCGTTCCGACCGGTGCAGTTGGAATATGCGGTGGCCAAAGGGGTTCATGTGTTCATGGAGAAATCGTTTGCCTGCGATCCGCCCGGGGTTCGCCGGGTAATAGCGGCTTCCGAGGCGGCGGGGAAGAAGAACCTCAAAATTGCCGCTGGCCTTATGGCCCGACATTCTAAAAATCGTCAGGAGCTGATCCGGCGAATCCGGGAGGGCCAGTTGGGCGAGATTCACCAGATTCGGGCCTTTCGGGTGCACCCGGCCGCCACACTGCCCAAACGACCGGCCCATGTGGATGAACTGCAATGGCAACTCCGGAATTTTACTCACTTTTTCTGGGTTTCCGGCGGCCTATGGGCGGAAATGGATATTCACCAGGTGGACGAAATCTGTTGGATCAAAGATGCCTATCCTGTTAGCGCTATTGGCGTGGGCGGTCGAAGCGGCGGTGTACCTGATTACGGCCAGAACTTCGATTCGGTCTTCGTGGAATGGACGTTTGCCGATGGTAGTAAGGCGTTCCACGTAGCCCGTTGGCTCCCGAATTGCCACACCGATTTTGGCACCTATATCCACGGAACACGCTGTGCGGCGCTAATGCCCTGGCTTTGGGGAAATCGGGATGCTACCGTAATTTACAAGGATCAGCGGATTAGTGTGGATAACATTGCCTGGAAAGGAGAAAAGGAGAAATACACCCATTGGCAGGCAGAGTGGAACGTGCTATTGGAAGCGATTCGCCGGGATCAGCCGCATAACGAGGGAAAACGGGCGGCACTGGTGAATCTGGCTACGATCATGGGCCGGGCCGCCCTACATTCTGGAAAAATGGTTACCTGGGAAGAAGCCATGACTTCCCATTTCCAGTTCTTTCCCGATGTCGATAGAATGGATTTCAGTACACCACCGCCCGTCCAAGCCGACACAGACGGCCATTATCCTGTACCGGTCCCCGGCATCTGGTCGGAACTCTAAAACGGTCTTAACCCTCCAGCCCGGGGGAGTAAACTTTCACCTCCAAAGCAGCAGTGGCCAACCCTCTTATCCCCGCGAAAGCGGGATTCAGAGAAGATCCCTGACCTGGGCATATCTCCGGAGTTACTGCTTGCGCCGCAATGAAGCAAGCAGGCGACTCATAAAGCGGGGATTCCCGTTTGTGTGGGAATGAGAACCGGGGCTCTCTATTCCAAACATATGCTTAGAGGAATGCTTAGAGGAAGTGCTCCTAGGACGCTTCTGGAATAAACTTGAATTTCAAGGCGGCGGCCAACTCTTTGAGCGGTTCCCATAGATCACCATAGACGGTTACTCGGTGCCAACCGTAGTGATCCCAGAAGGTGTACATCCGGTCAAAATCGCCGAGCACCTCCACGGCGAGTTTCGTTCGGCATCCGCGATCGCTCCAGGGGTTTTCCACCGCTACGCCCCGATGACAGAGGATTTCCTGACGAATTGGGTGGATTTCCAGGGTAGTAGTCATGTAGCCCAAAGGCAAAATCGAACGGACCGAAGCTCCTCGCCGGTCTTCGCTGTGGGTGTAAATCTCAAAAGCAGACGGCGTGTCCGACGGCCCGAACACCTTGGTCGGTGCGACACAATGGGCGTAGATAATCTGCCGCCGGGAGCTATCCAGCACCGGATCGGAAATATACCCCGGCCGACCCACTAAATGCCGAAGCATCAGCATCACTCCGGTGGACATAAGATCTGCTTCGCATGCGCCCACCAATCCAGCGTCATTCAGTTCCACAAACCCTAGGCAGGGATAGCCCTTCAAGTGTCCGCTATAAAAGCCGCCTAAGCAATTGATAGCGATAGCCGAGGCCTTATATTTTGCCATCAACTGTTTCTGGGCTAAATACACTCGAGCACTTTTTTCTAACGTCTGATCCGGTTCGGGGATGTCGATTTTGGCGGCCTGGGTTTTCCAGCGGGCGGCAATCTGTCGAGCTTGATCCACATCGGTGCGCTCATATGCTTCAGCAAATTCGGGAAAACTGACTGGCCGAACTTGAATCTTTAGAGTTTCGGCTAACGCTTTGGCTATAGCGGCACTGCCGCCGCCCACAGTCAAAATCAGCTCTTTTTCCAAAGCGGCCAAGACTTCGCCGATCGACCGAAGGGTCAGCTTGTCCTCTTTGCCGGTTAGGAGCCTTGGGGGCGGCATACGGTCCAGATGACACTGATAAGCAGCCTGCGCCACTTCCGAGGCACTAGCCCCCTGACGGAGCAAGCAGAACTTTCGAGCGGCCTCAGCCAGGTCTTCCAGCCGGCTGCTACTGATGGCTGCCATATTCTTGTAGTTCCGGCGCAATTCTGCCGTAAACACATGGAAGCCGCCGCTTCCGCCATAGATATACTGGGCGATTATGGTCGGCTTTCCGGAAGCCACTACCGGATACATGACACGTATCCAATTGTTCATGTGATAGACTAGATAACCGTCGATCTGGCCGGTTTTGGCGTCCTCGGCCAACAGCTTTTCCGCTTCCTCGGGCGAATGGAGCACAACCGGTACAAACTCGACTTCCGGGCAAAGCCGAGGCAACTCTTTGGAAACCCGCTCGATTTCTGGTCGCATGTCATGGCCGATATGCGGCCAAGTGGGCCGATCCTGCACCAGCGCCCAACAGGCGAAGATAAGCCGCACTTTGGGCCGATCCGCTTTGCCCTCAGGAGAGGATTGCTGAGGGACTGGTTGAACTTGCCCAGCCTGCAAGGTGGACAATTGCACCATTTTGGCCAAAGCCGTTCCGCAGCCGATGCAGCCAGCCGCCAAAAACCGTCGCCGATCTATACAGCCGGGACAGAAATTCTTTGCGCAGCTCATCAAAGAGTCCTCCTAACAGAGGGAAGTTTATAGGTAGGGAGGTTCGTGCAGGCACCAGGGCGGGGAAAGTACGAACTATTTTACGGGCTAAGGAACAAGAAAACAATACTTCGTGTGGGCCTGATTTTTGGTATTCTATTTGGCTCGAGTTTTGCCAATTTTTCTGATTAGTTTTGCCGCCAGTAGTTAGGACAATACTATCTTTTGTTCACCTAACTTCCTAAGTCCAATAGTTACAGACACTAAGAGCATTCCGCTGCCAGGGTGAGGCTAACAATGGCAAAAGTCGAGTTTAGGGTGGCTGGGGAAGATAGATCGCCCCCAGTTCCATCGCACTGATCCTCCCTATGGCAGTTCCAAGCACAGGAGACTCCTTATTCCAGATTGCAGGAGCCATAAACCTTTCGGAGCAGTTTAGTCGCTATATCCGGAAGGAAAATGGGTAGGTTCTGGGCAAAGTTGGCCTTCCAGGATGTGAAGCTTAGTGTGTGTGTATGAGTTGCCCAATTAATCCACAGACTTTCAGCTGCAACCAACACTTCCCACAAAGCAAAGATGGCTGCCAGTACGTCCCAGTCTGAAGGGAAGTTTATCCGGCAGTTTTCAGCAACAATGCCACCACCCCGGAGAGCCCGAGAGGGGTTAGGCCGAAAAGAGCTTATCCTGCGGCTTTTCGCAGCGGTGGGGTCTCGGCAGACAAGAGGGTTTCCGGCCAGTGAGGCATGGGTACTGGTGTTGGGGCTGGTGTAGCCAATGGACCGACCAATCCCTCTTCCCAGACATGGGTGGAGATTTTTTCTAGGATCATTTCGGCTACTGCTAAAGCGTCCCGGCCTTGCTGACCGGTTACCCGAGGCGATCGGCCAAGTCGAATACTGGTGATAAAGTCCTCTAGTTCCAAGGCCAAAGCATCCACCGTATCGAACTGGAGGCATTGGCAGGGCAGATGTTCTTGGACCAAACGAAGTTTCCAGGCTTCGATTTCTTCCGGACAGAGATTCTCCAGTCGGAGCCGACGCTGCAGGATCTGCTGGCTTGGTCGAACCAGGCGGACCATTCGGTTAGCAAAATCGATGCGGGCGAAGCCACCGGGGGCCCAAATGTGCATGTAGCGTACGGCTTCGTAGGCGACCCGGCAAGCGCTGAGCGTGGCGATACAGCCATTGGTAAATTCGATCCGGGCGTTGGCCACATCCTCATGACCGCCAAGCACCGACAAACCCAGGGCTTCCACCCGGCGGACCGAAGCATGAGTCAGCGTCAAGGCTAATTCAATGTCATGGATCATCAAATCCAGCACCACTCCGATATCGGTGGAGCGGAAACTGTAGGGTCCTGCCCGGACGGCCTCGATATACTTGGGATTGCGGACAAAAGGCAAAGCCGCCTCAAAGGCCGGATTAAACCGTTCGATATGCCCCACCTGCAAGACCAGGCCATGGTGCCGGGCTAGCTCGACCAGTTCATCAGCCTCCTCCAGACGGGCAGCTAAAGGCTTTTCCATAAGGCAATGGATGCCTGCTTGGAGCAGGTCTCGGCCAATTTGATAATGGCAACAGGTGGGCGCAGCCACTACAGCTGCATCGACCTGTCCGAAAAGCTGCCGGTGATGGGCCAAGGCCTGGGTTCGACACAACCCGGCCAGTCGATTCCTCTGTGCCGGTACGGGATCCACCACCGCCACCAACTGGACATCCTGCCGGGCAGCCAATTTTTGAGCGTGAAAACTGCCTAACCGGCCCGCACCAATGACAGCCATTCGTAGCTTGGACTCACCGGCCACCGAAAGATCCTCCACTGGTGCCCCCTCCGGAAGACTGTTTAGGCGGCTTGGCGGCGATCGCGACTTCGCCCATGTCGGCCCAAGGCTAATCCCTCCATGAAGGCCAACAGGTGGTTGACGGCCGGAACCAGAAAGCCTTTGCTACGCAGAATTTCCCGGGCATTCTCCACACCCACTTTGGTGCGGAAGAGCAACCGATGGGCCTCGCTCAAACAGGCGATGGTCTCTGCGGAGAAGTTATGCCGTTTCAGCCCGACCACATTGACACAACGGGGCCGTGCAGGGTTGCCCTCACAAAGCATATACGGAGGCACATCATGCCGGACCGCACTCATTCCGCCCACAAAACAGTAACTACCGATGGTGGCAAAATGATGTACCCCAACACCGCCAGAAATCCCCGCATAATCATGAACATGCACATGTCCGCCCAAAAGCGTGCCATTGGCAATAATAATATGATTTCCTAGCTTGCAATCGTGGGCGATATGGCAGCAGGCCATCAGATAATTATGATCACCTATTGCCGTGATCCCGTCCTCCTTTTCACTGGCCCGGTTGATCGTTACGCATTCGCGGATGACATTATGGCTGCCGATGATCACTTGTGTATCTGAACCACCATAACTCAGATCCTGCGGCGGAGCCCCGATGACTACTCCGGGAAAAATGTGGTTGTACTGGCCAATGGTAACTCGGCCCATAATAGTAACGTTATTTTCCAGCCGGGTCCCCCGACCGATCTTCACCTTCGGCCCAATGACGCAAAAAGGACCGATTTCTACATCATCTTCAATCTCTGCGTTGGGATGCACGATAGCCTGTGGTGCAATTCGCACTGCCATGCACTCGCCTTTCCCTGGAAGATTATGCATCTCCGTAAGGCTTCATTTCGATAAAGCACCCACATCTCTGCTCACTGGGGGCTCACTACAATACAGAAGGGGGCCTCCTGTGAAATGCCCGTTAATAAAATGGGCAATGGAGATAATGTACATAAAGAAACTGCATTAAGAAGCAATCCTTTGGCTCTAAAGAGCGTTTTCTTCGGTTTCCCAAATCCATCGGTCCATCGGTTCCAAAGCCTATTTGAGGCTCCATCCAGCCTTAGTAGAAAACCTGGATGACCGCTGTTGCCGCCAAAGATGTGTATAACAACGTGCCGCATTAAGGGAGATTTTAGGAGGCTCTCTTGGCCATCCGAAAGAGAAAAATACTGCTGTGGGGTCAGGGGAAATATTACGCACATTGTTTCATACATTGGGATTCGGAGTTGGCCAAATTCTCTAGAATCTGAACCAGTTCCCCATTGAGGCGATGACCACTGCGAAAAGCCACAAATTCGCCGATGAACCGACAACCTGCTAAGGCTAAATCCCCAATCAAATCCAATAGTTTATGGCGGGCGCATTCGTCAGCAAATCGCAGATGGTTATTGATCAGCCCATGTCGATCGAAGACCAAAAGGTCTTCGGGCCGAGTTCGCAATCCTAGGCCCTGGGCCAAAAGGGCCTCGGCTTCCTGGCGGAGTAAAAAGGTCCTGGCCGGGGCAATCTCCCGTCGAAAGTTTTCTGGGGTGAGGACAGTGCGGAATGTTTGACGGCCAATGGGGCTAGTGGGGCCATAATCCAGATGATATTCGAGCACCGTCTGCCCGAGCGGGGATGGACGAACTTCGATCCAACTGTCTGCGTCGGTTAGGCGCAGGCGCTGGGTAATGACTTTCACGCATCGATAAACTGGCTGCAGCACGATGCCGGCCTGCTCCAGGGCTTCCACAAACGGCAAAGCAGAACCATCCAGCCCAGGCATCTCCGCCCCGCTAACCCAGACCTGACAATTGTCGATTTCCAGACCATACAAGGCGGCTAGAATATGTTCGACCATTTGCACCTCGGCCTGCTCCGCTCGAAGGCTGCTCCGCCGAGGGGTCGCCAGCCGATAGGCCCATTGGGCTGGCACCTCCGGTTGGCCGGGCAAATCCTCCCGATAAAACCGAATTCCGGTATCCGCCGAGGCCGGTCGAAACTCCACTTGCACCTGCTGGCCACTCCAATACCCATAACCGCTCACTGAGACCGGCTGGGCAATCGTCCGCTGCATCTGGTTGAAGCTCATAAAGGCTCCTCAATCGGGCTTCCAAATAGAGCCGATTCCTGGAGAAATGGTTTTCCTCGGCCCCAGGCCAATCCTACTAAAGCATGGACATTTTGGGCATGGGGCTATCGTCCAGAGACCGAAGCCAGTTCCTATTGCCGGAGCGGTACGGTAGGCCTAGAGCGGCTATCCGTTACGCCCAACCGGCGATTCAAGTTATTCAAAATATAGTCGGTAATGTCCAGCCCCATGTTGTTCCAGATCACCTGTCGGTTTAAGGCTCGGACCACACTATCCGGTATTTCTGGGTCCACCCGTTTTCGATCAAACCGGAGCACCAGGGCAGCGCGATTCTGGCTGGCAAAATAGTGGACTTCGTCCATTACCTCTTGATAGACGGTAAAATAGTCTCGGGATTCCTGTTGCATGAACTCTTTTCGTTGCTGGGCGATGAAGACATTCAGGTCAGCGACCCGTTTGGTGATTTCTTCTTCCAATTTTTTGTAATCGGGGGTCCCGGGTCGAAAGTTTTCCAGCTCTTCTTGCATTCGACGGATGGCTTCTCGACGTTCTTTGACGATCTGGTCAGCCCGTTGGGCCGCATCTTGCAATTGCTGACGCATCACCTTGAGCTTGGAATAATTTTCGAAGACATAATTAAGATCTAGCAGGTAGATGGGCTGGCTAGCCAGAGGTTGTATTCCCGAAGGCCCCGGTTGTTGGGCCAGAAGCACCGATACTCCAATGCTAACCGCCAATACAAGCCCAGCGCAAACCCACAGCCCATACCGACTCGTCACGATAGAAACTCCTTTTTCTTTTAGAAAAGCAGATGGTCTTCCCTGACCCGCCGAGAAGGCGCCCCTGTTGCTCAAGCGCCACCCAAGCAGGCCCCAATCGGTTATTTTCCAAACCCGCAGGGCTTCTTATTGTGCCCAGAATTGTCAGTTAGGTAAAGAGCATTTCCGCACCAGTTGGGACTGAAATTTTTGGGCGTTCGTTGGAGAAGATAGATAATCTAGACAAAATAAACTTCATAATAAGCTTCATAAACTGCACAGGTCCCGAACCCAGCTCGGAAATCCGCTGTTAATTTTTACTCTGATCCCTTTCAGACTCCGACTGTTACCATTTTTTGTAACTTCTTTTATTTCAAGGAGTTAGGCTTTGAAGGTTTTTGTTCAGCAAATTTCCTAACTCCAATATTGTCAAAGGGTTAGGATATCCCGAAGGGGTTGCACCCTGGAAATTGGCAAAAGTCGAGATTATGGAAGCTCCTGCATAATTAGCTCGACTTTTGCCATTTTTCCTAACTGGTTTTGTTCCCAGTGGTTACGGCGAACCGTCCTTTTGTTCGCACAATTTCCTAAGTCCAATAATTCCAAGGAGTTAAAACGTTCCCATTCCGGCAGAACATCAAAATTGGCAAAAGTCGGGATAATTAAGAGCATATCATTTTTCCCCATTTTGGTCTCTATCACCTCCTCCCAATCTATTAAGGTTGCTAGCACTGCTACCATATTTGGAGGAAGCCATTACATATCTAAACAAAAGTTCATATTATTCACTATATGTTCATGGAACCTCTGCAAAATCCTGAACATATAGTGAACTTCATGGACTTTCGATTATATAGTCGTTCCGTTCTTCTATCCGAACACCTACTATCTATTGGGTCCTAGCAATGCTCGAGCTCTATATGTTGTGTTAGAGGAGGGCATCGAAAATGGTATCAAAATATCCCCCCTTGAATTATGCAGAGGTTCCTTAGCTCGACTTTTGCCATTTTCCCTAACTCCTTTTGTTTCCAGCAGTTACGACGAGACTTCCTTTTGTTCACACAATTTCCTAAGTCCAATATTTGCAAGGAGTTAGAGGTTTCCCCTTCCGGCAGAAGGCCTAAATTGGCATAAGTCGAGCTAATAATCCGGGGGATAACCTAATTCCGAGGAGCTAGGGTTACTTCCATTTCCAGAAGTTCGCTGCCGCGGCGGGCTCGGAGCCGGACTTTCTCACCCGGTTTATGTTTGCGTAAAGCGGCCTCGATGTCGGCTAGACTTTTAATGGGCTGGTCGTTGAATTGGACGATAAGGTCTCCGGGCTGAAGACCAGCTTTTTCTGCAGGACTGCCAGGCACCACGCCAGCGATGGCATAGCCGTCTGCCTGGCGCCCGAAATCGGGCACTGTGCCCAAAAATGGACGATTCCCTCCTCCTATTAGCGGAAGGCCCATCCCTCCGGCACTGGCCACATATTCCGGCACCTCCGCCGCTGTAGCCAACGCCTCCACCACATCGGCCACCAACTGGGCTATCCGACGCATGCCAGCAATATTTAGCTTGTCAGCTGTATCGGTCGGCCGATGATAATCCCCATGGATACCCGTAAAAAAGTGCAACACCGGCAACCGTCGCAGATAAAAGGGGGTATGATCACTTGGCCCCGCCGCTGCACCTACTTTCCGGAGCACCAATCCATACGGTCCGGCCAATCGATCCAAAAGCGGCTCAAATTGCTTGGCCGTGCCTACTCCCATAATAGTGAGCCGATCATTTTGCAATCGGCCAACCATATCCAGATTGATCATGGCAATGCATTGGTCCAAAGGCCAAAGGGGATTTTGAATATAATGTCGACTCCCCACCAGGCCCCGTTCTTCGGCCGTAAAGGCAATACAAAGCACGGAGCGTTTGAATTTATCTTTTCGGGCGGCCAGAAGCCGAGCTGCCTCTACCATCACCGCCACTCCAGAAGCATTATCGTCGGCACCAGGATGAACGACCCGTCGGAAAGGCTGCAAAGAACCTAGGCCGCCATAGCCCAGATGATCATAATGGGCACCCAGGATGATGTGCTGCCGGGCTAAGGGGCCTTGAGCTTCGATCAGCCCGACGACATTTTTCACCTCCACCGATTGCCGTTGGATGTCCACCCGGCCTATCAGGCGCCAGCCTTCTAAAGGACGGCTTTGGGGTTTTAGGGTTTTGTCGATTTCGGCTTCGATGGTGGCCAGGTCTTTGCCCAGGGCAAGTTCCACCATCGGCTCTACCACTGCCCGACGACAGTAAAGGACAGGGATTTCGTCTTTTTGCACAGGAGGCGGGCCTGTTTCAAAGGGCATCAGGGGATCATATTCTGGTTGGAGTTTTGGCTGCAGCTCGGCCAATTGCCTTTGTAGAGCCTGCACCTGCTGCTGATGGGCCTGGCGTTCTTCGGCCGTAGGGGAAGCCTTTTTCTTGAACTCTTCTTGCAGTTGGGCCAGTTGGCCCTGGAGTTCGTACCATTTTTTCCTGGCTTCCGTGGTTGCTTTCTCAAGGTCGAACCAGTCGCTGCAGATGAGCACTGCTTTGGCGCCGCGTTGTCGGGCGTTGGCCACCTTTCGGCTAAACTGGGCATGCTCGGAATATTGGAGCCCTGCAAAGGGACTCTGGGGATTAGCCTGCTGCGGCTCATGACGAAGCACCAGCACCGCTTTATCCCGCACATTTAAGTCGGCATAATCGTCGTAGTTGGCCTCCGGCGCACTGATACTGTAGCCGGCAAAAACCAGCGGCAGATCAAACTCGCCGGTACCGCTTAGAGACATGGGCGTATAATCTTCGCCCAACCGAAGCTCTAGCACCTGAGGCCGACCACCTGGTTTGGCAGGCGGACCGACCAGCCGGAGACGATTTTCCGTCCCCAGCTTCGCTCCTCGAGATAATACGAACTTCTGAAACGGAGCATCCTGGTACAGCTTGGTTTTTAGCCCAGCCTGTGCGAATTGTTGTCCGATATACTCGGCGGCTAAATCTAATCCCTTGGTGCCTACGCCTCGACCCTCCAATTGCTCACTGGTAAGATACTGAACCATCTCGGCCAGCCGACGCTCTATCTCTTGCTCTGCGATTGAACTGGCCGGGGTTGCCTGGGGCGGAACCGGCGGTTGTTGGCCCGCCCAAATGCCCGGTACTGCCAGCCCAAGGAGCATCCAAGCGGCGGCTACCATCCTCAGTGCCGGCATCCTCAGCCTGCCCCCCCAACTAACACACCAAATCCTCCTGCTAGATGAGCTTGACAGCACTTTAGAGCCCGGAGAGTTTTGTTTCCTGCTGTGGAAGTGGAAAAATCTCATAAGAAGTTCCTTTTCCAACAATGGGGAATAGATGTGACTAAAAGATCATGCCAACACCGGGTTCATTTTTTCCTCATCCCTCTGGAAAACTACTGCTTGAACAACGAAAGTGTTATTATAACTCTCTGGCTAGGCAAAATCCCTTCCCAGGGGCCCTGTACTCCAAAACCAAAGAACTTAGTATTTTGAATACGGTAAGATCCTTTGGCGGTTTTTCTGTGGTTTGGAAGCGTCTATGGCTGGCCATACCGAACCCGTGTCTCCCTCCGCTCAGCCGGATGACCGGATGGAGCGTTTTGCCCAGCTTCTGGCCACCTGTCAGCGGAAGGTCTTCCTTTATATTATGGCGCTGGTCCATAATCCGACCGATGCGGAAGAGATCTTGCAGGAGACCAACTTAGTGCTTTGGCGGAAGTTTGACCAATATCGGCCGGGCACGGATTTTATCCAATGGGCTTGTCGGGTGGCCTATTATGAAGTGCTCAAGTACCGAGAAAAAAAAGCCCACCAGGAACACCTCCTTAGCAGCGACTTTCTGGAACGTTTTGCTGACGAAGTGGAGCAATTCCTTCAAGAGGCCGACAGCCGTCGAGAGGCGCTGAGCGGCTGTATGGAAAAACTCCGCCCCCAGGACCGCCAACTGCTCTGGCAACGCTATCAGCCCCAGGCCAGTACCCGCTCCGTGGCCGAGGCCTTGGGTCGAAGCGTCCAAGGTACCCGAAAATCGCTGCACCGAATCCGAATGACCCTTTTAGAGTGCATCCGGCGGACGTTGGCTCAACAGGCTAGATCCCCTTAGGCCCTGTTTCAGGGAAACTTGTGAAACCTCTGCATGAGTAAAAGAGCATATTTTTATACTATATTGGCCTGCACGTATATTTTTATACTATATTGGCCTGCACGCCCCCCTAATCCCAATATATAAGAGGATTCCTAGTATTAATAGCACTCAATAGCTAGTGGGTGTTCGAGTAGTAGAAGCGAGCGGTTATAAACTCAAAAGTTCCTAAGGTTCGCAATATCTTCAGGATTTTGCCCAGGGGCCTTGTCCATCTCGACGAGTTTTGCCATTTTTGGCCTCTGCGGAAAGGAGAAAGCTCCAACTGCATGGAATTATTGGGTTAGGATGTGAACAAAATGAAATTTCATCGTAAATCCTGGAGGCAAAACAAGTTAGGGAAAACACCAAAAGGCCGGTTGTCCATGTGTGTTTCGTCGATGAGTATTTCAGCCTCCTCAGGAAATCGCTTCTATGAGTTCTGTAGATAAACCATTTGAGCATTTTGAGGAGTTAGGGCAGCTGGTTAGTCTTCTGTGCGAAGGGGACCTGTCGGCCGAACAATCGGCCCGGCTGCAACAGCTCCTACGTCAGTACCCGCAGGCCCGGCGATATTTTTTGGAGTATTTGCAACTCCATGCGGAGTTGCACTGGGCGGCTGGCATGGGCCGAGAGGAACAAGGGGCCGCTCCGATCCTGCCGCCCGAATGTCCCGTTGGGGTGGAACTGCCGATGCCGGCCACTGGACTCCGTCGGGTGTTAGGCCGATGGCGGTGGCTACTGACAGCAGCAGGCTTGCTGGCAGCCATTGGGCTGGCCGGGGTTTTGCTTCGAGCGGTTTGGAAGCCTGGACCGGCGGCTCCTGAACCACCACCTTCCACCGGTGTGCTGGCCCGCTGGGGCCAAACTAGCCTGCCCCAATGGGTCCCAGGCTCTCCCACACCGGAGGGCAATCCAGAGCTAACCCAGGGCCAAATCGTCCAACTCCAAAGCGGTTTTGCCGAGCTTATTTTCCCACCCCACACCAGGGTAATTTTGGAAGGCCCAGCTCGGCTGCAACTGCTCGGACCGAACAAAATCGAAGTCCAGCTCGGCCGCGTCAGCTTCCATAGCCTCTCTGGCAAGGAACCGTTTTTAATCCAGACCCCGGCAGGACTTATCCACACCGGAGTCGAACCGGCTGCCGAGGTTCTCCCACCAGCAGAACAACGCCCTTCTGCGGAGCAAATCTTTTTCGGCCTGCGGGTGGAACCTTCGGGCATTACGGAAGTCCATGGCTTTTATGGGCCTGTTTGGATCACCCGCCGGCAAGACCAAGAAGGCATTGGCCTGTATTATGATTATGCTCCTGGTGTGCAAGGCCTGTCGGGGCGGAACGTCTTTTTTCCACTTCCGTCGGGCGAGGCCTTCAAACTGGTTCCTGTGGCCCAACCCCCTTTCTGTAAACTTTATAAAGGAGCCGTTCCGCTGGATTTGATTTCGTTTGTACATCGACTGCCCATGGAGCCTTGGGCAGAGCGATTGGAAGCCTTCCGGACCGCGGTGGCCAAGCATCCTGCATTAATCCACCATTATACTTTCGAGGGCCAAAGTGCGGCTGAGCGACGGCGGGATAAAAAGGGCAATTTACATTTAACAGAAGTGGTTATGAGGGGGGGGCGAGCCGAGCGATCGGCGCAGTTTGTGGCCGCCCCAGCCGGTGCAAAGCAATGGGCTTTTGCCCCGGCACGATCCATCTACGGCAATATCGGCGATGAGCGTGGCGAAGCCCTCCAGAGCGAAGAGATTTTTGTTCCGCCCGACAGACTTACGATTGAACTGTTGGTAAATTTTGCCCAATTTCCCAATCCTAACCTCAGCGCCGGTTCGGTGGGCGTGCTGCTTGCCACTAGGGCGGATGAACGCCGCTGCTCTTTCTTGTTGGCCGTTCAATCGGATGGCGAGTTACTGCAATTTTTGGATACGGAGCACCCCTGGCCAGACCGAAACATTCACTTCGGTGGTGCTCGACCTATGCCGATTTTCCGCGGTTTCGGTTGGCAGCAAGAAGGCGGCCCTTTGATTGCCGGGGAGTGGTATTACCTGGCCACTACCTTCCATGGGGTCCCAGAAAAACAAACCACCCTGGTCAACACCTACTTGGCCAACTTAACTAGGGAGGAAAGTATCCTCCAATGGGTGGTAAGAAATAGAACTTTTGGAGGACTTCCTGCGCCGGGTCGGCTAGGGGTCGGCAAAGGGTTTGACCACCAGGGCCGACACGCCTACCCTTGGCCTGGACTGATCGACGAAATCGCCATCTACCGTGGTATCCTGGACCAGCAAACCTTGCAGGAGCATCTAGAGCTTTTGCTGGGCAAACAGTCACCCCGTTAGGGTGGTAGATTGCACTAGGATGTGGGGGCATGGGGCAAGGGTGGAGGGGTTGGGGATAGGGTGTAGGGGGTTATAGAGTATCCTGGGATAAGCGATCCCTGCTGAGGGATAAGGGATCTGGGATTTGCGAATGCCCCTGGAGGGGGGTGGAACTAGCGAAAGTAACTTTAGGCATAAAGTAAGTAATGTTTCTCTTGCAATAAAATCCTACCAAAATCCCGATTTTCTGGGTAGTGGTTTCCCCGATTGGCCGGGTTAAAATTAGGGAAGGAAAGAATCTCTTGGAAGATGGTGCTTTCCGGCCCAGAAAAACCGGAATAGCTTTAGAGATTTGGGAGCATAGGATCGGGTAGACCTTATTAAGAATAGAAGAACAAGGAGCAGAGCGATGCGGCAGGAACTTTCACGTCGGCGGTTTTTGGAGCGGGTTGGGTTGACGGCGGCGGCTGGACCAGCAGCAGGTATGTTAGGCCAAGCTGCCTGGGTCTTAGGCGCAGAGGAAAATTCCGGGCCTGTTGATTGTGGTCCCCCGCCCAAAGCCCAGAAACATCATCGAACCGGTGCGGAAGGTTTTGCGCCGCTTCCGTTGCCGGTTACTCCACTGCGACGGACCGAAAAGAAACGTCCGCCAGCCCCACCGGCCTTGATTGGCAAGGTGGCTTTAGGCCCGGTCCGTTGGATCACCAAAGAAGGCAAACGCACTCAATACCGTGACTGGATGACCGACCCGGCCGACCTGAACACCCTGCTCCTATGGACCAACGAGAAGCTGGGCATCAACTACCGGTCGATGGAGACCGACTTCCAGCACTTCTCGTTTGATCCTAGGGAGCTGCCGGCCCTACTGTTTGCCGGGCATAATAAATTCTCGCTTACCGACGAGATTCGACAGAACCTGGCCCGGTATGTGATGGACGGCGGCACGATCATTGCCGATGCTTGCTGTGGCTGGAAAGACTTTGCCGACTCCTTCCGTCAGGAAATGGAACTTACCTTCCCAGGCCGACCGCTTCGCAAACTGCTGCCCGACGATCCTATCTATGCTGCTTACTATAAACTGGGTAATCTCACCTATAAGAAAGCTGATGGTTCGACCGAGGTGGGTGAACCCTGTTTGGAGGGAATCGACTTCGGTTGTCGGACCGGCGTGATCTTCTCGCCGATCGATCTAACTTGCGGCTGGGACGGTCATGAACATGATCGGGGCATCCGGGTGGTGATCGATCAGGCCCGGTTTGTCGGCGCCAATATCATCACCTACATTCTGGGCATGTTCCAGCTTGGCCGATTCCTAAGCACCACGAAGGTGTATCATGAGGCAACCGCCCCGACCCGAGATGATTTTGTCATGGCCCAATTGATCCACGAAGGCGATTGGGATCCGGATCCGTCGGCAGTGCACAACCTGCTCAAACATGTTAAGGATAACAGCACCTTGGAGGTGAAGTTCAAACGGGAAGCCGCAAAACTGAGCGATCCGAAGACCGCTACTTATCCGCTGTTGTATATGACGGGCCATCGGGAGTTTGTCTGGACCGAAGAGGAACGGGTTCGGTTAAGGAACTACCTGATGGCCGGCGGCATGCTGTTGGCCGATGCCTGCTGCGGCCGGTTGGCCTTCGACACCGCCTTCCGCCGCGAAATTGCCAAAGTCTTCGGAGCAGAGGCCGACAAGTATCCGCTCAAGAAGATCCCGCTGGATCATCCGATCTACCGCATCCATTATGACATCCGGCGGGTGGAATACACCCCAAGGGTCCGAGAAGACTTCGGCCCGTTCGACGCTCCAGAACTGGAAGGCATTACGATCGACGGCCGGTTGGCCGTAGTGTACAGCCGATACGATTTGGGCAACGGCTGGGAACAATTCCCACACGCTTATAGCTATGGCTATAAAGACGAATGGGCCCTCCAGATCGGCACCAACGTCATCGTCTATGCGGTAACGCACTAAAATCCCAAAGTTTCAGGCGACGGCCCCTTTTGCCCCAGTCTTAGAGTACTTTTGCAGATACCCTACGAAGTCCTGACGCCCAGGCCGTCCGAAGGCAAATTCCCCTATGGGTAAAACTTGTACCCAGCCAGGGGGCCTTCTGACGGCCTGGGCTTTTAGAGTTGGTAGTCTAGAGAGAATCTCTGCCCCAGGGTTGTTTCTAGGTGCACCAGTCTTTTTCTGAGAGAGATGGATTAGACCTATTCGTGTAACCCCCTTCCTTTGTGGCCAGAGCCTGCCCGGCCAGCCGGTGCAGGCTCTTTTTATGGGCACAAAAGGCGTTACCAGGGAAGGGGTTTTATTTCGGCTCAAACTGAAAGAGCCACTGGCCGGGAGGGGAAGTAAGCGGTAGGAGGTTGGCTTGGCCTCGGAGGCGGGTGCCTTCCAAAAGATAGATTTCTTCTGTGTGGCCGGGATCGGGGGCGGCCAGGGGCTGGTAGGTGCCGGCGTCCCAGCGGCGGACCTGGCCTCGGCCGCCGGAGATCGGGCCTTCGTAGTCCAGGTAGGCCAGCCGATGCTCGGGCAGGGCTTCGGCCGGAATGGGGCCGGGCGTATCGGGCGGCTCAGCCAAGGCCCAGGTCCGAAGCCGACCCTCCCGCTCCAGCATCAGGTCCCAATGTCGGCCCCGTGGACTGTCGTGCTCTAAGACTACAAAGCGCAGTTTGGCCCCCGGCGGCTTGGTGCCCAGCAAAGTATCGTCTGACACCGTTCTATCACCTCCTGGACTAGACCCAGTTAGTTCTGCCATAGCTCCCAAATACTCCCTGGACAGCCCAGGATAGTAACCTCTCAGGGCTGCTACTTTTCTGATGAAGCTGCCTGGAGCGGCCAATCTTTCGAAGTATTGCAGCGCAGCCGGTCCCTTATCATCCCCTGCTTTTGCAGGCACACCCAGGAGGCAGCCCAAAGGGTGCCTGGATTCCCACTTGCGCGGGAATGACAACCGGGACATTCGCTCTGGGTTCCTGCTTTTGCAGGCAAACACAGGAGGCAGCCCAAAGGGTGCCTGGATTCCCGCTTGCGCGGGAATGACAACCGGGAGAATCGCTCTGGGTTGCTGCTTTTGCAGGGAAACACAGGAGGCAGCCCAAAGGTGTGCCTGGATTCCCGCTTGCGCGGGAATGACAACCGGGAGAATCGCTCTGGGTTA
>JANXAQ010000012.1 GCA_025062105.1 Thermoguttaceae bacterium
GTGCCAAAAACGCCAGCAAAAAGCTTTGTACAGGTCCGGATCCCCAACCCCCATGCCCGGATACGGGCCAGCGACCAAAGCACGACGCACTGCCTCGGCCTCGGCCAATTCCTGCTGGTACTGGGCCACAAGGTCCGGACGAGTCTTTCGCAGATGTTCTTTGAGACGCTCTTGTTCGCGTTGGCTTAGCCCGCGCAAGCCCGGCTCATGACGAGCCCAAAACGCATGTTCCTCCACACGAGCTTTCTCCCACGGAGGATTTCCCAGGATGACGTCGAAGCCCCCGCGCCGACGTAAAAAAACCTCCGGAAAGGCTACCGGAAAATGCAGCGGCTTCAAAAGAGACAATATCTCCAAAGCCTGCTGATGCAAAGAGGAACCATAAAGCTGCGTTTTGGTTTCCGGCCAACGATGCAATAGCTCCTGAAGCTTGGGCAATAGCTCGGGCTGGAGACGAGCAGCTGCTGCCAAATCACACAACGCCTGCGCCGGCCTCGTACGCTCCAAGGCCTCCTGATAGACAAGCCGCGCCTTCGCCAAATCCTGCGGTGTGCCATCCACCAGCCGACCTAACCGCTCCAAAGCCGGACGTGCCTCGCCTAAAATCTCCTCCGGTCGAATCAATAGCGGCTGCTCGCCCAATAACTCTGCCAGCTCCCCCCATACCCCTATCCCGGTCAGCGAATTGCCCACCACCAAATGATGCTCCAGAAACGATAGCGGCAATCCGGGCACAAACGTATGCACCCAAACCGACAAACGGGCCAAATCCACCGCCAACGGATTCAAATCCACCCCATAAATACACCGCCGGGCAATCAGACGACGCAACAGCTGCTGGTCCTCAATACTGGAGGCCAAATGGTCCAGATGGACGTTGCGCAGTTCGTTGGCGGCGGCCGAACGCAGCCGCTGGATCTCCTCCCGGATCGGCTTCAAGCTGCGCCGGGCCAAATACCCTCCCAAAGCCCGCTCCAGCCGATCTATGGCCGCCACCAAAAAATGCCCACTGCCCATGGCAATATCGGCCACCCGAAAATCGAAAAAAGCCCCCGCCGCCCCCTCCTCGTCCAAACCCTCCAGACGCTCCAGATGCTCCTGTAAGGCCGGCTCCAAAGCCTCGTCCAACAAATGCTCCACCACAAACGCTTTGGTGTAATAGGAACCTGTACTTTTCCGAACACCAGAACGATTGTGCAAATAAAACTCCCCACGACATACCTCAGGCGACTTCCCCTTGCTGCGAAGCTTGTCGGTCAACGGCTGATACCTGCCCTGCTGATCCACCCAAAGATCCTGCTCCGCATAGGCCAACTGGCTCTCCAAAAGCCCTTCATAAATGGTGCCAAACTCCCGCACACTCAAGGAACGAAAATCCACCGGCCCCACCCCCCGGGCCTCCCCAGTCAAAAGCAGATGACATAACACCGGTCCCATAATCCGATCGGATAATCGCAACCGCTTAATCGCTGCCCCAATCGGCGAAACCGCCTCCTCGCTAGAAAAAAGCCTGCCATCATACACCGGCACCCCCCAGTCCTGATACCCCTGCTCGACCGCCACAAAAAGCCGACGTACCTGCTCCCAAAGCGCATCCGACTGCTCGTTCCAAACCAACCGCTCCACCTGCCCTAACCCGCCGGCACCCGCCACCTTCCGCGCCAACTCCAACGCCAAACCCTTCAACGACCGCTTCCGATACGAATCGTTGGCCTGATAAGGCAACAGATCCTTGTCCTCCGCATAAGCAATAAAAAGCAGACGAAAGAGAATCGTTAAGGCCAATTCATAAGTCTCGCCCAACTCCTGCTGCGACGGCCGCTGATCCCCATGACGAGCACGCGCCACGCCCTGCGCTAATAGCGGCACCACCTCGTTGTAAATCCGCTTACGAAAATTGACAGCCAAATCGCCAGCAAACCGCTCCGAATCCTGCAACAACTTGTCCAACCGGCCACCCGGCACTAATGCCTCAGCAGAAAAAATCTGCCATAAATACCCAGCTTGCTCATCCCGCAATAAATCCAAATGCAACTCCACATACGTCTCCGTCCGACCCCGTCGGCCTACCCCCACATCAATACTGGCCGGATAAATCCGTAACATCCCCCCCTGCTGCATCACCACAAACCGTATATTATGCCGCTCCGCCACATGAATGGCATACGAAACCGGCGATAACCCATTAAAACGCCCCAGATTCTGATCCGGCCTTTCGTCCGGCTGAAGCAAGACCCCCACCGCTACCGGCCGATCCCCAACCTCCAAAAACACTGTTACCCGATCATAACGACGCAGCGAAAAACCCAAACCCCTCCATAACGCCTCCCCCCGAAGCGATAACAACGGCCGTGCACGCTCCCACACCTCCGCCCGATACGACTTCCCCGGCTCGTCATGCAGTAACACATGATCCGATACCAAACCCCGATTCACCAACCCGACCAAAGGCGATTCCACCTGCGGCAACACCGCATCCAAAAACCGAACCGCTTCATGCAAACTGCAAGCCCCAAGCGCTACCCTACATATCCGGTCCAACTGGTCCAACTCCACCCGCTCATAAACCGGCGGCCGTAAACCCATCGGCCCACAAACCCCCCCCCGACCCCCATGCACCACCACCAAAACCACCGCCGCAGGACGACCCGCATGCCGGGCTCGCCAACATCGAAATACCTGTTCCCGACTAGGCCGCACCCCAGACTCACAAACCACCACCTCCAAACCATTCTTGCCTAAATACAACCGGCCCGACCTAAAACCTCCTTCCTCCAACTCAATCGACCGCCACCGCTCCGACTCCAACAACATCGCCAAACCCCTTCCAAAACCACCTCCACTACCATCACCCCAAAATGAATCCCGCCATCACTGTAAGTTTCAGCCCACTCGGATTCCCCAACGAACTGGGTAACCCCGGCCAAAACCCTAGAAAACTCATAAACCTTTTACCATACGCCGGTATAGTATACTCCTCCCAACCACTGTCAAGTATGGGGAACAATCTATCAGAGGCTGCCCGAAACAGCATTCTCTACCACAAAGGAGATCCCCTTCCTCACTTCCCCAAAATCCCTGTTGTTGAGGACTCTGAAGGATAAGAGCCGGTCGGCCAAAACCCATGCAAAACCGCCCAAATCCCAAGTCCAAGACCGCCTCGGAGCTCGACTTTTGCCATTTTCCCTAACTCCTTTTGTTCCCCGTGGTTACAAAGAGACTTCCTTTTGTTCACCTAATTTCCTAAGTCCAATAGTTACAAGGACTTAGAGTTTTCCCCTTCCGGCAGAAGGCCTAAAATGGTAAAAGTCGAGCTAAGGTCTCTGTGAAAAGGAGACCTACTGCCGGGAAAAACTTTGCCCATCAGAAGAGGGGTTTGCTAAAAAGCTTTAGATGGCGTGGTAACAGCCCAGCTAAATCGCCTAAGCACAATGTCGCCCCCCCAGCTCCCCAGCACAAGAGAACAAAAGAAGATGAGAAAAGGTGCGGCTGATTTTTTGTGGCCAGTTTAGAAGAGTTGGGAAACATAGATAATCGCCAGGGCCTTCGAACCGGCTCTTCCACTGGCATCTTCAAAAGCAAAAAGCTCCGGACCCCCGATTCCAGGGGCTATGAGTCTCTGGAAGGAGTTTAGGTGTCTATTCGAAGTAAAATGGGTAGGTTTTGTGCAAACTTGGCTTTCTGGGGGTTAGGCTTGTTTTGCCTATAGGAACCTCTGCCTAATTCAAAGGGGATATTTTGATACCATTTTGGCTATTCTCCCTTTAACACAACATATAGAGCAGCTAGCATTGCAAGCACCCAATAGATACTAGCTGTCCAGGGAGGGTAATTGAACGGCTAGAGAATTAAATGTTCACGAAGTTCACTACATGTTCAGGATTCTGCAGAGGTTCCTATATTTTCCCCAAATCCCCCACAGAATTTCAGCCGCACCCAATGAGAAGGAATGGAGATCGACAAACGGCCTTTTTGCCTACGGAGCTAGTATCGCCTGGGCAATGCCGACCTCTGGACACTGAAAATACCGCCGGTTTCCCACTCGGCGGAAATCTACCGCGGCTTTCAACCTACAACTAGAAACAGTTTCAACACCACCAAAGATCCTAACACTTTAACCAAGCTCAGCAGCCGCTAGCAGCTCCTGCTATTCCTGCCCTGACTCCCAACCGCTAAAGATCCTAAGCTCGGCTTTTGCCATTTTTCCTAAGTCTTTTTGTTTCCCCTAGTTACGACGAGACCTCCTTTCGTCCACCCAATTTCCTAAGTCCAATAGTTACAAGCAGTTAGAGTTTTCCCCTTCCGGGAGCAGGCCTAAAATAGCAAAAGCCGAGCTAAGGAACATCCGCATATTCCTGAACATATAGTGAACTCGGTGAACCTTCGTTTCTCTAGCCGTTCGGTTGTCCTATCTCAGTAGTTCCAAGTCGGGTTGCCAGAACAAAATAGTTCTAACCTTTTATCTTTAAAGGACTGATATCATCTTCTCTTTACACCCCTTGTGGGGGAAGGACCAAAAACTGTTGGCTGTTCCCCCTGGGCTGCCCTGCCTCTGGGGGAGGGCCGGTCCAGCCGGTTCGATCCGGGCCATACAGGGAGACGGGAAAACCTTGCCCTACCATATGGAATCATTATGAGTTAGGTTAATTGGCCTTCTT
>JANXAQ010000088.1 GCA_025062105.1 Thermoguttaceae bacterium
AAATATCAGCCACCCCCCTCCCATTTTCGTAACTTTTTTATAAAGAGTTAGGCTTTGGGATACTTTGTTCGGCAAATTTCCTAACTCCAATATTATCAGAGGGTTAAGATATCCAGAGTGGGCTGGAGCCGAGAAAATGGCAAAAGTCGAGCTTAGCTGAACTGTAAGAGCGTGTCTGAAAAGGGATGTAGCCAGTCTTCATTCCACCGGCCAGTGAATGCTCTGGGTAGCGAAGGTGTCCAAATCCTCGGCAGTAACCCCTTCTGGTGGGGGAAACAACTTGGCTACCGAATGAGCCAAAAAACTCTTTTCAGACAGGCTCTAAGGGAGTTTGGCTCTGTGGAAACCGTTTCCGGTCGGAGGCCTAAACCCATCAAAGCCCAAGTAAAACCGACCAGCATGGGCAAAACCTCTCCAGACTGCGCACAACCTTTCAACAGAGCCAGGAAGTTTCCAAAAATGGCAAAGGTCAATAGGCGGTACTTGGGTGGAATGGTCGCTGCGGAATCGGTTACAACCAGTGCCGGAGCTGGCGTTGAAGCTGTTCGTAGCTAAGGGGAACCGGAGGCATGGGCAGAGGCATCTCGAAGGTTTCCAGTTCCTGACGGTGGGGAGTTTGGAGGGATTGCAGTTCGTCATAGAGGGTTTGCAACCAGTCAGGCGGTTCCCAGCCCACACCCCAGGGTTGATTAGCTAGCTTCGTGAGCTCGGATTTGAGTTGCTGGAGATTTTCTGAAGGTTTACCGGCTTGGACATCTTGCCAAGCTAAGCGGAGAAGCGTTTTGAGCCGATTGACCAAAAAGGGGCCTTGGAACTTTTCGGCTAATCGGTCGCCGACGGTGGCCAGCCGCATACCGTAGGTTTGGCAAAGTTCCTCGAAAAGCTGCAGATGCTCTTTGGCGATGGGAGTGGTTTGTTCTTGGACGGTTTCTTGCCACTGAGTGGCCACCTCCCATAGACCCTGCTCCACCAACACCTCATGGACCGTCCAGACCGGGCGCAAACTCCACTCGAACCGCTGATGGACCGCCAATAGCCGAATAAAATCCAACAGGCTATAGAGCATTTGGCCCCGATCGGATTGGGTGGTGGTACTATTGTAATCGATGTATTGGCTATAGTGTTCCAAGATGGTTTCCAAGATAATTTCTAAATATCGGATAGCTTGTTGACGTTGCTCTGGGGTACGGAAGCTTTCCAGGAGGCGGAGACGGCCATTTTCTTCGCTCTCTTGAAGGGCTTCCAGATAGCGGTCCACTCCTTGCAGCAGGATAGCTCGCAGGTTGCCATAGGTCATAAACTCCTGCGTAAACCACTCGGCGCCGAACTGTTCGATGAATTGACGGATTTGGCGGAATAGTTTGGGATCATTTAGCGATTCGGCGGGCGAAAGCTGAATTGCCCGGCTATGTTGCAGCCAACGGTTCATCAAAGGTCGGCCGATTTTTTGGATCATTTCGAATAGGCGAATCGCTTTGTCAAGTTCCTTTGACTGCTTGTCTTCTTCTAGCCAACTGTTGGCCGAGTGGATAAGGCATTGGATGATGGCTTCTACGGCGGACAAGAAAAGGCGGTCGAATTCGGTTACTGCCCCTGGACCAGCTGGATGTCGGCTTTCCAGTTCCGGCACCAGCGAGATCAGTTCCAGACAGAGATCAATCTGGCCCAGATGGGGGAGCAGTTTTGCTAATTTCCGCAGTAGGCTGAGGATTTTCTGCGACCTAAGAATTCGGGCTGGATGACCGCCGCGGGACACAGGAATATAAAGCACTGGTTCGCCCATGAGGGTTAGGGCCAAGCTGTTCCAGTAACTTGAAAGCCGATCGGTTTGTTGCCGAAAAGCAGCGCGCAAAAGATCCACAGCGGCCTTTTCCCATTCGGACAGCTCTTCGGGCACGGGCAAATCGGAAGCGGCCAATAGGAACCACTGGGCCTCGGCTAATTCGACGGCTGCTGTCAACAGCCGCTCCAGCAGATTATCCTTGATCTCTCGCCGACGTTCATATTCGGTCAACGAATCCCAACTGGCCCGGGGCGGGGCAATTTCGTAGGCAAACACGTCTCTGAGCAGCTGCTGGAGGTGAGTTTGGAACTGTCTGAGCCGCTGGAGCCAACCGGCCAGCACCTCCTGTTTTTCCGGCCCTTCAACCTGCAAGCTGGCACAGGCCGTATATTTCCATAGCCAGGCCATGGTATTCCAAAAGGCCACGTGTCGAATCATCTGTTCACCTTCCGTGGCCAATTCAAAGTCGGTTTCGGCAGCCGACCATTCCATCATACTACCTTCCACGCCGTCCTGCGCACTGTCCCGATAGGTTACCCCCTCATAGGCGGCGGCGAAAAGATCTTCCGCCTCTGCTTCCCATGGTTCAGGTTCATCCCAGGCGTCGGGTTGGTCGGGGGTATGACGGCGGCCATTGGCTCGACTCAATTGCCAACAATACGGTTCCGCCAACGCTCCGGCATTGGCCTCCAAATAATCTAGAAACTTCCGGGCCAGTTTCCATTGCTCTTCCAGACTCATCGCCTCCTGATGCCAAAGTTGATACATCCAACTTAAGGCCAAAAGATGAAATGAATATGGTCCTTCCTGCAGGGGGATTTGATCCGCTTGGCTGAGCCAATGCACCAGCAGGGCCATGGCAGCCACCAGATCCTTGCGCTCCAAGAGCGTATCGACCAGCAGGGCATAGGCTTTGGCGGTACGGAACTGGCCGAGCCGATCCCGCCAAAAAGCCACCTTTCCAGCAGCCGTCCCAGCCGCATACCAGGCTCGCAGTGCCTCCGAGACAAGCTGCGCAGATCGATGGGCTTCCCGGCCAGAGAAACTTCGTACGTCCGACACTTCCGTCGTGGCGAACTGATCCCACCAGTCGGCCAAGCGGGCCAACCAATCCAAGGCGGCCTGGCGTAGATCGTCGCGTCCAGTGGCCGCCGCTTCCTTGGCCACTCGATCACCTAAATCAAACAATCGACTCATTAGGCCAATGAGTTCGTCGGCTCGGTAATCATGGATACTGTTTTCCACTGCAGCGAACAGAGGAAATTGAGCACTAAAGCCTAAGATATTCCACGGATCGATCAATGCGCCACATTGGATAGCTCGATGCAGCAGGTTTTCCAATTGTTCTAAAATCGGTAGAGTTTGTTGCAGTTGCCCTTGCCGAAGGGCCACCAAGGCGGCTGTCAACTGACAGTGCAATTCACATTTCATCCGGGCTCCTAGGCCTGGGATGGCCTGGATCTGCGCTCTGGCCCCGTCAAAATCGCCCAAAGAGGCCAAGATCTGCGCCACCCCCACATGCTGCATCTGCAAAGCGCGCTGCCGAGCCAATTGCTGATTCAGGTGCTGCCGGGCCCCAGCAAACGGTTGCTTCAGCCGATGCGCCTCCCGGCGCAACCGCTCGCCATGCTTGCCGGTTAACCGCTGCAGCCAATCTTGATAAAACCGATCCCGATAGCCGGCTATTTGGGGTAAAAGCTTCATCAGATTCATCGAGGAATCATGACTGCTCGGTCGACTCCCGGTCATGCCCGAACCCATCAGAATCGTTCCTGCCAAGACCGCTGCTGCCTCCCAGAGATATTCCTCTTGTTGAGAGGGTTTGGCTTCCTTCAACCGGCTCCAAATCGCTTCCAACGTAGTATGCTGCACCACATACCGCCGGTATCGGCCTTCCTGGTCCAAATGATGCAAATCCCAAGTGCCGAATTGATAATTCGGGCGCCGATTGACCGGATGGTCGAAATCATACGCTCGAGGGTCCATCCCCAATTCGTCTAATAACTCCAGCTCAAAACCGGCTTCTTCCAAAATGGCGGGATCCGTCTGCTGCAAAATCTCCAACGCCTTTTCTATTAGTTTCTGGTATTTGCCATACCCTACCCCCGCCCCAGCCACATACAACGGAATAGGACAAACCCACTCATGAGCATACGGCTGCATCTGCTGGCCGGTGCGGAGAACCGCCACCGGTCGATAGCCGATAAAATCGTTCAGCTGGTTTAATGCGCCTCGAACTATCCGGTCGGTCTGGTCCCAAGGGGGCCCCGCCGCTAAAACCGCCTCGCATGCCCTGGCAATAAAGAAAGGTTGAAAAAGCACTTCGTCCGGCTGATGAAACAGTAGATCCTCATGCCAACGCCGATAGGCAGGTAGCAGTTCCTGGAAGACCAACCCACTGACAGCCGCCGCTTGCTCCACGTCCTCAAAGGCCTCCCATTCGACCGACACCTGCTGGATCATCTCTTGCAAGGTTTGACCCAGCCGTCGCCAGGTAGGCTGAGCAGCCGACAAACCTTCCGAACTCTTTGCTGAGGACCGGGGTGTTGAAGTAGTTCTCCCCCCGATTTGCTCCTCCGGAATAGAGTCCAACCAAGCAAACAGTTCGTTCAAGCTCCGGAAAAACTTCGGATCTCTGCTGCCCGAAGAAAAGTTTAAATATCCCACCACCTCCTGAAGGTGTTTCTGCATGGGCAGGGAAAGGGTTTTCAAATCCAACACCATAGGAAGTTCCTTGTTGGCTGGGAAACTCTCCCGCCAAAAAATGGAAACGTAAGCACAATAGGCAACTTAAAAGTAAAAAGTAATCTTAAACCATTTAGACGTTCTCTAATTCGATTGAGTTCGGTTTGCAGAATTGCCCATTTTATCCATTTTATGAAAAGACCCTAGTACCTTCCTCCTTCAAAGACCATTTTCGTTCACTCTACCGCATTTCGTTTATTTAGGAAACCGGGAGGCCCTCTGCCGCAGTAGCTCGTAAGCTGTTCGGATCAGCGCCATTGCCGGAGCAAGAAAGGTTTTGTTGCCAGAGAAACTCCTCACCCCGAGTTGCTGGCAGGAACCTTCTGTGGCAGTATTTCGTCAATGGATACTGGCTCAAACAGGCTGACAAATTACGTCCTCGAATATCTGATACCAACTTGGTCAAAAGAACAAAAACCGGAGCACTGACGCCCAAAGCTGTAAAGCTAAAAGCTGGAAAGCTATTTTTCCCCTTACCTTGGCGGCCAAGAGGGGTAGGTGGAGGGGGAAATAAAATGCGGAAGTCAAAACAGGGGCAAGGTTCCAAAGCGAGGGTAGGATATGGGGGAGGTAGTATATGGGGGCAATGAGAGAGCCCTTTATTCGGCCGAATTATCTTTTAGCTGGACTTTTGTCATGGTTGACCTCCTGCCGAAGAGGGAAAAGTGCTATCTCTCCGGAATGATTGGAGGTAGCTCGACTTTTGCCATTTTTGGCTTCGGGCCGGAAGAGGAATGCTTTAACTCCTTATGAATATTGGAGTTAGGAAATTGTATGGACAAAGGATCCCTTCACGCTAACTCCTGGAAACACAAGGCGTTAGGAACAATGGCAAAAGTCGAGGTTAGGGGCCCTCTGCGAAATCCTAAACACATAGTGAACTTAATGAACTTTTGCTTCTAGAGCCGTTCGGTTCTCCTACCAGAACAGCTACTTTTCCATGTGCTAGTAATGCTAGCAATCGCTATATATTGGGTTAGAGGGGGGAAGCCAACATGGTATAAAAATATTCCTTTGAATTGTGCAGAGGTTTCTTGCTGCGCGACTTTTGCTCATTTCCAGGGTACAGCTCTTTTGGATATCCTAACCTTTTGGCAATATCGGACTGAGAGGCTTTCCTAAAATGAGGATTTGGCTGGTTTTCCATGGGTTTTGGCCAAGCGGCTCCTATCCTTCAGACTCTCCTTAAAAACAGGGATTTTTGGGATCCTGGGGCATTGAGGGAGGAAACCTCCTTTCATCATAGAAAATCCTTTTTAGGACAGCCTCTGAGGAAATTTGCTGAACAAAGAATCCTCAAAGTCCACGCTCTTGACATAAAAGAAGTTACAAAAGATGGCAAAGGTCGAACTTTTGCGACGTTTGCCATGTGTGGCTGTGCCCTGAAAGAAGGACAGTGTAACGATTTGTCGCTATTGGAATTACGAAATTGGGTTGGCAAAGGGAAAAAGCGTCGTAACTTTTGGAGGCAAAGATAGTTGTGGAAATTGATAAAAGCGAAGTTAGGAAATTCTGTGAACAAAAGAGGGTTTGTCGTAACTACTAGAGGCAAACCGTGCTAAGAGCAAAGGCAAAAGTGGCGTTTAGCAGATTCTGGGTAGCAGTTGGCCGGCCGGCAGATCCAGCAATCGACTGCCGCCAAATGAGGTGCAAAGTTGCACTAGTCCCGGATGCTCGGCAGTTACCCTGCCGATGCGGGCGGGGTGGGAGGCTGCCGGATGCCCCTGCAGGATTTCTAAAGCCCGTTGAGCCGACTCCTCTGCGACAAAGGCGACGAGACGTCCTTCGTTGGCCACATAAAGGGGGTCCAGGCCTAGAAGTTCACAGGCACCGGCAACCGGTTCGGAGACCGGAATGGCTGACTCATCCAGATCGATGCCCACATGGGCGTCCAGGGCAATTTCGTTTACCGCAGCCGCCAGCCCGCCTCGGGTAAGGTCCCGCAGACAATGCAGGTCCGGCCCCAGCTCCCAAAGGGCCTGGACTAGATCCGCTAGCGGAGCACAATCGCTTGGCAAAACTCCTTCCAGTTCTAAACCTTCCCGGACGGAAACGATGGCGATGCCATGTCGGCCAAGATCACCGCTAATAAGGATCACATCGCCCGGTTGGATCCGGGCTGGGCTGATTTCGATCTCAGGGGGAATCAGGCCGATACCGGCTGTGGTGATAAAAAGCCCGTCGGCTTTGCCGTGATCGACGACTTTCGTATCTCCAGTTATAATTTGTACATTTGCCTGCTGGGCTGCCTCTTGCATCGAAGCTACCACCTGGCGAAGGGTTTGTATGGGTAGGCCCTCTTCGAGAATAAAGCTGGCACTAAGCCACAAAGGCTTTGCGCCGGCCATGGCCAGATCGTTGACCGTGCCGAAGACGGCCAATCGGCCAATATCACCGCCGGGGAAAAATAGAGGGCTAACTACAAAGGAGTCGGTAGTAAAGGCCAGTCGCTGACCATCGGCCAATTGGACCACAGCACTATCATGAGCCGGGCCAGGCAGCACCAGGCCGTCCGGTTTTCCCCGGCTAAGGGCCGAGACTGGACTGGCCTTTGCCCGCCCAATGCCGAAAGCCGGCAGAAATAGCCCTTCAAGCAGTTGCCGCATCAGCCGGCCTCCTCCGCCGTGGGCTAACTGCACCCGCTCGTATTCCGAAATCGGTAACGGACAACTAAACGCCCCCACCGCCTTTTCCTCCATCGGTTATCTCCCCATAGCCAAGCAATCCCTAAAACTAAACTTCTCCCACAAAAGGAGTCTCTCAAAAATGCCCCTAAGCTCGACTTTTCCCAATTTCCAGACGGAAGCCTCTTCGGAATGCTTTCCCCCTTTGAAAATAAGGGCGCTAGCAAATTTGCTGAATGACAAGGCCGGAAAGCCTAATTTCTCAAAATAAAAGAAGTTACAAAATGGCAAAAGGCCAGGTTAGAGGTTGTCCTGAAAAGCATGTTCTACGATGAAAAAGTTTCCTTCCTGAGTTTCCTTGGCTCCCCAAAAAGGCCTATCTTTAAGCGGTGGCAAGTAAGGCGGGGCATCATCCCATGCAACCCCCTAAAATCCCAATGTCAACATACATCTTAGCTCGACTTTTGCCATTTTCCCTAAATCCTTTTGGCATCGAAAGTTACGGAGCACCTTTCAATTAGACATGCAATTTCCTAACCCTAATGCCGACAAAGACTTAGAGAGTGGCGCATTCGCTACGTGGTCAAAAATGGCAAAAGTCGAGCTTAGCTTCCGTTTTGCAATGGTTGGCCCCGGCCGGGTGCGAGTGATTTTTTGGGTCAGTTTAGGTTGATTTAGCCAAGATAGGTAGCCCTCTGCCCATCGAACCGTCCCTCCCACGGGCAGCTTCCACAGGCCACAAGAGGCTCCGTATTCCAGGAGCCAAGAGGCGCTCGAAGGTGGTGAGGACCTTAGCTTCGGAAGGAAAGGGTTTTCCTATGGGGAGGTGCTGGGCAGAGCTGGTATGCCGAGGGCCGAAGCTTATTCTGTCTATATTACCTATCTTGCTCAATAAACCTGCAGAATTTCACCCGCAACCCCTCGGCTTGGAAGACACAGGCTCAAACTGCAGGAAATCCTTGGATTTGTAAATCGGAAGTCAGGAAAAATGGCAAAAGGCGAGCTCAGAGAGTGGCTATTTGTTCTACTGAGTTCAGTGGCAGGCTAACCGAATACCAGACCACACAGTATACTCTTGGCCTCAGAGGAAAAAGGAAAAAAATAAGCCTACTCCATTCGACGAAACTGTTATCTGCTCGGGAACGCTCAAAAGCTATCCATCTCGTATGTTCTCCAGAACTCCCTTAGGGTTCCTTAGCACTGTTTTCCGGCGGTTTAGGGTTCGAGGTAGGGTTCTGTGGAGGCAGAGGAATCGAAGCCGTAGGCGGGGAGGGTTTCGATGGGCCTTTTTCCGTCAGAGTCTGTTCCGCATCAAGCGGCAGTTCCGTAGCCGTGGCCGGCGCCTGCAACAGGATTTTCACCCCATAGCGATGCGACAGTTGTTCAAATAGCCGATCTAATGCCTCCTGCCGACGCTGTTGGCGCAATGTATCCAGAATCACGGGGCGAACCTCGGCCAAGGAAAGGGTGCGGGCAGGTATTTTTTTATCCACTAAAACTAAATAATAATTTCCACGAACTTCCAGCGGTCTGTTGGTCCATTGGCCTTCTTGAAGTTGAAATAGCGGTTCCGGATCACCCAAAATCGGATCGGGCCGATTCCGAACGATTTGCCGCAGACCCGCAGCCGGTTGACCATTGGCTCCCTTCAAACTGGCTGCTATCCGTACAAATTCCTCAGCCGATTGAATTTTAGCCCCTGTTTCGGCGGCGGTTTTAGCGTCTGGCAATTGCATCAGCACCACCTGGAGCATTTCGGGTTGCTGAAACTGAGCCAGATGTGATCGGTAGTATGCCTCCACGTCGGCTTGGGTAGGCGCAGTGTCCACTAACTCCCGTTCCAAAAACCGCTCCAAAAGGAGCATTTCTAGAGTTTCTTCCCGTTGGGCCACAAATTCAGGATCCTCGTGCAGCTTCATCTCCCGGGCGCGGCGTAAAAACAGATCGTTTTGGAGCAACAGGCGCAAAAGCCGAGCACGCATTCCAGGGCTGTTCCATTGGCGAAGCTGGGCCTCGCGCTGGGCTTTATCTGCCGAAAGCCCCTGCGCAGCCAGCAGTTGGTCCAGGCGACTGCGCAATAGCATGTCCAGGTCCGCTTCGGTAAGTTTTTCATCGCCAACAATGGCCACGACTTGCCCTTGGGCGGCTATGCTCTGAGGTTGCAGTCGGCGTTGGGCCAACCATTTTTCAATCGGCCCATAAAGACCGGACAAACGCTCACAGGCCACTAACCCAGCTTCCACCTGTTGTTTGAGCTGTTCATCCGGCACCTCTTGGCGCAGAAGGGCAAAGGCCTGAGCGGCCTGGGTAGGTTGCTGGGCCCGCAAATACAAATTGCCGATCCGAAGCAGCACTTCCCACCGATCGGGTGCTTGGGGTTGGGCGTCCAAATAGGCCTGCCAAGCCGCCGCCGCTGCCGCCGCCAATCCACGTTCCTCTAACTCCTTGGCTGCCAACTTCATCTTCTCCGGATCGCGACTCACCGGCCCAGTCGACGTCAGTCGATTGGCTAACCATACCCAAAACACCACAATGACCACCCACAAAGCAGCCAATTCCGCAAAGATCAGCACCCCCCATAGCCCTACTTTTACGCCCTCCTGGCCACTACGCCCATCTACTTCTGAGACCTCAGAAGCATTATGCGATTCGTACATTGTAACCCCTTTCCTGACAATAGGTTAAAAGCTCGCGACTGCCCAACCTCGGGTATAATTTAAAGGATATATTTTTATACCATTTTGAGTTTCATCCCTCGGCCCCAACATTTAGGCTGGCTACTACTGCTTATGCCCTACCTATCCGAAAAGTTTAGATGGGACAGATCAAACCCGACCAAATCAAAAGTTCATTTTGTTCACTATATGTCCAAGATTTAGCGTCTTCCTTTGCCTTCCTAAATCTTTCCAGATCCCCAAAAGCTCTATTGTTGACAGGACCTGGATAAGAGGGCCGCTCAGTCCAAAACACACCTGGCAACCTTAAATAAATCTCCATTCGGAGGGCCTTGAAACTCCCTGAGCTTTGCTGTTCTGCTAACTTGTTTTGCTCCCAGGAGTTAACGTCGAAACCTCCTGTAGGACACGCAATTTCTTAACTCGAATAATTCCAAGAAGTTAGATTTTGCCCCCTCGGCAAGACCCTAAAATGGAAAAGTCAAGCTAAACCAAACGTTTGCCAATTTCCAGGCGGAGCCTCCTTAGGAGGTTTTAACCGTTTGAAAATATTGCTGTTGTGAAATTTGCAGAAGAAAAAAGCCGCAAAGCCTAACTCCCTAAACTAAAAGAACTTGCAAAAAGATGGCAAAAGCGGCGTCAAAATCTCATGCTAACGAATAAAGGCTTCCCGCGTCCCTCCATTATGGCGCATTATGACCTGTTTGCCCACCAGGAAAAAGCCAGGGCCCCGAGCAGCCCAAAGAAGCTAGGAAACAGCAGGAAAAGAAAAAGATTCTACTTTCAAAAATCCAGGTTCTTAGGAGTGATCCTGGGAAGACTTTGACTATTTTTCTTATTTTCTCCAGTTTAAATTTTGTCTTAGGAACTAGTTCGAAAATGGAGTACTAAGTCCCTTAATAGTGGTAGCGGAAGAACCCTCCGGTCTCAGTCTGCCACTTCGCAGCCGTTTGGCTCCCTACCTTCTACTTTTTCTCCCCGTTCCTGGTGAGATCCGAAGGTTACTCAGACCTCTCAGGTGTGGCTCAAAACAAAATTTTGAAATCTCAGATAAGTCAAAGGGGAAATACTTATTCCATTTTGGCATGGATTCTACTAACCCAATAGGGGGCACAAGAGAGTGAGCAGCTCTGTGAGCACCTCAGAGAATTAGAGAGCAGCCTGAAACGAAGGGTGTAGGATCAAAAGATTCAGGGAACCTCTGCTCCATCCTGACCATAGAGGGGAGTTTATGATCCTTTGATTCGATAGGAAGTGGACCGTCCACTTCAAAGACCTAATAACTATTTGTTCTGTAGATTGCTAGCAGTGGTAGGAGCCCCCATATATGGGGCTCGCTCTTATACACAAGTTGGCGTTGAAGCGTTCGAACTTTATTTTAGGCAAATCCCACTTGAGGTAAATCTCAAAAGCTCGTGGGGCAACGTAGAATGGATAAAATAGGCGATCTAGCTAAGACGTTCTTTGAAACCAACCCACTTTTTGTCCTTGGAAGTGATTCTTTGCCTAAATGGTGCGATAAATAGTGCGATTTCTCAAAGTCACAATTAGCTCTTTTGAATGCTTCGTTATTCCCCTGTTTGGGGTAATAATTTGCTACCATTAGAATGGGAAATACCTCCCAAAAATGTGTATAACAGCGAGATAGATTGGGGTAGAGGTGGAACGAGCAATGTGGTCTAAAAATATCGCTTTGAATTATGGAGAGATTCTTCAGGATTTTTCAGAGATTTCATTCTGTGAGCAAATTGGGAAAAATGGGTAATCTAGGCAGAACATGGCGATTCGGCAAGCTAGCTT
Organism: Thermoguttaceae bacterium; assembly: GCA_025062105.1. GTDB lineage: Bacteria > Planctomycetota > Planctomycetia > Pirellulales > Thermoguttaceae > JANXAQ01. The sequence goes on from JANXAQ010000088.1 coordinate 11,628, forward strand.
TGTCAGAGCAACCTATTACTTCTCCGCTTTTATATCGAGAGATTCGTGGCCTCTGGATTGACCGACCTTTGCCGGGCATAACCAGCGATTTAGAATAGCCAAATAGATGGGAGTGGCCACTACGGCTTCAGCAAAGCTAGGCCAACTGCGGGAGTTGGTCGGTGCTATTCAGCGGCAAGAAGGCTTCGACCAGGTGGTGGCTAGCCTGCAGGGGGGGCATGCCGCCACGCTGGATGGAGTCTGGGGGTCGGCCTGCGCGCTGGTCGTGGCCGCTTTGCAAGCCTATGCTCCGGGCCCTATTCTGGTTCTTACTGCCCAACCCGAAGAAACCGACGATTTCCTAGAAGACCTAGAGCTTTTCCTTCCGCCGGATCAAGCCCGTCGGGAACAATTCCCTGCCTTGGAGTCTCTGCCCGAGGAAGCTAGGGCAGCTGATGAATGCTTCGGTCAGCGACTACGGGTGCTCCAACAGCTTCGAAGGGGTTCTTATGGCCAGCTGATAGTCGGCCCCATTCAGGCCCTGATGCAACCGGTTCCTACACCTGCCCAGTTGCAGGCTCACAGCCGCCGGCTCCAAGTGGGCATGCCGCTGCAGATGGAGCAGTTGGTCGGGTGGCTTCAGGCCGAGGGCTTCCAGCGGATGACGGCCGTAGCGTTGCCTGGTGAGTTTTCCGTTCGGGGCGGCCTGGTCGATCTGTTTGCTCCGGATGCTACTGAACCGCTGCGGGTGGAATTTTTCGGCGATCAGATTGAGTCGATTCGGCAGTTTGAGGTAGCTAGTCAGCGGAGTGTTCGGGCACTGGAGGAGGTGGAAATTACCGGCCTGGGCATCGTCGAAGCCCAACACGGCTGCCTGACCGAGTACCTGCCCGAAACGGCATGGGTGGTGTTGGTGGAACCTGGGGAATTGGAACGCTGTGGCCACCAATATCTCCAGCGGCTCGAAAAGCCAGAGAAAGTTCATACATATATCGAGGTTCTGCAACGGCTTGTACGATTTCCGTCAGTAACTGTGTCGGCCGTGGCGGCCAGTTCCTGGGAGACGACCTGTCGGCTGCGGATCGAATCGGTCGAACGGTTTACTGGCGACATCCACCGAGTACAAAAAGAGTTGGACTCCATCGGTGCCGATCAGCAAGTGTATTTGATCTGTGAAACCGATGCAGAAATCCGTCGGTTGCAGGAGTTGTTTCAAGAAAGTGCATTGATGCAGCAAGGTCGGCTTCAGTTTGTGCTGGGCAAACTGCATCGGGGATTTCGGCTGGTTTCGGAGCGAACGGTTCTTGTTTCCAGCGGGGAGCTATTTCGCCGGGAGGAGATCCGCCGTCCGGTTGCTCGGCATCTTGGCAGGGCAATCGATAGTTTTCTGGAGTTGCAGGAAGGGGAACTGGTGGTCCATGTGGCCCATGGCATTGCACGCTACCGGGGCCTCCAACTGCTGGAAAAAGATCAGCAACTGGAAGAACATCTGGTGTTAGAATTTGCAGAGGGGACGAAACTTTATGTTCCTACATCCAAAATCGGCTTAGTTCAGAAATATGTGGGCGGCACAAAGGCTCGGCCTCGTTTAGCCAAATTAGGCGGTCGGCTTTGGGCCCGGCAGAAGAAAGTCGTGGAAAATGCTGTCACTGATTTGGCGGCGGAAATGCTCCAGATGCAAGCCAAACGCTGCAGCCTGCCCGGCATCCGCTTCCCCCCTGACACCCAATGGCAACACGAATTTGATGCCTCTTTCCCTTATCCGGAAACGCCGGATCAGTTGGCCGCCATTCAAGCTGTCAAACAAGATATGGAATCTAGCCGACCCATGGATCGGTTGCTTTGTGGCGACGTCGGTTTTGGAAAAACCGAAGTAGCCATGCGGGCAGCCTTTAAAGCCGTCTGCGCCGGGTACCAAGTGGCTATGCTGGTACCCACCACGATCCTAGCCGAACAACATCTACGCACTTTCACCAGTCGAATGGCCGAATTTCCCATCCGTATTGCTGTGCTGTCCCGTTTTGTACCCCGTCGCCACCAGCAGCAGATCCTCGAAGATCTAGCCTCCGGCCGAATTGACATCATCATCGGCACTCACCGGCTGGTACAACCGGATGTGCGGTTTCATAACCTGGGATTGGTCATTATCGACGAAGAACAGCGGTTTGGCGTCGAGCTGAAAGAGCGATTTAAACGGTTTCGAGAAATGGCTGACGTACTGACGATGACCGCCACCCCAATTCCCCGTACCTTGCACATGGCTCTGGTGGGGCTGCGGGATATATCGAACCTGCAAACGCCACCTGCCGATCGGCTGGCGGTAGAAACCCATGTGTGCCGATTCGATCCGGAGCTGATTCGTCATGCCGTGCTTCGGGAGCTGAACCGGAACGGCCAGATTTTCTTTGTGCACAATCGGGTGGCGGACATCCAGGAAATGGCCGCCGTGTTGGAACAAATTGTACCGGAGGCCCGGCTACGGATTGGCCATGCCCAGATGCCTGAAGAGCAGTTGGAACGGGTGATGTTGGATTTTATAGATCATCGGTTTGATATACTTTTATGTACTACTATCATTGAAAGCGGCTTAGACCTGCCGAATGTCAATACTATCTTCATCAATGAGGCCGACCGATACGGTCTAGCAGACCTCCATCAATTGCGAGGCCGTGTAGGCCGGTATAAACACCGTGCCTATTGTTATTTGTTGATCGATCCAGAGCGATACATTTCGCCTAACGCTGCCCGGCGTCTGCGAGCCATCGAAGAATATAGCCAGCTTGGTGCGGGGTTCGCTATCGCCATGCGGGACCTAGAAATCCGAGGGGCTGGCAATATTCTAGGGCGGGAACAGAGTGGACATATTGCCATGGTCGGCTATGAGTTATATTGCCAACTTCTGGAGCAGGCTATTGCCCGGCTGAAGCGCCAGCCCATCAAAACCCCCCTGGAAGTGGATATTGATCTACCAGGTGCTGCCTACCTGCCTAGAACCTATGTGCCTGACGTTCGCCTGAAAATGGACCTGTATCGACGCCTGGCCAGAGCCGAAACCTACCAAGACCTCCAAATCCTCCAAGCCGAAATCCAGGACCGATTTGGCCCCTTGCCCCCAGAAGTCCAACGATTACTATTAGTGCACGAAATTCGGATTGCCGCCGGCCGGTGGTATCTGTCGGCCATTCGGATGGAACGCCATCAGTTAGACACCTCCTATGTCGTGTTCGTCTATCGGGTAGCCTCGTTCATCCGGCAGCTTGCCAAGCTAAGCGGCGGACGCCTCCGCATCGTGGATAATCAAACCGCTTATCTTCCTTTGCCAAAAGAAGTTACAACGCCGGACCAAATCCTCCATCTTGTTAAAATGCTGTTGCAATCCGAGGAAAAACTCCCCTATAATCCTGCCGGTTGGGCCAATAAGGAGGGTCCAAAATCGGTCTGCGGTAGTAAGTAAAGCCCCTCCTACGACTTCCACCGAACGGGATGTCTCTGTTGCCATCCTTTCGAGGGGGCAGCTCATCGAAAACACTGAAAATTGAAAAAAGTCGGGGACATCATAGCGGCCCAGTGGAGGCAGAGCGACAGGCCGCACCAGTTGCACCTTGGGTGTTCTCCACAAGAGTTAGTTATACACAAGTTATTAGAGGAAACGTATTCGGAAACCAATCTCGCAAACTCCGAGGCTAATAGAAAAAATACAGAAAATAGGCAATATAGTTAAATAGTTAAAACAGTTTCGCAAAACAATGGCATTTTGCAAAGCTTCTTTTTAAAAGATTTCGGTCTCTTTATTGGGTCCCCTGATTTTGGGGGCAATAATTTACTGCCTTTTGATGATAAGTTTCAAAATGGAACCTCTGGATAAACCTGAACTTATAGGGAACTTTATGAACTTTTGATTTGGTAGGCTTTAGCTGCCCCATCTAAACACCTCCTGTATGTAGGGTGCTAGCAGTGCTAGCAACCCAATAGAATGGGGCATATGCGCAGGAAACCAAAATGGGATCAAAAATCTCTCTGGACTGATGCACCGGTTCCCAAAATGTGGATAACAGCGAATAGAAAAGGGGCTGGAATAGGCCGTCCGATGCATACCGAATCAAAAGGTCTGGACTCCATGTCTCAGGCTTTTGGAGAGGTTTCGTTTCTCTTTTTCTGATCTTGGGGGAAAAGGAGAGAGAACCCGAATTCGCTAGGAATCAAACCCCGAAAGAGGGGCTTGGGAGGCTAGGGAGGGCCTGTGGTTCGGCATTGGTATGGGATCTTGTTGTTTGGGGCCACGATCGGAGCGGTTGTGGTATGTCTTCGGCCCCAGTGGGGGGCGGCGGTCTTGGCCCGGTTAGAGAGCTGGGTCGAGAACGCCCAGGCTGCTCCCTCTTTAGAGGATGAATATATACCACAATATGTGGTTTTGCCCCCCAGCCCCCCTACTTCTGCCCAGCAACAAATCACCCCACCCCTAAAGCCCCTTTCTCCTGGGCAGGCATTGGGTTGCTCCACTCAGTCCATTAACAGAACGGAAACGGCTTCCCCCTATTTCGCTCCCGCATTATCCTCTTGTAGTAACACGGAATCTGCAATCAGTAGGCAGCCAGATGATTCCGAACAGATTCTGCCCGGGGAGAGTGTGCCCTACGAACCTCCCGCAGCCTCATCCTCAACGGGTGGGGCAGCCAATCCGCCAATTATCGGATCAGACTCTGAAGGTAGGGTTTTGGCAATTCCCAAAGGGCTTGAGGGTTCCCACCCTAATAATGAGCATTTAGAGAGGACAGCGGATTTCGAGCCCCCTAAATGGTGGAGCAATGCCCAGCTTCCAGCCCCCTCCGTTGCAGAATCTCTTCCCAGACAACCCACGGAAGAAGGTTATTATCCAGAGCGGTCGGATGGCAGATTTTCAGACGGCTTTTCTTCATTTGGCCAAAGGCCTGGTTTCTGCCAGGAGGATGTTCTCGAAAGGGTTGACGGCCTCTCCGGCATAAGGGGATCCGCTGAGCAAATCCGAAGTTGGCCTCTTAGAAGCCAACAAAAGCCTGTGCCTGATCCTTCGGCAGAGAAGGTCTTTTGCGAAGGTGCCAGGGTTTTAGCCCGTGTGGGGTCGGATGTGGTGCTGATGAGCGACCTTTGGGTGACGGCCGAGCAGTTTTTGATCTCGATTTACTGGCGTCAAAAAAGCCGGGACCGACGCTTACCGTCGCCTTCCGTAGAAGAGATTTGGTTCCAAAGGGAATCTTTTGTTCAGGCTCAATTTTCTACTTTGCTTAGCCAATTGGTCGATGCGAAGTTGGCTTATTATGATGCGGTGGCAGTGGTTGGCCAAGAGGCTTTGAAAAACATGGAAGAGCAGGTAGCACGCCACTTTGAGAAAGTGGAGTTGCCCAAGTTTTTCGCTTTCTATCAGGTGCAGACCTATCAGGAGTTGGACGCTCGTCTGCGTCAGGGGGGAACCTCAGTAGCTCGGCATCGGCGGTTGTATTTTGAACGGAGCTTAGCCGCACAGTGGTTGGCCCAAAAAGTCAAAGTCAACGAAGAGGTAGGCTATGAAGAGATGTGGGCTTGGTATCAGGCCAATCGGAGCCGATTTGAACAGCCGGCCCAGGCCCGGTGGGAGCAGATTAGTGTGCGTATATCCAAATATCCAAGCCGACAGGCTGCTTGGGCTGCCTTGGCCCATGCGGGCAATCAAGTTCTGGACGGGCGACCGTTTGCGGAGGTAGCCCGGCAATATTCCGACGCTCCTAATGCCGCCGAAGGCGGTCAGCGCGATTGGACCACCCAGGGTAGCCTACGGTCAGAAATTCTCGATCAGGCCATCTTCTCTTTGCCTGTCGGCGCTATGAGTCCTATTTTGGAAGACGGCGATTGGCTTCATATTGTGCGGGTGATTGATCGGCAAGAGGCCCGCCGAATCCCATTTGAAGAAGCCCAGGTGAAAATCCGAGAAGAAATCCGCAAACAGCGCAGCCAAATCCAACAGCAGGCATATCTAGATCAGCTTCGGCAGCGGGTGCCGGTTTGGACTGTGCTAGATCAGCGCCCAAGCCGCACTCGAACCGCTTCCTTGCCCCCGCCAATCGCCTCACAATAAAGGGAACTTCTTGGCGATCTAGTGAATATCAATGCTCACTCATTAAATGTTCACAATACTCCCAGCCTGACAGGTGCTTTGTTTGTAAAGACAGCACGTAGCATTCCCCCAAAATCACCGAAGGGGAGCACTCCTCTGCGGTATCTGGTTCTGGTGCACCGCGCTTTATTTATCTAGGCGATGTGGCTGGAACTACCGCGCGATCCAGCAGCCGCAAATCATCCAAATCCAGAGCATACTAAGCCCGGTCGGCCGAATCCACCCATTGCACCAATGTTTGCCCGTTCATAGTAATGGTTTTCACCTGGCCGATCCTGCCTTGGAACCGGCGGTATTCTGGGCGATTCCCAGCAATGACCACATACCGATTTGTATATTCCTGCCGGAGTTTTTCGATCCGAAGGTTCCACATGGGTTTAGGATGGCTAAGGGCGAAAAGGCAGGCAGAGAGAATTTGAAACTTTTCAGAAAAGCAGTTTTTCTTTCTCCTCCGGGGGGCGACGCCGCCGGATCCATCTGGGGGATGATTTTGGAAGAGGCTGTCCGAAAAAACATTTTCTATGACGAAAGGAGTTTTCCTCCCTCAATTTCCCAGAATGCTCAAAATCCGGGGTTTTTAAGCAGTGTCGAGGGTAGGAGCCGGTCGGCCAAAACCCATGGGAAACCGCCCAAATCCCAATTTCAGGGCAGCCTCTAAACTCGACTTTTGCCATTTTTGGGCTTCTGCCGAAATGGGAAAGTTCTAACTCCTTGAAATTATCGGACTTAGGAAATTGTGTGAACAAAAGAAAGGCACGTTGCAACCTCTGGTGACAAAACAACTTAGGAAAAATGGCAAAAGTCGAGCTTAGAGGTTGGCGCTGTTGAAAGGTTCTTTGCACCTAGCGAGGTTTTTCCCAGGCTAGCCGATTTTGCTCCCCTTTGGGTGGGCCATGCTTGCGTCCGGAGAAGGTCTTGCCAGAGCCGAAGAGGTTGTTAGTTTTGGGTGGTGGCTGATTTTTCTTCCTGTCCGGCTCGCCAGCGCAGATAGGCGTCCAAAAACGGTTGGATATCGCCGTCTAGCACCCGGTGGAAGTCGGTAACCATCAGACCGGTTCGAGCGTCTTTGATCCGTTGTTCGGGATGGAGGAAGTAGCTGCGGATTTGGGAGCCGAAGCCAACTTTAGGCATTTGTTTATATTTGGCCGCCTGTTCGGCTTCTCGTTTTTCTTCTTCTAGCCGGGCCAGGCGAGCCCGGAGCATGCGCATGGCGGTGGCCCGGTTTTGATGTTGGCTCCGCTCGCTCTGGCAGGCGACGACTATGCCGGTGGGGATATGGATCAGCCGAACAGCACTAGAAGTTTTGTTTACATGTTGGCCGCCAGGCCCACTAGACCGAAAGACCTGTTCTTCGATATCCTCCTCTCGGATTTCGATTTCTTTTTCGTCGGTAATTTCTGGCGTTACATCGACGGCGGCAAAACTGGTCTGCCGTTTGCCCTCCGCATTGAATGGGCTGATCCGCACGAGCCGGTGGATGCCTGTTTCGCCTTTTAGATACCCATAGGCCATGGGGCCCCGAATGGCGATGGTAGCACTGGCAATGCCGGCAGGATCGTTGTCCTGCCGATCCAGCAGTTCCACCTCATAATCATGTTCTTTTGCCCAGTTGATGTACATTCGTAGAAGCATTTCGGCCCAGTCGGCCGCATCCGTACCGCCGTCCCGGGCATGAATGCTTAGCAGGGCGGAATGGCTGTCCCATGGCCCACTAAGCAAGGCTTTGGTCTCCAGATCTTTGAGCTGAGCTTCTAGTTGCTGCAAGCTTTTAGGTACTTCGGCAGCAAACTCAGGATCTTCCTGCGCCATTTCTAGCAGGGTCTGGAGATCTTCCGCCTCCCGGGCCAATGTTTCCATCGGTTTCAGAATGGCTTTGAGCGCCTTTAGTTCTGCTACTACCGTCTGAGCGCGTTCGGGCCGGGTCCAAAAATCCGGCTGACCCATCTGCTCTTCCAGTTCAGCAGCCCGCTTCTTTCGGCCCGCATAGTCAAAGAGAGTCCTGCAACTGCTTAAGACGCTGCTGAATTGCCTCGGCCCGATCCAACCATTCTTTTTCCATCCCTTAGATTCCTCCCGAAGATCGCCTATATAATTTAATTATACTCCGTGGATTACTAGAAGGAAAAGACCAATTTGTTCGGGCGGTGCCCCCTCTCCCAACAGCCAGAGTTTAGGGGAGAGGAAACCTCCAAGACCTTCCGAGGTTATGAGGCTCTGTTGGAAGGTTGTCCGCAATCTAGGGAAGTTTTGCCCATACTGGTCGGTGTTGCTTCAGTTTTGGTAGGTCTAGGCCTCCGACCGGAAAGGGTTGCAACAGAGTCAGGTTATGGCTTAGCGGGTTCCAGCAGGCCTAATCGCCAGGGGATTTGGCCGTAGGGTTTGCCAGCCCGGTCTCGGTCCAAGACCCCTTGGAATAAAAACTTCAAATCGGCAGGGTCCACTTCCAGACGCTCGTCCACACCGCAGCGGAGCAGTTCGCCGTGGCTAATGCAGTCGGTCCACCGCTCCGCCATGTGCCGAACGTTTTTCATGCTAGCAAAGGCATGGTCCCGCTCCGCTGCGAATGGTTTCCAAGGTCCTTCCAGCCGATCTGCCAGATAGGCTTTGTAGTAGCGCCAGCCGTGCCCTCCCTGCGCCTCGATCAAGGCCAGATATTTCTGCATCCCCCGAAGCCGATACACATGTCCAGCCTCAAAAATATCGCCCTGAATGGCCAGGACCGGCTCCGACCAGCCATGGGGGAAATCTTCCAGTCGGGTTTGTTCCCGCCACATTCGGCCATCTAAGGTGGTGAAGAAAAGGTGGGCGTGCTGCTGGTCACAGATGATCCAGAAGTCTAGGCCGGCTTTGCCATCGGCCGGTTTAGCGCCGAGCGGTCGAAGCCGACTCCAAGAGGCCGGATCCGCCAGATTTTCCGTGGTAGCAAAGGCGGCTCCGTAGTTCGGCTCCCAGGTCGGATCGCTGGCCTGACAAATCAGATACCACTTCTTGTGGGGCGTAAAATAGAACACCTGTGGGGCACAGAAGAATCCGTCATGGTTTTGGAGCCGAATCCGCCGGGCCTGATTGGCCTCTTTCCAATCGGTAAAGCTAAGGTATTCAATCTGATGGGTCCGTTTTTGCCCCCGGACCGTGCAGAACAAGTGCCATCGGCCTTCGTGAAACACAATGCTAGGGTCTTTCACGCTGTAACAGACATCGCCTGCCGGTTGTACCGGTTCTACAAGCGGCGGCCCTATCTGCCAGAAAAACTGCCCCTGTAAAAGAGCCTCTAGCTCCGGTTTGATTTTCTCTGAATCGGCATGGGCTGAAACCAGCATACCCATAGCCACATCGGTCTCGATTTGCCGGAGGCCGGCTCCGGCAGCAGGCGTACTTGCCGATCCAAGCCTGGAAAGAAACACATCCGTTTGGGTTAGGAGGGTGCTCCGCTCTGGGCCATCGGGTGTGTAGATGCTAGGGGAATCATTGGCCTGGGCGGATTTGGCTGCAGGATTTTTCTGGTGTTGTGTAAAATTATTTACCTTCCGGTACCATTGGATTAGTTCGGGCAGGCAGACACGCACATACGGCTCGTCGCAGGCGGGGGTATCTCGACCGGCATCGGCCACCCACATCTCCAATGTCTCCGGCGAAAAGATGGCATTATGCAGGTTGCTGGCCATCGCTACGGGCCGCTTAATGATCTGGATCATCCGCTGCACGTCGATCTGGCCGTAGTGCTCTTGCAATCGCTGGCTGAGCACTTGTGCCCTAGTGTCGCCGGAAACAAACACCGTATCTTCCGGCACATGGGGCAAAAGCGGATGCTGTTGGCCGGGTCGAAGCACCAGCAGTTCTTTGGCCGTGGCGCGGACGGCGGCCATGTTCCGAGTCTTGTCGCTTAGCACATAATAGTATTCACAGGTGCGGGGCGTTTTGCGGAAGATTTCCAGCGCTTCTTCCACCGTACTGGCCCGTTCCATGATGTCTCGCATCAGGAAGGTCATGGGCATCCCGTCCCAATCGCCTTCACCGCGTCCGCCCATTTCGCCGATGGCCAAGCCCCGCTCGTTTATGCAGGTTACTGTGCCGAGGAATCCTGCATAACCCAGGCTCATCCAGGCGTTGTAGCCGTCCGGGATAAAGACTTGGACCACAGCGGCCCGTTGCAGGTGGATGTCCCGCATATAATCTAGGACTCGGGCGTGATAGACGCGGCCGTCCCGGCTGGCCTTGCCCCGGACGGCTACCCCGCTGCAATGGAACCGCTCTGGGAACAGATTGGCAAATCGGCCGTCCCGCTCAGGAATACCAGCCGCCCGGCTTGCCGCATCCATCTCCTCAAAAAACCGCTTCGGAATAAATGGACCGGTTCGCCGATGGATTTCTTCCATCAGGTCTAGAAACCATCGGCCGCTTTGGATTGTGTCCAGGCCGCCGACGCCGTAAAGCACCCGGTTGGTCAAGGTGCGTGCCTTTTCGGCAAGTAGGGTGCCGTGGGCCCGGCCCATCTCGGTAGGCGTTCCATGGACAATCAGGATGGTTTTGCCTTCCAATCGGCCTAGCACGCCGTGGCCCGCCGGATCCTTGGCCACCAGTTCCGGCTCCGGAAAGGACTGAGTGGTGGAGGCCGAGGGTGCTTGCTCCACCGTTAGGCGATCCGAACTGGGTCTGCTAACCTCAGCGGCTGACAAAAACGTCCAACCCAGAAAATGGACCGCTAGCCCAATCCAACAAACCCCAAAAACCGATCTTCTATCCATGTCATGGTCTCCTTGGTTTATCACCAAATTCTTTCCGCCTTCTATGTCATTCTGTTTTTTCCATTAAGAATTCCACCAGGGCGGACCAGATCCGGACCAAATCTTCGGGATCGACCTCCTGCTGGGGCCGGTCCGGTGGGGCAAAAAGCGGCTCCGGTGCCGGCGCGTCCAGCTGCCAACCGTGCACGTTGATCTTCGCTCGGAACTTATCGACCGAAAGCTCCAGTCGGCTAGGGCGCCCCTCCGGCGTGAAAACAATCTGAAGAGTGTTTTGCTTTTTCTCCTTCTGGCGAAGCAGGATCACCCGGCCTGTGCTCGACTGAGGGGCTCCCGGCTGGTGGGCGGCTGGTTCTCCCGGCAACGTCGGCGGATTGGACGCCGATTTTTCGGCCTTGCCCTGGGGTTTTACTGATCCACTTTCCTGGGCAGGAGGCGTCTGGGTTTCCTCGGCTTCCAGCAGCGATTCCAGTAAGGTGGGCATTTGTGCGACGCCCTGCAAAGCGGCCAGCCAGGCTTTGGCCCGTACCAGATGCCGATCCGGAACAAACTTCAATGGGTCCAACCGTTCGGCACCAGTTTGGACCTCTTGGTGGCCGGCTTCCGTTTCTTTTGCCCGGCCCACAAAGACCCGTTTGGCCGAGGCCAACCAAGGCCGATCCCCTTGGCCCGTCTGCACCTCCGGCAAACCGGAAATGTTCAGTTCCAATCGGAATCGGTGCCCGGCACCCCGGATCCAGCGGATCCGACCTTCGTATTTTTTGCCCGCCGGGTCCAACACCTCGGCGGAAATATCCAACAGATGGCATCGGCCTTCGTTCGGTTCTTTAAGCAAGATGGTTAATAGCTGACGAACTAGGCTGCTGGCCGCTTCCAAGGGAGCGTCTGGCTTTGGCGTTTCGACAACTGGTGGTTTGGCTTCGGCTGGCAAATCCTCGGCAAAAAAGGCCGTGGTCTGGGCCAAGGTTTGCGGCAAAGCTGCGATGGCCGTGTAGTGGCCCAAACCTTCCAACCAGACAACCCGATCGGCCATGCCAAGAGCCTCGGCCAGTTTCTCCGTGCAAGCCCGGGGGATCACCTCGTCCTGGGCGGCATTGACCATAAGCACTCGGCCGTCCTGCGCCCGCTGGCGCAAAGCCGACGCATGATGCAGAGGATCAATTTCTTCCAGGGCCTTTTCCATCTGTTGGCGGCGCTGGGCAGGCAACGATTCCAAAAACTGAAGGATAGGCCGCCCTTCCCGGCTATGTCGAATAATGGTTAGCAGATCGCCGCCGGCCAGGATCAAGGCGGCCCGATGCAGTCGGCTATCGCTTGCCGCCGCCGTAGCGCCGACAATGCCGCCCAAACTAATGCCGGCCAAGCTAATTTTGGTTGGATCGACTTCTGGCCGGGCGGCCAGCACGTCGATAGTCCGACGGCAGTCGGCAATTGCCTGCGGCAACGCCTGGACAAAAAGCTCCGGCTCCTGCAAAAGCCGCTTCCGGCCACCTGCCGGCGCCCGCTCGTCATAATAGGGTAATTTGAACATCAAGGCGGGGACCCCGCGCAAAGCCAACGTTCGGCACAAAAGCCGTTCCAGCTCGTAATTGCCGTTCAAAATGTGTAGCACCACCACCGCTGGACGAGCCGGTCCGGTTTCTGCTCCCTCCGGCAGGTAATATTCGGCCGGAATGGTGTTGTTCTGTTCTACCGGCGTCTGGACCGGCGACGGATACCAAAGCCGATACAGGCGAAAGCCCCGGTCGATCTTTTGCAGTTCGGCCCGGCAAAGGACCGGTTTTCCATCAAAGGTTTTCGCCGCAGCAAACTGACTACGGACGCCCAGAGCGGTGGGCAACTGGCTTGGAGAGGCGGAAGAGTGTGAAACAAATATAAATAGCTGTTCTATAGAAGGCTCCGGCAACTTCGGCTGGAAGGGTTCCGGTAGTATTTCGACCGAAGGAAACTGCCCTCTATTCTCCTCTCTTCCCCGCTGGGAGAGGGGTAGGGGGGAGGGTGTTTTGGCGTCTGCCGACAAAAGCCGCTTTCTTACGGGCGCTGCCTCGAATACCCCCTCACCCGGCCAGCCAACGGCTGGCCGGCCTCTCCCGCGGTGGGGAGAGGCGAGTACTTCCCCGGGCTGACATGTTCCCATGGGGGCAGGTTCGGACTTGGGAGGCTGCTCGTCTTTTGCAATCCGCCGGAGTTGCACTTTGCGCACCGCTCCGGTGGTTCGCCAGGTGCAGATGCCAAACGGACGCATCGGCTCCTGGTCCCAACGGAGCGATAGTTTCCGGCCTGGATACTCAAAATCGACTAACTTTTCCCGGTCGATCCAAACCTGAATTTTCTGTTCGGTTACCCGAAGTCGGATGGAGTACCATCGGCCTTTTTCAAAATCATAAATGGCAGCAGTTTCGTTTTCAGCGGCAGGCTCCCCGTCGATCAGCGAGAGGCCGACGGTGCTACCGCCCCAGCCACCCACAATCAGCGAACACTCCGCCTGGCCTACTGGAAAGACCAGTCCGCAGAAAAAGTCATCGCCTTCCAGCCGGCAGGCTTCGATCAGAAGTTCGTAATTACAGCGGGGAAACGGCCCCGTCCACCGGATGCCAGTAAACGGCTCACCTTTGCTCAAAAGAATCTGGCCGTCCCGCACTTCTACTTTGCCGTGGGTCTTAAAGGCCAACTCATCCAGGACGTTCCAACCGGCCAGACTTCGGCCATCGAAAAGTTCTTTGGTTTCCAAAGGATCTTTTGAGCAGAGAAGATTGGTTTCGGGCGAAGCTTCGGTGGCCTGGAATGGAACTACTCCTGCCTCTGCTTGGCCGGGGGGTTCCAAAACCAATTCGAATCGACTGCCGACCCATAAAGCAAATGCCAGGGAGGCGGCAGGCAGTACACGGCAAATGGAAATGCGAAAACTCCTCCAGCAGCGGATGCCTGCGTTACGGCAGGTCCACAACCAATCTCGCTTTTGTAAGATTTTTGCCATAAATCGCCTCCGAACACGGAATCGAAAAGGAATCTCTAGATAATTCCAGGGAGGATATTTTGATACCATTTTGGCTTACTATGCCTTTAATCTAATATAGGGTTGCTAGGAGCCAACAGATAGTAGGTGCTCGGTTAAGAGAACCGAATAGGCATAGAATCAAACGTTCATATAGTTCACTATATGTTCATAAATACACAGAATTCCAAAGGAGCCTCTGCATAATTCGAGAGAGATATTTTTACAGCATTTTGGTTCCCCCCGGACTATACCAAGATGGGTTACTTGCGCTGCTAGCACCCTCATATGGTCGGTATTTAGAGAGGACAGCCAAAGCCTAACGCATCAAAAGTTCACAAAGTTCCCTATATGTTCAGGATTATGCCCAGGTTACCAAAATATATTCGCTGGGGGATGATGAATATTAGATGTAGCGGGAGAAAGTTACCCACTATTATCTTAGGTTAGCTACGGTTAAACAGGAGGCCTGGAGGCTAGGCTGAGGGGGCCATTCTGAGACGGGGGGGTAGGTCGGCACAAGGGGGAAACCGGAGGACTAGGGCTAGACTGTAGCTATTCGGAGGCCTCAAAGGGGGGAGGGGAAAAATGGTAAGGAGAAAAGAGGAAAATTAAGACAAATAAGGGAGATTTCCGGGCGAAGCGCAAAAAAACGGCCCAAGCGAAGCTTGTTGCTTCGGCCTGGGCCGGTAGTATTTTTTTGGGAATGGCCAAGGAAGCCGATCCGGCAGTGCGGAACCGCCCCATATTTGGTCGCTGGGTGTCGTGAGCCACCCAGCGGGAACAGATCCTTAGAAAGGAGGTGATCCAGCCGCAGGTTCCCCTACGGCTACCTTGTTACGACTTAGTCCCCATCGCGGAGTTCATCTTCGGCGCCTGCCTCCCTCCGAAGAGGGTTAGCTCGGCGACTTCGGATGCCCCCCACTTTGGTGGCTTGACGGGCGGTGTGTACAAGGCTCAGGAACACATTCACCGCGGCATGCTGATCCGCGATTACTAGCGATTCCGGCTTCATGCAGGCGGGTTGCAGCCTGCAATCTGAACTGGGCCGCGCTTTTTGGGATTTGCTCCCCCTCGCGGGTTGGCGTCCCTTTGTACGCGGCATTGTAGGACGTGTGTAGCCCTGGTCATAAGGGCCATGAGGACTTGACGTCATCCCCACCTTCCTCCGGCTTAACGCCGGCAGTCTCGCTAGAGTGCTCGGCATGACCCGGTGGCAACTAGCGACAGGGGTTTCGCTCGTTAAGGGACTTAACCCGACATCTCACGACACGAGCTGACGACAGCCATGCAGCACCTGTGCCCGTTCCACCCTTGCGGGCGTACCCCACTTTCATGGGGATAATCCGGGCATGTCAAGACCAGGATAAGGTTTTTCGCGTAGCCTCGAATTAAACCACATCCTCCACCGCTTGTGTGAGCCCCCGTCAATTCCTTTGAGTTTCAGCCTTGCGGCCATACTCCCCAGGCGGAGCACTTAACGCTTTCGCTTCGGCCAGAAGGCTATGGGGGACCCTCCGGCCAAGTGCTCATCGTTTACGGCTAGGACTACCGGGGTATCTAATCCCGTTCGCTCCCCTAGCTTTCGTGCCTCAGCGTCAGGAAAGACCCAGTGAGCCGCCTTCGCCTCCGGTGTTCCTTAGGATATCAACGCATTTCACCGCTCCACCCTAAGTTCCGCTCACCTCTATCTCCCTCGAGCCGGACAGTTTTGGGCGCAATTCCTCGGTTGAGCCGAGGGCTTTCACACCCAACTTATCCGGCCGCCTACGCACCCTTTAAGCCCAGTGATACCGAATAACGTTTGGACGGTTCGTCTTACCGCGGCTGCTGGCACGAACTTAGCCCGTCCTTCCTCTGCGGATCAGTCAACCTAGGGGGATAGCCCCCTAGGATTTCTTCCCCGCCGACAGCGGTTTACAACCCGAAGGCCTTCATCCCGCACGCGGCGTCGCTCGGTCAGGCTTGCGCCCATTGCCGAAGATTCTCGACTGCAGCCACCCGTAGGTGTCTGGGCAGTGTCTCAGTCCCAGTGTCCGGGGACATGCTCTCACACCCCGTACCCATCTTCGCCTTGGTAGGCCATTACCCTACCAACTAGCTAATAGGACGTAAGCCCCTCCCCCGGCGGAATCGCACCCTTTGGTCCGAAGACGTTATCCGGTATTACCCACAGTTTCCCGTGGCTATCCCGGTCCGGGGGGTAGGTAACCTACGCATTACTGACCCTTTCGCCGCTCTCGCCCCCTTGCGGGGACTACCGCACGACTTGCATGCCTAATCCACGCCGCCAACGTTCATTCTGAGCCAGGATCAAACCCTTCAGTTTAATTGCTTCCGCTGCTAGAAGGTCGCCCCTCCAACAGCGGGTCGCTAACTTCTGAAAGGTCTTCCCTGGATGTCTCTGGCGGGGTTTTGCCAGAAAACATCCGGGTTTGATCCGGTTCCGCAAAGGCCGAAACGGCTACCCTTTACAGGGCCATCCCCAAATTGTCAAAGATCAAAGCACACAGCCCGAAGGCGTTGGGTCGATCTCAACCCCCGGGCAATTACATATTTTAGCATGGACCCAAAAGGTGTCAACTGGCCCGCAAAAATTTTTTTCGGCCAATTTTTCCAACACCTGTAGTCCAGCTTTCCTTGACACCCATGGGTATATCTCCCACTGGGCATGTTTTATTATAAATCCTGAAAAAACCTCGTCAAGTCCTTTGAGAATCCTTCCCTTTTTAGTTCTTTTTTTGGGGATTGGAGTGTTTCGGCTTCCTGTGCCATCTTCTTCCTTCTTCACTTCCTCGGAATTAAAGCTCAAAGCGCACACAATATATTGTACTATAATGGTAATGCCCACTACATATCGAGATAGGCAAACCCATCCCAGTAGGGAGTCCTGGAAGAGGAAATTGTGTACTTCGCCCGATTGGATTGTCATCTCTGCGAAAACAGGGACTAGTTTACCAAAAACACTGGGAAGAATATTTTACCCGAATCACGCAGCAGGGCACTGCTGTGGAAGCAAGCAAGGCCTCGGGATTTCCGCTTGGCCGGGAATCACACAATGGAAGGTCCCTTTGGAGGGTACCTTCTGGACCCACCATGCCCCCTCCACTCGGCTAACGTGGACGGGGACGGGGATGCTAACTTAACCCAGGCACTTCCCAGCCTTTGCGATATTGCCGACGGAGCAGAGCGGTGGCTTCGGGGCTATTTTTGAAGCGGAGATTGGCGGCATCCCATTCTAGGGTGGTATTCGGAAAACGGGTGGCCACACCCCCTAAAAGAACCGCTTCGGTCAGTGGTCCGGAATACTCAAACGGTGCACTGGTCTGAGTTTTGCCCAAGATGGCTTCCACAAACTGGTTGGTGTGCGAAGTGCCCGGGTCTCGGGGCATCTTGAAATCTTTAAACTCTTTCTGGGGAAACAGCACAGGTACTGCCACATGGGGGATAAGCAGTACCCCTTTGGTGCCTATAATGATCGAGCCCTGATCCGGCAGGGGCTTGCCCTCCAACAGTTCCTGCACCTCTTTTGGGGGACGCTCATCCCCATCATACCAGTGGACCTTTACCGTTCTTTCGGCCGTGTATTGGCTACCGGGAAACTCATAATGAATGACCGCATTAATCGCCCAGTTCCATTGGTCTGGGGCCGGTCCTTCCGATCGCACCGTCAGCGGTGCCTGCAGGCCCAAGGCCTCAAAAACCGGATCGAAAATATGGCATCCCATATCGCCGAAGGTGCCGGTGCCAAAATCCAGCCGTTTACGCCAATTGGCCGGATGATAATATCCTTCAATATACGGCCTGGGCTGGCAAACGCCAATCCAGCCGTCCCAGTCCAGCCCAGCCGGGATGGGGTCCTGTCGATCCGGGGGCGGCCCTTTGTCGCCCCACTTTTTGTTGCTCCAGGAGTGCGACTCTACCACTTTGCCGATGGCTCCTTGGTGGACCAGTTTCACTGCGATCCGATAGTAAGCTGCCGAGTGAATCTGGATGCCCATTTGGGTAACCAGCTTTTTCTCCCGGGCCACTTCGGTCAGCCGACGCACTTCGTAAATATCATGCGCCAACGGCTTTTGCACATAGGCATGGAGTCCTAGTTGCATGGCCGACATGGCCATCGGCGCATGCATATGATCGGGTGTGCCGACGTTGACCGAATCTAGGCGTTTGCCCTCTTTATCAAGCATCTTTCGCCAATCCTGATAGACGGCTACCTTTTTGTCGGCAAAATGTTGTTTGAGCATTCCGAGTCGGGACTGATCCACCTCAGCCACACAAACAAGTTCTACGTTCGGATGTCCGCCGATAGAAACCATATCCGCCCCGGCCATGCCGCCGGCGCCGAAACTGGCATGACGAATCCTGCTACTTGGCGGGGCCGAGAGCAAGTGCCGGGCAAATATCGGTACGGCCAAGCCGCCGCCCACCGCCGTTTGTAAAAACTTCCGTCGGGTCGATCGCAGCAGTTTCATAGAGGACCTCCCAGGATGCTAAAAGGTACTTTTCTTCTGGGTTTCCACTTCTTTGAAAAAGTCTAACCCTCTCGGAAAAACACTATGTATAGTCTAATGCACTTGCTGGGAACAAACCAGCCTGTTAATATGTCCGTTGAGGGAAAAGCAGGAGGTGCCTGTTAGAGAAAGGAGTCGCATGGTGAGCACAGTGGCCAAACAGGTGGACCTAGGGCTATCCAGAAGGCTTCCTGCGCGGTGGCATTCTGGGAGGGTTTGGTGGAAACTGCTTTTGGCCCTGGTGGTGGTGGGGCTGGTGGGACTAGGGGCAGGTTTTGGGGGATTTTGGCTCCTGGTGCTTCGGCCCAAATCCGCCGCTCCGTATCGAATGGCTCTAGAAGTCGTTCAACAGGATCCGCAGGTGCAGAAGGCCCTAGGCCAGCCGATCCAAGAGGCTGTCTGGTATCTACCGCCCAGCGGCGAGATGGAACTGCAAGGGGGGCAGGGCCGGGCCTTCTACACCTTCGACGTGAAGGGCCCCAACGGAATCGGCCAGGTGCGCGTAGAAGCCCGTTGCATTGATGGCCAGTGGGGCCTCAGCCTCCTAGATGTAACCATCGCTGCCACTGGAGAGCGTATTCGGATCGATACTTCTTCGCTGGGGCCCGGCGACGAAGCCCCTAAATGGAAGCCGTAACATTTCTCCCAAGTTGCTCCCTCCTGGGAGTACGACCGTCTAGTTTGCCTCTTCGGGACCATTGGACGCCTAGACTACCTGCTTCCAGCTAGGCGGCCACCTACTAGAGAATCACCATCTGGTTTAGCACTTTCGGCTGTTTCCGACACCTTAGTTTTCGGCATAGAACTCAGTGTGCTGGAATTACGGCCTCTGGTTCAGCTTTTCGCAGGCTCTTAGGGCCTACCGGATTTCTCCGACGAAAATCTGCACTCCCAGTTTCCGGAGGGCGTCTAGGAAGGTGGGATCGGCCCGGTTATCGGTAATCAGGCC
>JANXAQ010000192.1 GCA_025062105.1 Thermoguttaceae bacterium
TTCAGCACAGCCTCTAACTCCAATAGTCCAAGTAATTAGAAGATTGCTCTGCCAGGCTGAGGCCCAAAACGACAACACGTCGAGCTCAGTAGGGGATAGTTGTTAGTAAAAAGAGGCAACCTCGGCCCAGTAGGAATAAGAGCATTTTCAGTTACCTAGGCAATGAAGGAATAATCCCACCCAAAATGAGGGTGAAATCTCCTTTCTGGTGCCACCCAAAATCTCATTTCAACCCTACCTTTTGCCTTTGCCCTAAGCAAATAAACAACCCTCTCCCAGCGAAAAAAACTCATGCCTGCCTCTCCGAAAACTCACCATGTAGCTTTTCAGGAACTGATCTACTCTTTATAATGAAAATAACACTTCTAATAAACATAACAGTTCAGCCGAATGAAAAGGGTTATTTTTCCTGTCCCCAAGCTCTGCAAAAGTTCCCGGTGAGGGAAAAAATCTCTCTCTTCTCCGGACCCAGAGCGGAGGAGGAAACAATCTAAGTGGCTTGCCCCCTCAGTAGGGTGGCTTTTTCGGCTCCCTTTGTGTCTTGGCACAGGAGGCAGCAGCAAGTTTCCCTTCTCAGCAGAAAGGTTCCGACAACCCTTTGCTTCGTAGTGTGCGACCAAGCACCCAGGTGGCCAGCCCATGGCCCTGGAATTGTATCTTACCCAATTGCAAAGCCCTGATTGGCGGAAGATAGGGGAAGCTTGTGAAGAATTAGGCAAGTGGAAAGATCCTTAGGCCCTGGAGCTGCTCCTAGCCAGGCTACAAGACGAATCCCATGCTGTTCGCCGGACAGCCAGTAAGGCCTTAAAGCGGATTTATCTCAGTTTGATTTCAGATTGGCAGGAGCTGGTTTGCCCCGTGGAGTTGCATCGGTTTCGGCCACAAAGCCGTGGGATCTGGTGGTGGAAGGCCCGTTGGTTTGCTTGCCGGAAGTGTGGCAAAACCGAGGCGATTCGAGCTAGGGAGGTGGTCTGTGTGCTGGACGAGGGCATGGGGGAAGAAAGCCGATTGCAGGATGGGCAATTGCGTATCAATTGGCTTCGGCGGAAGGAGCGGACAAGGCTTTTATTGGATTTTGACTGGGTGGAGTTGTGCAAGCGCCGGACGTGGAGGTGCAGCGGCTTTGCATGGATGTGCAAGGGGACCTGGATACACAGCGCCGTCGTCGATATCAGCGGATGGTGTGTCGGGTTTGGCCTGCTGAGGAGCTATGGCCGAATACTTCGAATGTGCTTTGGGCCATCTTTGGTAAAACGAAGCAAATAGATAGGAGAGGCAAACAAGCATTTGGACGCAGTAAGCCGAACGGGAAAAAACTCCTCTTAGACCGAGAGGCTATCTGGAAATGCGTTTTTCCAGGGGAAATCAGCTCTGTAGCTAGATTACCCAGCATTCGGAAAGTGTCTATTTTTCCCGTCTTTTGCTCGAAGAGCTGGTTCATCCCAAACGTATCGGGACACGCTCTACTGTTGATTTCCAGACAGCCTCTGAAGAGAGGTTCTGTTGAAAAGTTGTCGGCAGTCTGAGGAGGGTTTGCCCATGCTAGTCGGTTTTGCTTCGGTTTAGGTGCGTTTAAGGCCTCCGACCGGAAACGGTTTCAACAGAGCCACCGAGAGAAATAAGGGGTTGGAGGCAGCCACCGGTACCTTTTGGGCATCCAAATAAGAAAGTGGAACGTTTTTTTCTTTTGGAGCGGTGATGTATGAAGAGCCGGTTGGGATTGAACATAGGTGCTTGGCAAGAGCGATCGGTGGCCAACGGACCTGGACAGCGATTTGTGCTTTGGATGCAGGGATGTCGAAGGCGATGCCGCGGGTGTTTTAATCGGCATTTTTGGCCGCTGAAGCCTCGAGTGGTGGTCCCTGTGGAGTGGTTGGCGGAGAGGATTCTGAGCATCGGAGGGATTGAGGGGGTCACATATACAGGTGGGGAGCCAATCTTACAGGCCCAAGCATTAACCGTTTTGAGCCGACGTTTGAAATCTGCTGGCCTTTCGGTGGTTTGTTACAGCGGGTATACCTTGGAAGAATTGAAACAGATGCAGAATCGGTGGGTGGAAGAACTTTTAGGATTGGTGGATATTTTAATAGATGGACCCTATCTAGAGGAGCAGGCTGGTGTTTGGCTATGGCGGGGGAGCAAGAATCAACGAGTACATTTTTTTACCGAACGGTATCGATCCTGGGCGGATCGGGTCAATGAACCGATCGGCCATGTAGAAATCGGAGTAGGCAAGAGCGGCTACAGGGTAACAGGCATCTGGCCTGAAGAAGTTCTTAAGCGATTGGCAAAGGCGATGGAGCACTAACCGGATGTTGTGTATGTACTGTCTCAAAAATTACCCGCTCGGCAACTACGGGCAGGAAAACACTTCAGCTGGCATTTGGTACCGATGCCCCAATCCCGAGTGTAGGGAAGAACTGCCTGTGGCGTATGTGCAAGCGACTGGGGTTCGGACGTCTGTGCTCAGTGCCGTAGGATTTCGTGGGCATGGGAAGTCGGTGTATTTTTCGTCACTTTTGTATTTACTTTGGAGTGGGGAACTTGCTAGAGTATGGCCGGGCGCCTCGGCCTGCGGATTAAGCGATGAGTCGCTGCGAGTGGTCAATCAGAATGTGGTAGAATTGACACGTGGACAATTGCCGCCGGCCACCCCCAGTGTCTTTCCGAAGCCAGCAGCCTTGAAGATTCAAGGGACCCCCTGGGGAGATCGAATTTTTTTGCTCTACGACACCAGCGGAGAGGCATTTATGGATTCTAGGAGGTTGGTAAAATACGCCCGATTTGTAGGAAGCGCCAGTACCATGATGTTTCTGCAAGATGTTTCCGCCGCAGAGAACCCTGCCCTTCAGATGCACGAATTGCTGAATACCTATATCCTAGGCATGGGCGCATTAACAGGTATTTCAGATTTCACTAAAAGACAACAATTGCTCATTGTTTATACCAAAGGAGATGAATTGCTCCCGCTTTTGGAAGAATATCCGGACATAGTAGAATATCTGCGCAGCGAAGAAGAAATCTCTCCGGAGGGAATAGATGGATATCTTCGCAAACTTCGAGGGATTTCTAAGCGGTTGAAGGATTTTACGGAAGAAAAACTGGACGCCGCACAGTTTGTCAACTTGGCGAAGAATAGTTTTGCCAGTGTGAAGTTTTGTATCGTTTCTTCCCTGGGGTGTAGCCCGGAAGGGGACCGGTTGCTGGTAAAGCCGATCCCTCACCGTGTGTTGGATCCGTTGGTATGGGTTTTGGCCTACAGCGATCCCTTGAGAAGCGGGAACAGTTGGTGGAAAAGACTGAAAAGATGGATAAAAAAATGCTTTGGCACCTAAGCCCGCAAGAGGCTGTCTTGAAATAGGCTTTGAGCGATTTCCCACAGATTTTTGGGCAGAGGAGGTTAGACGGCAAAACTCGGTAAAACGGGGGTGCAAATTTTGGAGCCTCCAGGTAGGAGTCTGCTTGGAAGTAGCAAAATGCTTTTCGGGAGAGCATCTAGCTTAGAGAGAGCGGCCTAAGCAGTCTAAAGCGAACCAAAAATCGGTCCGGTTCTCGGTTCCGAGCCACCTCAGAGGGAGAGGCTCGCCTAAAAAAGCATTTTCAATGATGTCTTCGTGGGCTTTGAATAACCAATGTCAGGGCTTCTCTAAGAAAGGTACTTCAAAGTTTAGTGAACAGATAATATTTATCTGTAACTACTTCATATACAAAAACTTAGAGAAAGCCTTTTGGTTCTACCCGAAGAACTTCCAGAGATTTTTACATCGGTTTTTGTTCGGGCTTCCCAGAACAATTCAAAGAGGATCCGTGGTAGGAAGGCGCTTAAAATAACTAAACGGAAAATTAATATAACTCGCGATTTTGCAATATGTTAGGACAAAGTTTGACCGTACCCCTATGGCCAGAGCCAAACAGCTGTACTGGCACCCGGCGCAGAGGCAGGTCAGCCCAACTGGAACAGCTAAGCCGTTTTTGGTCCTATCCGTCCAAACTGTTTAAACACAAGGCGATAGAAGTCTAAAAATAAAAAAATAAAAGGTTAGAACCATTTTCTTCTGGTAACCCAACTTTGAATTGCTGAGGCTCTGTTGAAACCCTTTTCGGTGGGCGGCCTAAACCCACCGAAAAGGAAGCAAAACTGACCAGTATGGGCAAAATCTCTCAGACTGCGGACAACCTTTCAACAAGCCAACTACTGAGGAAAAACTGGAAAAAACTAGTTCTGATGGGCGAGAGAGCCTTTATTGGCAATTTAAACACCAATAAATTCCCCCAAAATTCCCAAAATTCCCGTTTTTAAGGAAGGAATGTCGGATGTAGAGGCTGGTCGGCCAAAATCCCAATTCCCGGACAGCCTCTTACCTTCTCGACTTTTGCTATTTTTGGCATCTTGTCGAAAACAGAAAACCTTAACTTCTTGGAATTACTGGAGTTAGAAAATTGTATGAACAAAAGGAAGGTGCCGTAACTGGTGAGCAAAAAGAAGTTAAGAAATTGGCAAAAGTCGCGCTTACCTCGACTGTTGCCATTTTGCCCTCGCCCTAAAAGAAGAAAGAAGGATGTACTAACCGCTTCCAACTATCGAGGTTAGGACCATGGTTGAACAAAAAGAGACATCCCCGTAACTGTTGGAGACAAAAGCAGTTAGGGAAAAAGGCAAACGTCGAGCCTAGACAATCTGATGCCGCAGAGTTAAGAACCATACGGTAGAGCAGATCTTCACAAGCAAGTCTTGGCAATAATGAGAAAAATCCAGCTGCTGCGATAACGGAAATTTGGCCCAGGGAGGGGAGAGGGCTAGAAGAAGTGGTTTTCTTGCTAACCCTCACCCATTTGTACTCTGGTTACTTTGTAGGAGGATAGGTATGAGCGGGGAAAAGTACACCCAGCTTCGTCTGACAAGGGAACGGGAACAAAAATTGGAAGCGATGCAGAAGATCCGTCAACTGATAGACACAGTCAAGGGGGTGGGCAAACTCCTGGAAACGATGCTGGCTCAAGCATCGCCTGGATTGAAACAGACATTTAGCCAAGAGACCCAGGCAGCTATGGCATGGGCAAAGCAAATCGATCTTTCTTTTGCCGAAGGTCTTAGTACCGACGAGTCCTTAGATCGTTTCCAACAGGTGCAGGAGCGACTTGCCCGCCTGAGCTCTGAAGGCCGACGCTTGCAGGAACAGCTGCAGGTAGCCTACACCCAAAAAGCCGACCAGCTCGGCCGACGTTTGTCCCAACAACTGGCCGAACTCGAAGGAGATTTTCAGGCCCATCGGCAACTTCTGGCGAGATGGTGTGGCCAAGAGGCTGTTTCCCACTGGGAAAACCAACTCGCTCAGGCCCATTGCCAACTCCAAGCCGAACAATACGGCCAACTGGAACCCCATCTGAATACCCTTCGGAACCAAATCCAGCAAGCGGCCCAAACCGCCCACCAACGAGAAAGCCAACACCAAAAACGGCTTTATGTGCTGCAGGCGCTGCGGCAAGTGTGTCAGTCTCTGGGCTTTCAGGAGATCGATGGCCCTCGATATGAGGCAGCTGAAGATCAGTCCAGTCGGATTCTCCTCCAAGTCGATACCTTCGACCGGGGAACAATCCAATTTTTTCTTGGTTTAGATACGCTTCATACTCTCTCAGATATGGCTGAGGGGCACTGCTTTGAGCAATTCGACCAACTTTCTAAATATTTGGAAGAACAATTTGGTGTCCACACCGAGTTCCGATACCTCGATGGTAGCCGGCCTCCCAAATTGATCCGGAAAGGAGAACGAGATTTCCCCAGCGACACCACTGGACAGCTCAGGCGGTAAAAGGGATTGTGCCACCAGGCCGCCAAACGAAAGTGGCCAGAAAAGCAAGGCAAAAAGCAAATGTTGTTTGTTTACATTTGACGGGCGGAGATGGTGCTGGTATCGCTAGGGGCAAGCCACTCCTATGGCTAAAAGCTTCCCCTGCACTGGAGTTTTGGCATTTTTCCTAACTTGGAGTCTATCCAGGACTTAGATAGACTCTCCTTTTATCCGCGCAATTTCCTAACTCTCATAATTCCAAGCAGGTAGCGTTTTCCCTTTCGGCAGGAGACCAACACGACAAAAGTCGAGCTGAAAGAGGCTGTGGGGAAATTAGGATTTTGAGGTTTTCCGATGGTATTTGGTAGGACCGGACCTTCCATCCACAGTCCTGTAAAATAGGAGTTTTGAGGATTCAGGAGCATTCAGAAAGAGGAGCCCCCTTTCTTGTGGAAATGCCATTTTAGGACAGCCTCGGTGATCGGCCGATGCTATTCCTGCCATTCTCAAGACAATGGGGGAGGGAGAATGCAATGGGGCAGCTATCTGCGCATGATCAAAAGATTATCATTCGGGAATGGCGGCATTGCCAGGAAGATGACTATGCAGTTGCTCTGCTTGAACTGGTGGCTTGCGAGCCTCTGGGCCTCAGGGCACTGTCCCCTCTGCTTGTGGGAGGAGCGGGGTATGGGGGGATGGCCGGTCTATGGATTGGCTTGATCCTAACGAACTACCCCCTACCTACCCCACAGTGGGAATTCCATTGGATTCCGCTGGCCGTCTTTATTGCATTAGGTATGCTACTGGGATGCGGAATAAGTTGGGGGGTCTGGATGATATGGGGAAGGCTTCTGAGCTGGCAGAAAGGATTAAGTGTACTGTTGGAAGATTTACAACCCACCCAGCTATTCTCTGGACTACTCACAGGGTTGCTGGTGGGGGGAGTATGTGGCTTAAGTTTCGGGGCCGGCTGCTGGACTGGCGTGCTGATTGTTGGGCTGCTCCTAGGGCTGGTCATAGGAGATCTCTGGATCGGTCTGACGATCGGAGGGGGGCTAGGCCTAGTGGTTTGGTTGGGTGGCCCCCTATGGCTAGGAATTATTCTATCTGGTACCACTACCACAGGACTCCTGGCTGTCGTTAGCGTTGGATGGCTCTTTACGCTGACCGCCGCCGCGGGGTTGGGGCTGGGTTTTGCCTGGGGGTTTGGCCCTGTGGCTGGAGTGTTTACGGGAGTACTGGGTGGGCTGATCAGCATTTTCGCGTTTTTCCGAAAAACAGAAGCTTCTATTTCCCAGCTCTCCGAGCGAAGAAGACTCTGCTTTTGGTGGTGGCAAATACCCACTCTGTTGGAGGTGCGAAAGAGCTTGGAAAACATATCTCCTTTGTCTAACCGTCTTTTCCAGAAGGCGGACCAAAAAAGCCTTACCGGAGAGATTCCTCCCCTTCTCAAAATGCTTTCCAGCACGAACTGGCAAGAACGATTTATCGCTAGGCATGCCCTGACGCAAATCGGAGGAAAGGCAATTCCCCCGCTGGTACTTTTGGTAGACCAAGCTTCCCCCTCCTTACTGAGGGAAATCCGTCGGATCGTGAAAGGAATTTTATCGGAAACTGCCTCTCGGCTAAGTACAATAGCCGCCGAACCAGACCATTTTGTTTGCCCTTTTCACCCTTACCGTCCTGGACTCCTGGAGATCCGTTCTTCCCGTCTGGGATTGGTGAAATTTTTTGCATGTCGCTTTTGTGCTCAGACTGAAAGATTTTTGCGGCATCAAGGACCGATTGTCGCGGTGTTAGACGAAACATGCCCGAGGCCCATTGAACTGAAGGACGGCCAACTGCGCGTTAACTGGCTTATCCGTAAAGACCGGACTCGCTGGCTATTCGATTTTGATTGGGTGGAGGTCATCCAAGCCGCAGACTTGGAAGTACAGCGATTCTGTATGGATATAGAAGCCGATCCGGATCCGGTTCGGCGAAGCAGATATAAGACCATGCTCTGCCGGGTTTGGGCTAGCGTAGAGCTGTGGCCTAATACATGGAATCGCCTTCGGGCTGTCTTTGGGCGGGTAGAAAGGGTTTTAGAAACCAGTGGTTGCCATCCGGAACAAAAAGGGGCAAGAGGAAGTGGTTTACCATGAACCGTCGTACTAAGAGGCTGTCTGAACAGAGAGTTTGGCTCAGTGGGCCGCCAAGTTGTTTCCATCACCAGGAGGAGCTACATCCCAGGCTCTGGGCATCTTGGCTACCCAGAGCCTTCACCGGCCGTTGGAAAAGGAAGATTGGTTACCTCCTTTTCAGACAGCCTCTTAGCTCGACTTTTGCCAATTTCGGCTTCTGCCGAAATGGGAAAGTTCTAACTCCCTGGAATATTGGAGTTAGGAAATTGTGTGAGCAAAAGGAGGGTTTGTCGTAACCCCTGGAGAAAAAAAACTTAAGGAAAATAGCAAAAGTCGAGCTAAGAGGCTGTTCGAAAAATCCTCAGTTCTCCAGAATCTCCAAAATTCCTATTTTTAAGGAGTCTGCAGGATAGGAGCCGGTCGGCCAAAACCCATTGGAAACCAGCCCACTCCCCATTTTAGGACAGCCTCTAAGAATGTTATCTTCGCCAGAGAAAGGAGGGCGATATGAGCATTCAGGCCGCTCAGTTGATCTATGGGAATGTGGAGGCGGAGCGATCACCGAGAAGGCAGGGTGGGTTTCAGACTCTGTTTTATACTTCCGATCAGATCGACGAAGAAGAACGCACGGAAATCGAGGCTCGTTTGTTTTACTTTCCTTCGGAAAGCAATCCAATTAAACGGCTGTTTTTTTGCACCTCAACGGGCAAAGCAGTTATGGGCCAAGTAAGCCCCCTACAAGAAACGGATCGCTTCGGCCGAAGGGGAAAATCCCTAGCTCATGTACTGGTCTTCTCTCCACAGGCCTGGGATGCCCTCGGAGGAGAGATTTGGCAAGTCTTCAAGAATTTCGCTTTTGTTCAGACTACGGAAGAGGCATTTCGCAGGTGGGACGTTCAGACAGGCTATGCGCCGATGGTAGAAGTGGCTGTCTGGAGGCCTTCCGCAGAGCCAATCCAACAGGATTGGAGTGAGGAAACTTGGAGGCAATTAGTTTGGGCTGCCTTACGAGCGCCTTTCCTGGTGGAAAGGCGAGTGAATCTGTTTTTTCTAGGTCCCTCGGAGGAGATGATGAAGGTTTTGGAGAGCATCTGGCCAGTGGTGCCCAAGTGCCTCCGAAGGTATCTGAGCTTTGATAGCTACTTTGACGGAGGCAATTTGGTGGGTACTCCTTATTGGGCGGTGGCTCAAAAAGAACCTCCTCGGCGAGAAGGCCACATCCTGGTGGATTTGGCACGTCGGGAAGTCCATAGCCCTTTTAGCCCCGCCCCACAAAGCGCTTATGAGCGATGGTTGGTCTGGATGCGCCGAACCGGCCAATGGAATAAAATTCCATTATCTGCGAACGAGGCGTTTGTCCTATGCCAATGGCTGGAAGGCCAACCCGTAGATCCGCAGACCCTCCTAACAGCCTCTGCCCATCGAGAAATCTGCGAGCAATTGTTTCCGCTGTTTCCTGATCTCATTCGGACAAAACTGCAGGATCGGTTGGCCAAGCAGCTACCGCCGCTACTTGCCCAAGTGATCGTCGATCCGATCCTTTCTCGGCCTCCTCGGCCAGAAGAACTTTGGCGATTACTTTTCCAAGGCGTCGGTTGGCCAGAAGTCTTCCAGATCCTTTTGCATCGATATCAGCAGCGGGGATATGCTGTCCCCAACCCCGAAGAACTCCAAGCTCTCCAGCAGCTTCTTGCTCAGCAGGATCATCCGTGGCTACGATTCCTTTTGGCCTGCTGGGCAAAAGACAGTAGGACGGTGAGCGGCATCTTAGAAAAACTAAGTGTGCCAACCTACCAGAAGTGGGCGGCTTGGGCCATTCGACATCGCTTGGCAGCCCCCCATGAACTCGTCGTGGCGGAGCGCGGCAAGATCCTACTCCAACTCCTGCAACAGGCTGATTGGCGTCGGATCGATGCCCTTGCTTTGTGCCAAAGACTGTTAGAAACCAAGCAACCGGAATGTCTAGAAAGCTTGCAAAACCATTTGGCCCTCTATCCTCGAAGCATTTTAAACCAATTCCGAAAATTGATAAACAAATATCAGAATGTTCCCCATTCTTTTCGGCTCGCTTTGGAAGTTCAATGGCGACGTACCAGCCCCTGGCGACGCTGGTTACGGAAACTTCGAAAAGGGATGAAGAAAGTTACCGGATACTTCCGCCCTTCGGCCACTGGCACCTCACTGCCTACCTCTAAACAACCTTTGCAAGCCTCTGGGCAGAGGCTCGTTTCGGAAGTTCCTGTGGAGCTGGACGCTAACAAGCCGAAGCCCCTTCCTCCCACACCGTCCACCATGGATTCTTTGCCATCCGCTGGCCCAATGTCCTCCCGGGAGGTAGGGGGGGAAACCATTCCGCCAGCCGTGCCCTCTACCTCTAGCTTTCCCATCGTACAGCCGGTGGATTCTTTAAATGAAGAAAGACCCGGTGGCTTGGTCCGTCTGCCATTTCCCCCTTCCGCCGACACTTCTGACAGGTCTCCTAGTGCGGAGTCGGCTGCTAGCTACCCCTCTCCTAGCGGACTACCTGCTTCCTCTGCACATTATCCGGAGACTCTGCCGGGGGAATCTTTGCCTTCGGCCTGGCGCTGCCCCCCTTCGAGCGCTCCGGAACCGGCAAAACCCACTCAAAAAGCTCAGTCCCCAAAGCAAAACGACCAGGAGCCGTAGAACATCCGGAACATCAGCCAAGGGAAGAAATGCACCTCTGTCCTTCCTGGGCTCGTTTGTTATACATATCTTTGTGATATTCAGTTGCACAACGGCAGCAAAACGATCATCTTGTAAAAAGTAGATCACAAAGCTTTAAAACTATCTGGATGTTACTTTGGACAAATTGCACAATTTGGAGAAGATTAGAAAGCTTTTTGACTTAGGGGACTACTTTTCCATATTGCCTATTTTCTCCATTCTGTGTTTTCAACGAATTTTCAGGATTGGCCTATGGTGATGGTCGAGCCGCTGACTCTATGTGTATAAACAGCATGCCTACCTGGGAGAGGCCGGCTAGTCCAAAGTCTCGCCGGCTAAAGTGGCCAAAAGGCAGATGGACCGGCTCATTGACTGCTGGGTCCTACACTGTCCTGCGGTGGCAAGAGGAGAAAGATTGGTTACTTTCTTCGGCTGAACTAGGACTGAATCGCAAATTATACCTTCTCCAACGGGGTAGATAGCATATTTTTCGGACTTTCTGGGGAGAAGCTAAATTAGAGCCTCTAAGCTGGACTTTTGCCATTTTCAGGCGCCTGCCGAAGGGGGAAAGCCTAACTCCCTGAAATTATTGGAGTTAGGAAAATGTGTGAGCAAACAGTGGCTTCCTCCGAACTCTTGAAGTCAAACCAAGTTAGGAAAATTGGCAAAAGCCGACGGGAAAGGAGCTCGAAGACTGTAGCTGCTAACCGCCAGCTTTGACAAGTGTATCCGCTCGGAAGGAGCAAATCTCATGTCTGTGTGGATCCAAAATCTCCAGACTCAATTAGAGAAACGGCCGGTCCTGATTTTGCATGGGAATGTGCGAGATTGGTATATCGACCAAAACGGATGTGTTTATCGAAGTCTTACTCAGTTGTTACATGCACTAGGAAAACGATTGCCGGTTAAGTTCCATGAGTGGATCCATTATGACCCCATTGATGGGGAACGCGTAGTCAGCGATGGTCCTCCAAGGGGGAGTAGCCAAGCGTCTACCGTGGCCGCCGAGTTTCAGTCTGCTAGCTTCGCCAAAAGCTCCTCTGGCTCTCAAAAAACAAGCGAAACAGCCTCGCCCCGTATTCCTATTACACGGACCTTGGGACGATGGGATCGCATCTTGGCCGAGGTAGACAAAAATCGCTTTGTAATTTTCAACTATTTGGATAAAGCGGTAGGCTATCGGCAAACCGGTTACGGAGAGGAAGAAAAGGAGGTGATTCTACGCCTGGAGAAGCTCATCCACCACATCGGCGCAAATCATCGTTTGATCTTAATTGCCCTCCAGGACAGCATGATCCCAATTGAAATTTACACCTATTCACCTAAGACAGCTGTTTTCGCTATTCCTATGCCGGACAAACAAGATCGTCTGGCCTATTTGAAGCATCGATGGGGTAGCGAGAGCACAAAGTACCGAAGCCATGCCGAGTTAGTCGCGGATCTGACCGATGGCCTGTTTTTGTGGGATGTCCATAATGTTGCCGAGCTATTTGGTGACCAATCGATCCAGAGCGAAGGAGAGGTGAAGAAGCTGGTGAATAAATATCGGCTTGGAGAACAAGAGGACCATTGGGGAACGTTGAGTCTGGAGAAACTTGATGGAGCAATGAACTGGTTTATTGAGCAGGAAGGGGTGAAAGGTCAGAATCATGCGATTGAAAAAGTGATCGACGTCTTGTGTATGGCTCGTGCCGGATTGAGCGGGATAGCTAGTGGCACCAGTTCTAAACCTAGAGGAGTTCTTTTCTTTGCAGGCCCTACTGGCGTGGGGAAGACCTACCTGGCCAAAAAGTTAGCGAAGTTTCTTTTCGGCACAGAAGAGGCGTTTATCCGATTTGATATGAGTGAGTTTAAAGAGGAGCATACCGTTTCCAAGCTCATCGGATCACCTCCGGGATATGTGGGTTATGAACAAGGGGGTGCATTGACGAACGCCGTTCGGACACGCCCCTTTTCCGTCATCCTGTTTGACGAGGTTGAAAAAGCTCATCCTAAAATCATGGATATCTTTCTGCAGATCCTGGATGACGGCCGATTGACAGACAGTCGAGGCCAAACCGTCTTCTTTACCGAAACGGTCATTATTTTCACCTCTAATCTGGGCACCCGCACCCATAATACCCATGGCTATCCTATTGCCGAACGCGCCGAGCTAGAAGAAATACTTCAAAATACTTCCATGGACGAGGAACAAATAGCCCAACAAATCCGAGAACATTTCGTTCGATCGGTGGTACAATTTTTTGTGTACGAAATTTCTCGTCCCGAATTGCTCAATCGGATCGGAAACAATATCGTGCCATTTAACTATATCCATACCCATGACGCACAACGGTTGATTGTGGGTTCTCACCTGCGTCGGATCCAACGCGATTTCGAGGATCGTTTTCGCGCGGAGGGGTTTCGTCTTCAGATTTCTCCTGAATTAGCAGATTGGTTTGTAGAGCGATTTGGGCGTGAGATGGCCCAATACGGGGGCCGCGGCATTACCAATGCCTTGGATAAAGAACTGGTCCCCCTATTAGCTCGGGCAGTCCTTCAAGCGGAATACCACGGCTGGAAGAACCACCATTTCACCATCCAGATCGATCAGGATAGACTCCAACTACAAAGCCTCTCTCAATAGGAAAAGCTGCAATGGCAAAATTACAGCGGGTTTGGGCTTCGCTGAGGGAGCAACAGGCTAGAAGGGTGGTTTTGATCTTGGATGCCTCCTCCAGCGCCGAAACCGAATGGAATCGGATGCTCCGTTTGGCTATTGATGTGTTAGGCCAAGTGCCTGCCTGGGTGGAGGTGGCACTGTACTTTTTAGGGAATTCTTCTGCCTATTCGGCCCGCCACCTGCAGCATCGAGCGGCTGAGTGGGCCAGAGAAAACAGAAATCGCACCAGTTTAATTAGACCGATCTTTGATTCGTTAAGTATTCAGTCCGTGGCGAAAATCGCCGTGCTTGGTAGCGGGCAGATCTTCGATTTGAACGATTGGCAAGGCCATCCTCTGGCCCAAAAAACATTATGGTGTTCCTTTGGACGGTCGGTGCTCCCTCCGGGATGCAGACTGGCCGAAGTGCAAAATCCCACTCCAGAACAGATTTTCTCGCATCTTTACGATCCTTGGAATAGGGTGCAGATTACCGGCCCCGCGTTTATGCCCATATGGTGGGATTCTTCTAATTATCGGTTTTCCTTTCAAGATGGTAATAGCTATCTGGAAGCCCAGCACATTTCCGATTTCAGTATTCAGCTGGAAGCATTGGTTGCTTCCCCATCGTTGGAAGCTCTGGTTGAGTTTGCTAGCGGTGCCAAGGACAGTTTAGTGCTGAAACCTTTGGATCCACCACCAGGGGGGTTATCTCCCACCAAAAAACTTACCCAACAAGAGATTGAACTCTTCCAAAAAGCTTGCCACGGTCAACCGTTTACTTGTTTGCATTGTGGGAAGCCTCATACCTCGAATACGATTCGGTGTTTGAACGTCGGCCCTATTTTGGGCCGATGTGTCTATCCCAGCTTACCGGAGAGCCTATCGAGAAGCTTCGTTTTATTTTATACAGAAAACGAGCAGCTATTGGTTCGGATTCATTCTGTGCCCGTGCTCTATCTAGGGCAAAACCAAGTAGCCATTCTGGAGCATGGCCAGATAGGCATCTATGAGTATCAGCCATGGAGCAACAGATGGATAAAAAAGACCGATAGCACTTTTCAGCCCTATCACTGTTTGGAAGGTGGCGCCCGTGCGATTTTCTTATAACTTAGATAAAACAGGTTTCCCCTATTTAGAAATCAGGGATTTAGGTCTCGCTGTAGCTTTTTGGCCTTTGACCAAAGTCCAAGGAGAACAATTCTTGGCGGAGGAAAACCATTTTGACGACGCTTGGTATGAAGAGATTCTGGCGGTGAACCCTCGGCTTGGATTAGCGGAGCTGCCACGGGATAGGCAAACCGAGCACTGGCCTCGGCTTTTTTTTACAGGAATCATCCCTGAAGAAGCCGAACAAATCGCCCGTTGGTTTGGCCAAGACTGGCGACTACCCACCATCCAAGAGTGGCGAATGCTTTGGCAAACCCTATCCAAATATCAATTCATAAATAAACATATCACCATGCTTTCTTCCCAACTTTCTTCACTAGAACCCTTGATTCACTTTCTCGGTCAACACCGTCGGCCTAGGACTTGGCGACAGTTTATGCTCCTAGAAGGAGGAGTGCTCGAATGGGTGGTCGAAAATCCTCGAGCTCATCAAAAACGCTATGCCGGTCTGGGTCAACCAGCTCATGAAATAAAACCCAATGTATGGAATCCCCTAAAAGATCTGATCCAACCAATAAACCCTAAAGAGCGTCTTGGCTTCTTTGGCGTCCGTTTGATTAAATCGATTTCGTAACACTTCGGTCGATGGGCAGGAGAGTTTATTTTTAGAACCCCTGAGCTTGAGTTTTGCCATTTTTGCACCTCCGCTGGAGGAATGATCGTCTAAGTCATTACAGAGCTTAGGAGAGTTAAGAAATTAGGTGGACAAATGGGTGATTGTTACCTAACTCTTCAGAGCAGAAGAAGTTATGAAAATGACAAAGCTCGAGCTAAAAGGCTCTCCGAAAAAGCATTTTCTATGATGGAAGGAGGCTTCCTGCCTCAATTCTCCAGAATCCCTAAAAACCCTGTTTTTAAGGAGTCTGAAGGATAGGAGCCGCTCGGCCAAAACCCAGGGAAACCAGCCAAATCCCCGTTTTAGGAGAGCCTCTAAGAGGCTGTGGCTCTGTTGAAACGCTTTCCGGGCGGAGGCCTAAACCCACCAAAACTGAAGCAAAATTGACCAGTATGGGCAAAATCTCCCAGACAGCGGACAACCTTTCCACAGAGCTAGCCTCTAACAAAAAGAGATTTCGCTCCTATATGGAAGATGAGACGAGTTCAGAACCTTCTGGATTTTTATTTGGATACCACTCTGTGTGGTAACACAGTTCTGCCGAACGGGAAAACCCCATCTTCTCATCCCTGCCAAAGCAGGGCTGCAGTTGAGCAAAACCACCGAGAAAAATTTGGATTCCGGCTTGGGCGGGAATGACAATAGAAGGGTACCTTCCGGGCCGAAAACACCGGTCCTCCCCTCGGCTGCACTATTATCCCAATCAATAGGGGGCCGACAGAGGAAAAGGGAGGCCTAAGGTGTTTCCTCTTGGAAGGCGGCGGGAAAATGTTTGATTTGGGGACGGCGTTGGTTGCCAAGCCAGGTGACGGCTACCACGTCAAAGCGGCAAGGATAATCCTCTAGGCCATGGAAGTGAAGGAAGTTTTGGGCGGCTCGGATCAGACGCCGCTGTTTTTTCCAATCTACGGCTTCTTCGGGTGGGATCGGTTGGCCGCTGTGTCGGGTTTTGACCTCCACAAAGACGATGGTTCGACCATCCAGAGCCACTAGGTCCAATTCGCCCCAGCCGGCCCGACAACCTTGGGCTAAAATGCGATAACCTCGGCGGCGCAAGAACCGGGCCGCGGCCTCCTCGCCCCTTTGGCCAAGCGGCTTCTCCGCCTGGGAACGATCTTTCCACCGACGGAACCAAGCAGTTGCCCGCTGTTGCCAGGCATACAACCGCTGCCACCAACCACACAGATCCATAGGCACTGCCTGATCCAGGAAGGGTATTTTGGGGAACCTCTGCAGATTTTAAAAGGATATTTTGACCTCGACTTTTGCCATTTTCCCTAACTTCTTTTGACATCGAAAGTTGCAACGCACCTTTTATTTGTACACGCAATTTCCTAACCCTAATGCCGACAAAGTAGAGTGTGGCACATCCGCTACATGGTCAAAAATGGCAAAAGTCGAGTTGGCGGAAGTTCTGCATACTTCAGAAGATATATTTTTAGACCATTTAGGTTTCTATTACCTTTGCCCCAATATGTAGCGTTACTCACACAGCTGGTCCCTTACCGATCGTAGGTATTGAGAGGCTAAATGGATATCTAATTAAAAGTCCATAAGGTTCCCTATATGCTCCGGATTTCACAGAGCATCCTGATATCATTTTGGCTTGCCCACTCGAACCCAATAGGTAGGGTTAGTAGTTTGCTAGGAGTCTATAAATGGTAAGTGCTCGCGAGAATACCCGAACGGCTGGGGAATCCAAAGGGAATGAAGTTCTCTTTATGTTCAGAAATTTACAGAGGTCCCTTACTCTGGACTTTTGCGGTTTTTGTTACTTCTTTTATTTCAAAGAGTTAAATTTTGAGGTCTCATTGTTCCGCGAATTCTCTCACACCGACATTTTCAAAGGCCTGGAACATCCAAAAGGGGTTGCATCCTGGAACTTGGCAAAAGTCGAGTTTCTAATTTCAGCCAAACGGCATAGTGATCATATTTTTCTCCCATCCTCACGCAGGAGAAGCTCAAGGCGAGGGGAAACCAGAAGTACAGCTGGCCTTTTGGGCGTCCGCTACTGCTTAGCCCCGAGTTTATCCGGTCTTTGGCTTGGTAGCCAGAGGCACTATTACTCAGCGGCGGAAAGATTACGGTTATTGAATTTTTGTTCTTGCCAAACAAGAAAGAAGCTTCGCTCAATTGCCGCTGGTTTCTTTTCTCTTGCCTCTAGTTGCCAGCATCTATCCCAGCCAGCCAGCTGATTAGCTTTGGGCTGGTTGTTCTTCGGATTCCGAACCGGGTAACGACACGCCGTACACTTGGCGGAGGCGGGTTCCCTTGCCCACACGTTGGCGCAAGTAGTAGAGTTTGGCTCGGCGGACCCGGCCAGAACGTTTGACCACAATTTTAGCAATCCGAGGGGAATGCAGCGGGAATTTTCGTTCTACCCCCTCACCGGCCACTATCCGCCGTACAGTGAACATTTCTCTAGTTCCAGACCCGCTCCGAGCAATCACTGTGCCGGAAAAAATCTGGATTCGCTCTTTGTCGCCTTCCAGAATCCGGCAATGCACCTCCACCGTATCCCCGATCGAGAATCGAGGCGGCTTTCGCTTCATGCACGTTTTCTCTACCAGTTCCATAATCTTCTGCGTCATCGGTCTCCCTTTCTATAGGCTTGTTTTCCGAAAAAAAGCTATTAAAACAGCCAAACTGGATCTTTTTCCCGCTTGCACCAAGTTAGGCTTACTTCGCTCTGGGCCCGGGTGCCAAAAGTTCATATTTTCCCAATTTGTCGAGCCTAAAAGTGCTCTCACTTTCCCTGAACTCTTGATGAAATATTGCTGGAAGGGTCGTTCTCAGCTACCTGGTTTTTTTCCTAAGGGTAACAGTTCATCCGGATAGAATAACAACATCGAAACCCACCAGGGAGAAAAACCAGGTAATTTGGGGTAGGAAAAGGAAAATGGGCAATCTAGGAAACCAAGTTTGAAAGTTTTTCTGTTTTTCTTACTTTCTCCAAATTGACAGGTATTCCATCTGGCTGAATAGTTACTCCCGAGGTATAAAACCCAAGGTATGGATACTATACTCTTGCCGGTTCTCCTCGAAGGTAATCAACGAATCGAAAGCCGAGGTTCTCCAAAGCAGAGCTAGTGCAACGGTGGATTTTGCGGCGGGGGGGTCGGGGGGGCCGATTCGCCCAACAAATCTGCCCGGCGTTGGCGAGTGCGTTGGAGGCTGTTTTCCTTGCGCCATTGGGCGATTTTGCCATGGTCGCCACTCAAAAGCACCTCCGGCACTCCCAGCCCCCGATATTCCCTGGGCCGAGTGTATTGGGCAAATTCCAGGCCAGGCATCTTTTCGGAAAACGAATCCCATTGCGGCCCCTCTGGATCCCCCACAACGCCAGGGACCAAACGGATCACCGCATCTATGACCACCATAGCAGCCACTTCTCCCCCGTTAAGTACATAATCACCTATGGAAATCTCATCTGGCCGAAGTAGCAGTCGAACCCGCTCGTCAAATCCCTCATAACGACCACAAAGTAATAGGAGGCGGGATTGCTGCGCCAGCTGGCGAACCACGGCTTGGGTGAGTCGGCGTCCTTGAGGGGTGAGCATGACCAGATGCCCAGGCTCAGGCACCATGCTCTGGACGGCCTCTACACACGGAACCACACAATCGACCCGCAGCACCATGCCAGGACCGCCGCCATAAGGCCGATCGTCTACTTTTTTGTGTTTTTTATCTGGGGACCAATCCCGAATGTTATGCAAATAGACCTCCACCAAACCTTTATCGATCGCCCGCCGCAGCAGGCTCTGACCCAAATAGCCCGTAAAGATCTCGGGAAATAGGGTCAAGATGTCAAACCGCATCGCTGACTACTCAAGCAGGAGCCTTTTCCCAAACACAAACTGCGTACATTTCAGCCAAATAGGGAACTGACCTCCCCTTGCCACCAGAGCTCGCTGTCATACACATCTTTGGGATGGATTCACCCTCACAGCAGCAGCAAACGATTGCCCCAATCCGGTGGATAAATCAACCTTTCAAAACAAGCTAACGGTTACTTTGGATAAATTGCACAATTTGGGAAAAATCATTTAGAAAATCAGCAGATCTTTAGTTTCAGAAAAAGATTTATCTATATTTTCTATTTGATCCATTCT
>JANXAQ010000197.1 GCA_025062105.1 Thermoguttaceae bacterium
TAAGAATCAATAGGTGATGATGTTCACTATATGTTCAGCATTTTGCAGAGGTTCCCACCATGTTTTTCAAATTGGGTTAGAAGGCCCAAGGGGGGTATCTTGAAAAATGGGCAAAAATCGACATCAGGACGATCCACCGGCCTTGCACCCGGCTGGACAAGCAGCTAGCCAATTGCTGCAACCAGTGGAAAATCTCCTTGGGCAACCGGCAGGCAAGCGCCCAAGCTATCGCAACCCATTTTGGCTCTCCTGGAGAAAAACAGTTTCGTTTCTTTTTCTCCAGGAGAGTTTTTTGACAAACTACAGGAATTGGGAGACAATCGAAAAGCAGGGAGAACTTTCGAAGTTTCTTATCTCGACTTTTGCCATTTTCCATAACTCCTTTTGTTTCCAGTAGTTACGACGAGACCTCCTTTTGTTCACACAAGTTCCTAAGTCCAATAGTTACAAGGATTTAGAGTTTCTCCCTTCCGGGAGAAGGCCTAAAATGGCAAAAGTCGAGCTTAGATTTGCCAATTTTTTTCTTTCTTAAACACCTAAAAATAGGCGATTCCGAGACTTTCACTCATTTGGGATGATGTTACACATTACCCAGGAGTGACTTCATAATAGGGGGTCAAATACCTACCAGATCTGGGGAAGTCGATTCCACCTCCCAAGGGGAGTTCCATATAAAGCTCTTCTGTGCTTCAGGCCGGACTTCAAGTTCGTTGTGGATTTCACCCACTCCTTCTATGCGGCGGAGGATTTCTTGGGCGAGCTGTTTTTCAAAAAAGCTGCGGACCCAGCCACGGAGAATAACTCCGCCAGTCTCGGCTTGGCAATGCACTTCCCGGTTGGCTAGTCGGGGATCCTTTTTAAGAATGGAGAGAAATTTTTCCTCTACATTCATGGGATAAAGGCAGCCGTTAGTTTTTTCTTCGATTCGTGAAGATGGTTGAACCATGGTTGTGGTTATCCCCCACGCGGACGAAGCAATGCAACTTCCTTCATCCGTTAAAAATTGGAGCTATAGTTAGCATCGGCAAAATGGACAAATTAGATAAAATAAATGTTTCAGAGAATCTAGATAATTTTATCCATGCTTGGATCAACTAGGTGAATTGTATTGAGTTAGCATCTCTTTCGTTGGGGTATTGGGCCTAATTTTTTGGAGCTTCTTGGGTGCCAAAGCATCAAACCATATATATTCCCATGGCCGAGGGAATGGCCATCGATAGGGCTTAGGAAAAAGCTAGTTCTAGACCCTTTATTCTCTTATCTGCCGGAAAACCGGCTAAGCCTAGATCAACAGTTCGGCTGAGTGGAGTAACAGCATCAGCCCCCATTTGGAGCTGGCTGTTATACACAAATTGGCGTTGAACTGCTTGGATATCAGTATAGGCAAATTCCGAAAGCTCGTTGAAAAGCAGAGACTAGATAAAATAGGCAATATAGCCAAAACGGCTTCTGAAACCATCCTTCTTAATCTTCGAAGCTTTCCTAAAGTATTCCATTTCTCAAAAGTAGCAATTAGCTTCTTTCGAAAGGTTCGTTTTCCCCCTGTTTGGGGTGATCACTTGCTACCTCTGTGATAATAAAAATCTCTCAAAGATGTGGATAACAGCGAGCCATTTAGACACGATTGGTAATTGGCCTGGGAAGGCAATCTAGAAAACCTCGGGTTCTTCATCTTCTGCACATGCATGGGGCTCTATTCTTAGCCGAATAGTTCCA
The DNA here is from genome assembly GCA_025062105.1 of Thermoguttaceae bacterium. Lineage (GTDB taxonomy): Bacteria > Planctomycetota > Planctomycetia > Pirellulales > Thermoguttaceae > JANXAQ01. The sequence goes on from JANXAQ010000197.1 coordinate 1,717, forward strand.
AGTTAGGTTCGGCTCTGGACTTTGGCCTTCGTTAGCTGCTCTGGGGAATTTTTAGCCTTTCCGGGGGGAATACTCTACCTCCGTAAAAACTAGTGGGGTTAGGAAATTGGGAGAACCTAGACAGGCTTCGTCATACGTACTGGCGTAAAAAGCAGTTAGGAAAAATGGCAAAAGTCCAGGCTGATATGGGGTACCTTTTGGGCTTTGGATTGGAATCGGTCTATCTCTTTTGAGCAGCGGAAAAGTTGCTGGTGGGGAAATTAGAGGGGAAATAATCCTTTTGCATCTTTGGAGCAAAGAGGCTTTGTGTGCCGAAGGAGGGAAAGGGGAAAGTTTTTTTTGAGTAAGAGCTTCTATCGATGAGTTTTCCTACTACCCCTCAAGGGGGGCAAGTGCACCCCGGAACCATCTAATTTTTCAGTTTGTTACTCAGAGCTCCACATTTGTCATTTTTCACTTGGCTCTGGAAGAGGAATGTTCTAAATCTTTGGAGCTATTGAAGTTAGGAAATTGGGAGTGCAGAGGGGGAGGTTTCATCCTAATTACTGAGTAAGTTAGAAAAAGTTGAGTTCCTTACCCCTTTTTGGATATGACAGCGAACTCTTGAAGAAGAGGAAAAGCCGTTTTATTCACTCACTTGGGGGAAATGTTACCTTACAATAAACCCAGTTTCGTTTTGGCTGCCTGTTTACTTTTTCCATTTTAGTATGGTTCTCACAGGAAGTAGGCAGATTAAGCTGTGGGGTGGTGATGTACGAAGCTTTTTTTGGATTTTGCCGACGACCTTTTAGCGGATCGCCGCGCCTAGAAGATTATTTTCCCTCAGCCAGCATGGAGCAGGCTAGGCAGACGGTGGCGGAATGTTTTCACCGAGGGGCAGGGTGGGCTGCGGTGATAGGGGTGCCAGGAGTGGGCAAAACCTTGTTGTGCCACCGTCTGGCCAAGGAACTGCAAAACTGTTTTCCCGTCCTGCTCTTAAGCGCCGGAGGTATTAGCAGTCGTCGGGAACTTTGGCAAACCTTTTTATTCGGTTTGGGCCAACCGTATCGGGGCATGGAAGAGGGAGAACTTCGACTGGCTTTAGTGGAATACTTAGCTGACCAACAGAGTAAATCCCCAGGCTTTATCCTCCTGGTGGATGAAGCTCACCTGCTTGCGGGCAAGTTATTGGAAGAGATTCGGATTCTAAGCCAAATGCCGGTGCTCCTGGGGGATTGGTTTCGGGTGCTGTTAGCGGGCCTGCCGGTATTGGAGGAGCGAGTTTCTAGTCCTCGCCTAGAAGCGGTTAATCAACGGATTGTCGCCCGCTGTTATTTGGAACCTTGGAGCCGCTCAGAAACTCAAGCCTATATTCAAGCTCAACTCCAGAAGGTAAGCCCAGAAGGCGATCGGGTGATGTTGGCCGAGGCAGCCCAAGCGGTCTTTCAAGCTACCAATGGAATCCCTCGGTTGGTTAATCAGCTTTGCGATTATGCGCTGCTGTGGGCTTGGAAACATGGGCACCGGCAGCTGGATGGCCGAATGGTGGAAGAAGCCTGGGCAGAACTCCAACAATTACCTCCTCCCACATTGGGAGCTAGCTCATCCGGCATAGGGTCGGACCTGATTGAATTCGGAATCTTACCAGAGGATGAGCACTATCAAGAAGGGAGGCCTTGTGAGGGAGAGCAAATTCGTTCCGAAGCCCCTGCCTTAGTGCCCGATTCCCAACGAGATTCTCCGCAACCATGCTTTGGACCGGAAAAGGCAGACCAACAGAACTTCGGTAGCTTGGAGTCGGAAAAACAGGGGATGGCAGAAGAGCATACGCTGCCGGAGGAGATCCCCGGCGAAGGGGCAGGTTTAGCTAAGGGTAGGGCGGGGAGCCTGTCGGGAGGTGGAGCTTATAGCTCTGGAGGTCCAGAGGGGAGTGAGCATTTTGAACCGGCAGAAGGATTACATAGCTCTGGCCCCGAATACGAGTTTTTCTTTCCCAGCGGGGAAGTTACCAGTTTGGATCCAGCAGGGGTTCGAGGTTTGGGCCAGGAACAAAGTCCGGCTCCACCAATGAAGGACGAATATCCTCTGTCCGCCTGGGATCGGCTCCAGGAGATCGAACAAGCCATCTATCAACTGGAAGAATCTGCCGAGAATCTTCCTGCTCCGCCGAGCGGGGCGATTGAGCAGAGTCGGGAAATGAACAGCCAAGAAGCTACCAGTTTTGAAAACCACTCTCCAGCTGCCGACAAGCTGGTAGAAAAGGTTTCCACTGCCATGGGAAAAGCGTTGGGCCGTTCTGAAAACCAAACTCCGGCCGCCAGCAACCATGTGGAGCGAGATTCCACCTCCAGACAAGAGGGTTTGGGGGAGTTTGAACCCCAGACTTCGGCTCCAAGCAACCATACCAGGTCCATGGAGGCGGTTGTGGGCCGTTTTGACACCCATCCTCCATCTGGTGGCAACCCGGGCCTACCAGATTTGGTGCCTATCCAGGGGGAAGACCGCAGCCAAACGCCGCCAGACACAGGCGCATTCAGGAATGCCAGCCTTTCCCAAAGCATTTCCATTTCGGAAAGCCAGCAGCCGGCCACAGCGACGGCATGTCGGATTTCCCCAATAGCCGGTCCAGAGGTAAAAACAGCCCTGAGCGCACCACCCTCAGTCCAAAGCGAACAACAGCAGCTTATGTTTCCCCAAACTGGGGATATACTTCAGTATAGATCAGAGCGACGGTTAGCTCAAGATCCAGAAGTGGAGGTGGTTTTTGAGCGGTCTAAGTTGTCGAGCTGCTGTGGGGAGGTTTCCAGGATGGAAATGGATCCGTTTGTTGAACCGTTTTTGGAAGAGCAGTGGATCGAAGATCCCTATTTGCACTTGGACATGGAAGGCCAAAGGCCCTGGTCGGCACTGGGGTGGGGCCAGAAAGAACCGACGGCCTCCTCAAAGCGGGCTCCGAACTCTCCATTTGCGGGCAACTGCCCGGCAGGCAACCAATCGAGCATGCCTGGATCGGTTAGTCCGGCTGCGAAACCGCCCGAACCAAGTCTGGCCCAAGAGCTAGCCTCTTCCGGAAACGGATGCAGCCTGCCTCAAGCAGCTTTTCCCTCCGGCAGTGGCGGGCGGAATCAGCCTGCTACTTCTAGGCCTCAGGAACCGCCGCTGATTGTCATCGAGGAAGAAATTCTGGACGAGCCGATCCATGATCCAAAGTCTACTGTAATCCCGGTAGCTCGCCATGAGTATCGTCGGCTTTTTGCCCGATTGCGGCGGGGTTGAAGTAGCTAACCGATGCGACCACAGGCTTAGGCAGTCTAGAAACTCACCGGAAACGAAATATTTATTCATTGATTCCTCCCCAAAATCCCTTGGGGCAAACAAACCCACTGAGTGTTTTGATCCGCATGAGTCGGTTACTAAAAGCCTTACAACGAGTAGCTACCAGCCAGCAGGCCCAGCATCTGGCGCAGGAAAACGCCGCAGCTCCAACCTTGGCATTACCGGATTCTGCTCTGCAGCAGCAAACGACACTCTCGGAGCCGAAGCACACGGGCACTACCAGTCCTTGGAGCCAGGAAGCTTGTGCAATTAAGAGAGCTTCTGAAGGATTGGAGGCGGGGAATTCGGCCGAGCTGGCTGGAGGGAGGATGCCACGGACGTCTGCAGATTTCCGGCCGGTCATTGAACGACTGCGACAACGGATTTTACCCGGCCGACAGCCCGCTTATTGTCAAATGGCCGCTCAGATTCTAGAGCAAGCCTCCGAAGGGCCAAGTACCGTTTTTATGTTTATGGGATTTGCGGGGGAACCGGTTTCTAGTGTGACTGTAGCTCCGTTGGCGGCCGTTTTAGGCGAAGCAGTGCCGGAACCCATTTTAGCCCTTGATGCCCGAGCGGAGGGTCCGGAACTAGCTGAGTGCTTTGGCCTCTGGTGTCGATACCGTCTGAAGGATCTGCTGCTGGGCCAAGTTCCTCTGTATGAGGCAGTACGTAAAAGCACATTAGGCCAACTTTTTCTCCTAGGCGGTAGCCCAGCAGGGGAATTAGACTGGTCGGCTATTTCCGAAACCAGCTGGAAACATATGATGGGCCAACTTCGTAAACATTACCGATTGATTCTCATCGACGCTGGCTGTTACCCTCATCCTGCCCAGCACATTCTGCAGTCCGACTGCGATGGGCTGTATCTGGTCATCCAGTTAGGACGCACGCCCAAACGTTTAATCCAAAACGCTGTTCAGCAGCTTCAGCAAGTAGGCGTCCGGGTGCTGGGTTGTATTGCTGGCTCTTAATCCTTTGGCCGCCGGCCCCCAGAGGAGGTAGAACCTGTAAACTCGACTTTTGCCATTTTTCTTAACTTGGTTTGCTTATGATAGTTAGGATGAAACCTCCTTTTGCCCACCCAATTTGCCTAACTCTAACAGTTACAGGGAGTTAGAGATTTTCCTTCAAAGCCGAGGCCCAAAATGGCAAAAGTCGAGCTAAAAGAACCTGTGCATAATCCTGAACATATAGGAGCCTCTGCAAAATCCTGAACATAGAGTGATAGTGAACTTCAGGAACTTTTGATTCTGTCGTCGCTGGGTTCTCCTACCCGAATACCTACTTTTATCTATTGGGTACTAGTAATACCAGCAACCGTATATATTGGATTAGAGGGAAGGTAAGCCAACATGGTATAAAAATATCCTCTTTGAATGAAGCAGAGGTTTTTGTAGTGAAATCTATGAACTTTTGATTCGATAGGCTTTAGCTGCCGCCATCTAAATAGCTACTACATGTAGGGTGCAAGAAGTACTAGCAACCCAGTATATTGGGTCAATCCCGGAAAAATATCTTTCTCCAGTTATGCAAAGGTTCCCAAAGTCAAGCTAAATGTTCGTATCGTTCAGGGAATGTTGGGGATTTGGCAGAAGCACCAATAGTCCATTCGATTGGGCTGCAGTGTTTCTGCTGAGCAAGGTGGCCGGCAAAATACCATTGCGCGGTTATAGAACCGGCAGTTGAACTTCACGGGCTTTTTGTCGGCGGAGACTAACGGCTTGGCGGACCAACTGGTGGCAGATGCTCTGGAGGCAACTGGCTAGGACCGGATCCTGCCAAACGTTGGCTAGACGCCCTTGGTCGCACTGAATCCGCAGGTCCACATTCAGTGGAATTTGACCCAGAAAGGGGACGTTGAGCTGTTCGGCTCGGCGTTTTGCCCCTCCGCTGCCAAAAATTTCATGCCGCATTCCGCACCCCGGACAGATAAAATAACTCATGTTTTCCACCATCCCAAGCAATTCGATCTGGAGTTTGCGGAACATGGTGATCGCTTTGGTTGCATCCAGGAGAGCTACATCTTGTGGGGTGCAGACGACCACTACTTCGGTCAACGGAAGCAGCTGCGACAGACTCAATGCCACGTCTCCAGTGCCCGGCGGCATGTCAACGATCAGATAATCCAACGGCCCCCAGTCGGTATCCTGAAGAAATTGGCGGATGGCATTATGAAGCATCGGCCCACGCCATAAAATCGCTTCTCCTGCGGGGACAAAAAGACCGATGGACATCACGGCAATGCCATCAGCCCAAATCGGTTGGAGCCGATCGTTGGATACCGTTGGCTGCTGGTGAAGGCCCAAAAGATGAGGAATAGAGGGGCCATACAGATCGGCATCCAGCAGCCCCACCCGGCAACCGGCCTTGGCAAGTCCTTGAGCCAACAGAACGGCAACAGTACTTTTGCCCACGCCGCCTTTGCCCGAACCCACTGCCACCACCCCCTTGGCCGATATCCCCACCAAGCCAAGCTTCTCCGGCGGCCGATCCCATGCCTCTATAACTACCTTCACCTCTGGAAGCTGAGGAAACGCCTTCCGAAGCCTCTCTGTTAGCTCCAGGCGGATCTCTTCCCACAACGGAGCCGCAAAACTGGTCAACCCCACCGACACCGAAAGGCTGCCAGCATCTACCCGGATCTGTCGAACCTGCCCCAACGACACAATACTCCGCCCTAATTCCGGATCTAAATAATCCCGAAGAGCTTCCAATACATCCGAAGGTGTAATTGGTTTGGAGTTCATGAGAGTAAAGATCTGCTATATTTTCTGGGAGTTACTAATCGGCTAACAGTTCCACCAAAGGTAGGGGCTAGTAGTCGTTGCATCCTCAGAAGCCTAGTTTTGCCATTTGGTCCGTTTCCGCCGAGGAAAAAAATCTCGCTGCTGTGCAGTCTCAAGGCCGACATGGCCGAAAGCTAGCCGGCTGCAAGAGCCGTGGACGCAGAAGACTTAGACCGAAGCCAGAAGCCACTACCTGTGAAAATCTCGAAGTGCCTGTCTGCTTTTTGCGCTGGTGCTTTCCTCCCCGGTGGTTGTACCTTGCCACCTGCCCCTCTGCCTCGGAGGCGAAAGGGGAGAAGTTCTGAAAATCTGTTTTCTTACCATCGGCCAAAGGGGCACTGAGCAGCGCAGAGCCGTCTAGATTTTCATTTTGTTGGAGGTTGGCTCTGTTGAAAGGTTGTCCGCACTCTGGGGAGGTTTTGCCCATGCTCGTCGGTTTTAGTGCCGTTTTGGTGAATCAGGACTCCGACCGGAAACGGTTTCGACAACCCCTTTGGATGTTTTAAATCTTCGCCCTGACCTTGGCCTCAGGGCAGCAGGGGGAAAAAATAAGCCACTTTCTTCAGGGGAAGTGTTACTCTATTTTGCCACCTGCTTTTATTTCCAGTAGTTATGATCTGGACATTTTCCAGTTTCCCTAACTTGGTTGGCTCCAGGAGTTACGACGAAACTGCCTTTTGCGCAACCAATTTTCTAACTCGACTTTTGCCATTTTTGGCCTTGTCCTGGAAGGGAAAAACTCTAACTCCTTGGAAATAAGGGACCTGGAAATTATGTGAACAAAAGGAAGTCTCGTAGTAACTACTGGAAACAAAAGGACGTAGGGAAAATGGCAAAAGTCGAGTTTCTAAGAGGCTGTCCTAACATGGGGAGTTGACTGTTTCCAATGGGTTTTGGCCGACCGGCTTCTATCCTTTAGACTCCTTAAAAACAGCAATTTTGAGGATTCTGGGGAATTGGGGCGTGGAAAATTCCTTTCATCATAGAAAAGCTTTCTCGGACAGCCTGTAAGTCCAATAGTTCACCGCGGGTAGCACAGCCTTCTATCAGGATAAAACCAGAAATCCCAAAAGTTGACTTCAGTTGGCACCTATGACTAAAGATGTTATGGAAAAAGAATCCTTCCCAAATTTGAGGGATAATTGGGGACAAGCAAAAAAGGCATTTTAGGAACTACCAACAGTCTGAAACCACGGAGCTGATTTAAGCCGTCCTGCTACTGCTCCGGTGCAGAAAGGATGGACTTTTTAGTAAAAATTGCCAATAAATCACCTCCCTCTCTTGACAGAAAAAATTGTCCAAGAGAGTAAGCAACACCTCTGCCGAACTGTGAAGCAGCCTTCCCCTCCCCGCCAAAGCAGGGATTTGGGTGGCAAAACCCCGGAAATAATCTCGATTCCTGCTTTCGCGGGCACAGGCCTACATGGACGCTAGAGCGGAAATGAAATGTAGCACAATACAAAAAAACTATCCCCGCTATTCACAGGAAGTGATACAAAAGTATAATCCCTTATCCTCCCGGCCAACAGAGCAACTGCCTTTCGGGAAAATACTTTTGGACAAGCGGCAGCAGTCCTATGCCGGCTTTTCGGAGGAGCGACGAATCATTTCGTAAACCTCTTTGCGATGCACCGTGACATCCTTCGGGGCTTCAATGCCTAGCCGGACCTTGTCTCCCCGGATAGAGACCACGGTGATAATGATATCGTCGCGGATGATAATTGACTCCGAGGGCCTCCGGGTAATCACTAACATGAGAGGGGTCCTTTACCATATGCCCCTCAAAAGAGGGAGAGGGAAAGGCACAAATTTTGCTTGTATTATATCCATCCCAAGATACGTTTGTCAAATTCGTCCCTATAATCTCCGGGATGGCTTCACCGGCTTTTTGCCTCCCTAGCGTCCGATTATACCGGTTAAAAAGACTTCACCGATTCTAACAACTTAACTGTCTCACCGTTTCCTTCCAAGAAACTCAGGTTTGTTTACCGATGGGCTTATCAACCAAAGGTATGCATCCTGGGCACACCTCGCCTCTTTTTATTACGGAGGTGAGAGGTTGTTGGGTTGGAGAAATGGGAAAAACCCCTTTAGGAAACTATCAGCCAAACGGAGTATTTATGAATGTGGAGGAACTGAGGAAAAGTTTCATGAAATTACCTACGTTTCCCAAATTTCCCATTTTTCTTTTCCTAATTTACTCATTTTCTCCAAATGATGGCCCCCGTGTTGTTACTCTACCCGGGGGAAGCGTTACCAAAATTGGTAAAACTCCAGAATAGAGACAAACGAAGGACTTCTTCGGTCGAAAATGGAGTAGAGGGTTTTATTTTTTTCCATTCTCGCCATGCGGGGAGCTCGCTGTTCACAAATGGAAAATTTGGGGAGTGTCGTCCGTCAAAATGGGCAATATGGACAATACACATAAAAAGTTATGTTAAAGAGCAACCAATTGGCTCTAAAGAGCATTTCCAAAATTCCTCAAAATCTATTTGGCCCACCGATTCCAAAGCCCGTTGCTCCCCGTCCAGCCGGAGTAGGAGGCTTGGATGGCCCTGAGGCCTTCCAATGAGTATACAGCTAGAGGGTGGAAGGGGGACTAGGTAAGTGGAAATAACCGGATCAACGTGGTGGTACCACCTCGCCGGCATCCCCGTCGGCTTCGACGACATATCTCCCGGAAGGACTCAATGCTAGACACAAGTGAAAAAGAAGTGTTTGGGGATGTTAGGCAAATCTCGAAAGATCGCTGAACAACACAGAATGGATAAAATAGGAAATATATGCAAAATATTTTCCGAAATCAACTGCTTCCTGATTCCCAAATCAGCTTTCCTAACTGGTGCCATTTCTCAAAGTAACAGTTAGCATCTTTTGAAGTTCATCCCCCTATGTGGGGAATCATTTTCTCCGATTAGGAGGGCAAATCTATCCCAAAAGAACCGTGAGCCCAGAAAGGAGAGGATCCCGTCATCACTCACTATTCAGCTGAAATGAATAGCGAGGTCGAAATACCTACCGCCACAAGGTCTTGGAGCCCGTAATATCAATCGTGCAAAGGGCCATGCTCTGGCTCTTGAGCCGGTCAGTTCGCCCGGTGCGCAAAGGTAGGCTTCTCACGGCTGAAAGTTTTCCTTAAGAGAGAAAGCCGAGATGTCTTCAGGCGGTGCATAAGAGGTCTTGCCTTAGGTAAACCCATCCTCTTTTTTTCCTCTTTTTTATTAGCCGAGTTTTAGGTAAATTTCAGATCGCTTTTGGTAGGATGTTTTTAGGCGACAGGAGGTTGCAAGATTATGAGGCTCAGCCCACCGGCTTGGGAAGTTCGAGAGATTGTAGAACACACTTTTCAACTGCTTGGCCTATCGGAAGGGGAGCTAGAGGAGCTGACTGAGACTATTCTTTTGCAAGAGGGCCGGTATCTGGCCCGCTCTTACCGGGCGGGGAACCTGATGGCAATGTGGCTGGTAGAAGTGGGGATCTTGCAATTCTACGACGACCAGGGCCGAATGCTCCGCACCATCAATCTCCTATTGGAGAAAAAGCCTGCCCGGGCCGCCGCTTAACACTTCAGTCAAAAGGCATGGGGAATTTATCGTTGCTTTAGAAGGTACCCCCTATTGTCAATGCCTGGTAACCGGCATTCCAGGCTTGTTCCCCCGCAACCGGGAATCCAAATTCCGGGAATACTTCAGCCGAGTGGAGTAAACAGGATCGGAATCCACCCTTTGGAGGCAATAGGCTTTTTAGGAAAAAGTTGGGCAATCTGGAAAACGTTGGTACTTTTGAAAGTTTTCTGGAACCTCTGCAAAATCCTGAACATATAGTGAACTTTGTGAACTTTTGACTCTCTAGCCGGTTGATTCTCCTATCCGGAAATCTACTATCTATTGGCTGCTAGCAATGCTAGCAGCCCTATTTGTTGTATTAGAGAGAAGACCAGCCAAAATGGTATAAAAATATACCTTTCCAATTATGCAGAGGTTCCTCCTCTATTTTCCTCTGTTTCTCTAAATTCTGGCTACCCTATTCGGCTGAATAGTTCCCGCTATTCAAAACTTAATAGTTTGTCCACCTTCTCATTTTCGCTGTCGGATAATTGGACTTACTTTCTGAAAAGGCCCTTTTTATGGAGGTTAAGTTGGTCTGGGAGGAACTTAGCTTCAGCGATTGCCAGACAGGCCCTTTGAGGTGCTTAACAGCCTAACCTGTTGGAAGACCTCAGATTCGAAGAGTTATTTTGGAAAAGGACTCCTGGAAGATTTTGAACATATAGTGAACTTTATGAATTTTTGATTCGATAGGCGTTAGCTGCCCTACCAAAACACCTCCTCTATGTAGGGTGCTACCAGTGCTAGTTATATTTGGCTCAGAGGCAAAGGAAGCCAAAATGGTATAAAAATATCTCCATCGGATGATGCTGAGGTTTCGAAAAGTCCTCAGCAGGGCTTTGAAGTTGGAAATGTTTCCAGGAATGCGCAATCCGGTTGGGTTGGCTTAATGGGCTCTGGCTCTAAAGAGTAATTTTTCAGAAAGTACCGGGGATAGTCGAAGCCACCAAAGCTCCGGGTGGGCGTGCAGGACCTATTAGGTAAAAAGCATACCAATTTTCACTATTGTCACTATGTGCGGGATAATGGAAACCCTTCAAAGGACCATTTAAAGGAGCTTTACAAGGGGTGCGGCTGATTTTTTGTGGTCAGTTTAGGGGATTTGGGGAACATAGATAATCCCCAGGCCCATCGAACCGGCCCTCCCACAGGCATCTCCAGAAGCAAAAAGCTCCGGATTCCAGATTCCAGGGGGTATGAGTCTCTGGAAGGAGTTTAGGGCTCTATATCTGGAAGTAAAATGGGTAGGTTCTGGACAAAGGTGGCTTTCCGGGGGGTGAGGCTTGTTTTGCCTTTATTGTCTATCTTGCCCAATTAACCCACAGGATTTCAGCCGCACCCTTTACAAGGTAGCCAGTTCGACATATGGGACCATCTCTTCGAGCGAGTGGCGGAATTGGATGCCGTCTTCCCAATAGACCAAATACAGTCGTCGGCAATGCACGTAGGGTCGAAATTGCCACAGGGCGGTCAGCAAAGGGTCTTTTTCATGCAAACCTATTAGAACGGCCTTAGCCCCAGCTTCAGAGGCTTGCTGGCATAAGCTCCCTACCAGTGCCCGAACTACATCCCGCCGATCGTCTTGGACGGCCAAAAAACTTAAGAACCGGTAGGGGATCTGTTGACCGGGCTGGTATTCCGGCGGCTTTCCCAAAAATTTCCGTACGCGTTGCCCCAGCCCCTGGAGCAATCTTCGCCATCCCCGATACCCTTCCAGGATCAATTGGCGGAAGGCGGATTGGTTCCACAAAGCGGCTATGCCAACCACGTGACCTCGCTCTATAGCCAAGTAAAAATCCCTGGGCCGAAGATCTCGCAGATGCGGCAGCCCACTGAGCAAGTCATTGGCAATAAAACAGGGGAAAAACTGCCGACGGCTGCCTTGTTGACTAAGAGTCTGTTCGATCTGCTGAAGGTGTGTGGAATCGGCTTGGATGACTTCGAGGGTACTGCCCGGCCAAGTTTTGCTAGTAGGGGTTCGGATGCCAAGGGCATAATAGCGCCCTAGGTCATCATAATGGGGCAGAGCTGCTCGGCCGCTGGTAAAAAGTTGTCGGATTTCGTAGGCCTGTTCGGGAATCGTGGTTAGATAAAGCTGGGTCTGCCGATCCCGATGGAGTTGGTAAAAGCTTTGGAACATCCGCGCCAACAGCGTTCCACTCCGCACGGCTGGGTGCAGCCATAAGCCTCCCAAATAGCCTAAATTAGCGGCTCGACCATTGATGTAAGCTGGGCGAATCGACCGAATGCCCCATCCGACTATTTCCCCTGTCTGAGTATCTCGGGCTACACCAATCTGGGTGATCGGGCCTTGTACCCGCACACTCTGAAAAAAACTCGGATGATGCCGAAACGACACTACCACCGAGCTTGCTCGGATCGGTTCCAGCCCTAGTTGCTGCAAGGCCACATCATCGGAGGGCTTGGCCAATTCGATAATAAACCGGGACATCCTTCCTCCTACAGTGCCTGGATTCCCAAAGCCAATCCTGTGGGCTACAGAATACCTTCTCTCCCTACCAGGACCTGTGCGTCATTTAAAGGAGATATTTTTACACCATTTGGATACCCTTGCTCTCTAACCCCATTTATAGGGTTGCTAGCACTGCTAGCAACCTACATATAGTAGGTCAGGGAATGGGGCGGCCCAATCCCTATCGAATCAAAAGTTCACAAAGCCCACTATATGTACAGGATTTTGCAGAGGTTCCTATACTCGACTTTTGCCATTTTCGCTCTCCTGTCGAAGGGGAAAGTCCTAACTCCTTGAAACTATTGGAGTTAGGAAAACGTGTGGACAAACAGAGGCTTCCTCCTAACTCTTGGAGGCAAACCAAGTTAGGAAAAATGGCAAAGGTCGAGCTATACTTCACCCGCACATCCCTCCCCCTGTATTGGGCAGGCAAATTCTCTTTCCACCCCCCTTGAATGTGGAGGCAATTGCCCCACCCTCGTCTGGTGGATGGCGTCACCCCCAGGGAGCCTACCTAGGCGACAAGCACATCCTATCCTCCCGCCATTGTGCCTAAAAACCCTTCCTACAACAAGGTAGAATGTCCGAAAGAGTTCAGCTGAGGAAGGGGGTAGGTTAGTAGCACTGCTGCAACCTCCCTGATGTAGGTGTTTGGAGGGAATGGGCAAATACCTACCGAATTAAATAAATGTTCATATAATCCGCTATATGTTCAGATTTTACGCTCCTTCTAGATCCGCTATAGTTTCTAAGCTCGACTTTTGCTATTTTCCCTAACTTGGTTTGTCTCCCCCTGTTACCAGGAACCCCTCTTTTGTCCACACAATTTCCTAACTCCAATAATTTCAGGGAGTTAGATTCTTCCCTGTGGGGCAGGAGTCCAAAAATGGTAAAAGTCAAGCTAAGAACCTATCCAAAAAGCATTTTCCTGCTTCCAAACAGCGAACTATCTAGCAGGCTCTTTAATCCCAAAACGCTTAACCGAGGTTTTCCAAGCAGATTGGCCTTTCTGAAAAGTCCCTCTTTATGGGGAGTTAACTTGGTCTGGGACCGAGTTGGCTTTCCCGCCTGCCAGCCAGGTCCTCTCGGACACCTAGCAGCCTACCCTGTGGGAAGGCCATAGGTTAGAGGCGTCATCTTGGAAATGTCTTCCGCCAGGGTTTAGAAGTTGGAAATGAACTTCAGGAATGTTCGCCACGGTCGGACTGGCTCAATAGCCTCCCCTCCTACAAAAAGTACCGAAACAGACCGGTCCTCCCCAAAAGCCCCTCGGAAAACGCTAAACTTTCATCGCAGGACACTCTCTAAAAATTCCTTTTGAGGCAGACAGGCTCTGTTGAAAGGTTGTCCGCAGTCTTGGGAGGTATTGCCCATACTGGTCGGTTTTGGTTCAGTTTTGGTGGGTTTAGGACTCCGACCGAAAAGGATTCAACAGAGCCAGGTAGACACAAACCTGGTATCTCCCAGCACCCTTCTTGCAACGGCTGGAGCCGAAAGTTGTTCCCACCCGAGCATCGCAAGCGGTTCCTTCAATTGATGTTCTATTATCCATTATTTTGGTTTTGGTTGATTGCTTGACTCGGTGTGTCCGACAAAAAATGTCGCCGGCAGACCTACTATCTTTTGGGCCTAACGCCCGTCTATTCGCACAGCCTAAGGGGATTTTGGGAATGCACAGGATCAATATTTCGCAATAAAGCGGTCTTTGCCGATAGCCTGTTTGGAGGCCATTAAGGCAAGCATACCAGGCTATTGGGACCGGCCAAGCAAGTGCCGGGCATTTTGCCAGCAGATGGTCTCTCGGATGTCGGTTGTCAGTTCGGCTTCCTGAAGCTTCAACAGGGCCGACTCTAGAGAAAATAGCGGCACATGGGAGCCAAACATAATCCGATTAGCAGATATGCGGTGTAGGATGTGTTCCAAGCCAGCCAGACCTTCCAATGTGGCAATTTCCAGCCAAACCCGGCCGGTGTTGAGCAGTCGGGGCAGGAGGGGCTGAGTGCTATGTAAAAATCCGTTTAAAATCATCATTTTTATTTCCGGCCGGGTTTCCAGCAGCTCGGGCAACGGTTGTAAGTCCACATCCGGTACCGTAAACCGTGCGTCCTGCACCCGGACATCCTCCATCCGGACGACTAACTGGAGCAAAAGGCGATACTGCGCTGCCAACTCCAACAGTTCCTGAAATATCGGCTCATCTAACTGGTAGCGGTGGTAGTTCGGATGCAGCCGGATGCCAGGCATTTTATACTCCTCTGCACATCGGCGAAGGTCTTCCTTCCAATCGGGCAATCGAGGGTTGACCGATCCAAACGGTACCAGTCGAACCTCTTTCACAGTCTGACAGGTTTGGTATAAACGGTAGTTGACACCGCCCATGTCCCGGTGAAACAAGCCCTCCAGGCTTCCCACCCATGCTTCCGAAATGCCATATCGTTTATACACTTCCAGAAGTTGGTTCAGTTCATCGCAGGGCGTTCGCCGGAACGGCCATTGACCTAAGTAAGCATTAGTATCAATGATCATAAGAAAACCTTTCTTTGACAGTAACACATCCTAGGAAGGGCGGGTAATAAAGAGGAATGGCATATGGGAATGGATGTGGTCAAGAAGAAGCAGGAGAGGGGGCCAGCTTACGAGCCAGGATCGGTTCAAGGAGTCGGCCAATATTGTCTCGGAAGATGGCCTTTTGGGCTTCTGGAGTCAAACGGGCTGCGAGAACCTTCGCCAATTGGGAGGCGAAGCTTCGAATCGGAGCATCCGTACCGAAGATGATGCGGTCTGAGCCAAGTTCTCGTGTAGCCATTTCTACAAACCCAGAGGTAGGATCAGATCCGGAGATGTCGATCCAAATATTTTTCTGGGGGCGGACGGCGCGTATACCGCGCTCCCAATCAGCGCCAGTATGGGCACAGATAAACTTTACCTTTGGATGACGGGCAGCTAGTTGGACTAGATCCTCTGGGCTGGATTCTCCGGGCAAATTGCCTCCCTGTCGGAAAAACGTATGCTGCAGCACCGGCAACCGAAGCTCCTCGGCCCGCCGCATTAGGGGGTCCAAAGGAGGCTCAGAGCACCTGATGGCAATCCAGAGCTTAATGCCCACCATCGGCCCATGGACCACACAGCGCTCGATTTCCTGCAGGCTTGCCTCCAAATGTTTCGGATTCAAATAGACAAAACTCAACAGCCGATCGGGCGCCACCTGCAGGGCCTCTAGGACCGCATTGTTTTGTTCCCGAAGCTGTTCCGGGCTAGGATCCGCCTCAAACTTCGGTCCCATGCACAAGATCAGCCGACGAATGCCCATCCGATCGGCGTACTTTAAAAGTAACCGAACGCGCTCGCCAATAGTGCCTTGGAGATTGCCCCCGCCTAGATGCACATGGGCATCCCAGATTTCGATACCAGGAGCGGGCTGAGGAAAAACGACTGGCGAAGAGTCTGTTTCGGCACGCAAGGGAGGGAAAGGTGGTATGGCACTTTGTATAGCCGTCCAGGCCCCCAATTGCATTGCTCCTGCCAGCCACTGCCGTCTAGAGAAATCCATCTGGCTGGACTCGGTTCTGTCCTGATTTTTCTTGCGGGAAAGGCAGCACCATGGGAGTCCGTGTAACATCGGAGCAGTGGACCTTCTGAGGGCATCGAACATAGCAAGGAATCCAAAAGCTCTCCATGAGCACAGAAGTGATGTATCAGTGATTATATTTTGCGTTCGAAAATAGGTCGAGGTATAATACTTCTGCCGTGTGAAGAAACTTCCTGAGAATGTGGGTGTCTGGTCACCGTTTTTTCAGGTTTAGCCACCCAGCTACCTCTTTCATCTGCATAGCAGGCGAGACGAAAATCGCAGTATTACGCTATTCGGCAGAACTACTATGTAGGGGTTATTTTGCGTTCGGAACCTCAGGACTTCCAACAGCACCGAGCAGTTCTGGTGTTCCGGAAGCAATCGGAAGCGGAGCACCTGTGGGCTTCTTCTAAGGTGGCTCGGCCGTCGGCACGGTAGGGGTTATATGATAGCAGCGGCCAGAGCAAGGCCCCGGTCGGCGGCACGGTAACTGAATCGCAGCGGAAGCGGCCTACTGGCCTTCGGAGTTCATATCTCCTACCAAGGCCTCGCCAGCGTTGATGATCACTCCAGCAGCTTAGGGTCCTTATGAAACGGATTGTTTTTATCGGCAGTGGCGTAGCCAACAGCCAAAGAATACATTTGTTTCTAATCCTGGCAGATCCCAATCCCTGCGCCAAACCACCTCGTCTTCGGCTCAAACGTCTGTAAAATCCCCGGCACCTGCTTGACTAGATCCGCCAACGCCTGCTCTTCAAACCGGAGTTGGTCACCTATTGCCGAGCAAACGCCCCAAGTGCTTAATATCCCCATAACCACAGCGGTG
>JANXAQ010000222.1 GCA_025062105.1 Thermoguttaceae bacterium
GTCCAGAAGGTTACATACTTACTTGCCGGACAAGCGGGAATCCGGGCATGTTGCCACACAAACGGCAACCCAACCTTGTTCCCGCCCAAGCAGGATGCCCAGTGTTGGAATGCACCGCAGCCCTGCTTCCGAAGGGATAAGCAAAGCGACTTCTTGCTTCGGCTGGACTGTTACCAGATTCGTTTCGTGAGTGTTTTTCCTAAACTGACCCCCTGGGTTTCGGCAAAGCCAAAGACCAAACCGCCATTAGGCTCGGATGTTTGCGTCCTCTTTTCTCCTATTTAGTTAACAAGCCTACTCAGCTAACAACACAAGCAAGTTACCGGGCTTGGCATTCGAGTTGTCGAGGTGGCCAATGGGCATCGGCCAATCGGTCCATCGGCTCTGATGCCGAGGGCACATGATACGGGAATCGCTGGTCCCACCATCGGTCTAGCCGTCGTAACGCACTGGGCAAATCATACACCTTCCAGATCATGGGTTTTTGTCCGGTCAGGGTGCTTTGCCTGCCTTCGGCTGCCTCGAGTGTTGCTGGAGCTGATGGTTGGCAGAAACTGGCAGGAGCTGGACTAGCTGCTTGGCCATCGGCCGGTCGACCCACCGCCAACTCTTTGGCCGCCAATTTCCCCAAAGCATCCTCAATTTCAAAATCCACTCTAGGTAAAGAAAACTCTTCGGCCAACCACCGCTCGATCCGGCGGTCCAACTGCTCGGCCGTATAATCCTGATCCCGCTCCGTATAGAGCAGATAATAGGCCAAGAGGGCTTCTTTGACCTCCTCGGCTTCGGCTGTGTCGATCAATCGTGCCAAAGCACTTAAGTTATTCGCAAGATTCTGATAATAGAGGTTATGGGTAAGAGTTTTCACATATTTATCTTTACATGATATGAAGTTCCAGATGGCTCGCACCATGGCGCTCAGGCAGCCGAAGACCACAGTGGCCACTACATACGGCGAAAGCGTTACTGCCACTAGCAGCTTCCATAACGGGGCGAAGATGCCGCCCACAGCGCTGACCGCAAGCATCAGCCGATCCATCGGCCGCATGAGGATCCGCAGATTCGGCCAAGTCATTTTCAGATCCTCAATCACCACGTCCTTAAACAACTTCAGTAGGACCCGATCCCCATACTGGCGGCCGGTTTGACGTACCAGCACCGCTACTCGTGCAAATACCCACACCGGCACCTCCAGGGGACGCCAAAGCGTGCGCCAGGAGCATTCCGTGCGCATCTCCTGTCGCACTCCTCGATAATACACGTCGATTTCTTGATATTGGCTGGGGTCGATTTTGACGGCCAAGCCCCATCGGCTTTTCGACTGCATACAGGCGGCCAACTGCTCCGGAGTAAGCTTTGTATAGTTACTTTTATTCAGGAAAAATTCGATGCCCTCTCGAAGCTGGCGGAACTGGGCATCTGGATCTTGACATGCTGCCGCTGGCAATGGGGGAGAAGACTCAAAGGATCGGTCTGACTGTTTTGCCGAATCTGCCCATCCGGTGGCCCCCCATGGGTAGGTTGGAGCGGATTCTGGCCTCGGATGCAGCGGTAACGTATCTCGATCCGGATTGAAAGGATCATAGAGGGCTTTGACCCGTTCGCCTTCCTCTAGGAATTCAAAATGGATGCGGGCCTGGAGCATCTGGGCAACGGCGGCCAATTGTTGCCGCTCCTGGGCCGATAAGCGAGTGTCCGCCAGGATCCGCTCCAATAACGTCGGCACATGCACTGGAATAAACCGCTCCCGCTCTTGCAAAAACCCAAGCATCGGATGCTCCATTTCAAGCCCCATGCAAAACAAAAGTTCTCCTGGGGGAAATCAGCTGAACTCTTCTGCCGGACAGGCCTATGCCACCGGAAACTCTTTCTGCTAGATACCTTAAAAACTACACTTCCTCAGGTACGACATAGGGCGGCCGGTATTGGCGGCGGAGCAGGGCGGTGGCCTCCGTCGGAGCATCGATAAAGGTTTCTTTCTCGGAGTCCACTTTCAAAACTGGGCCCAAGCGAAGCGGCCAAATCTTCATGCCGATCTTGGCCTCGTTGGCCACATGGCTTTCCAAATGCTGCCGGAGGCTTTCCCATCGGACCAAAACATCCTCGGCATGAGGCAGCTTTTCCAAGGCCTTTCGGATTTCGGCGTTGGAGGCTGGCTGCGAAAGCCGATAGGAAATCTTCCCCAGATGCGTTAGTGAGGTGGAAATATGTCCTTCGAGAATCGGGGCGCTTAGGTCGGCAGGATTTCGGCTCCAAACCGCCCGCAGGAAATTGGCGAAATGATCTTCGCCTTTGCCCTGGAGTTTTTCGACCAGTTTACCCTCCCGATCAAAAACAGCAGCCGTATTCCAGGTGGCCACCAAATATCCTGCTTCTCCCCGTATTAAAACTACCGCTCCCAGCGGGGGCTGGTCGCTTGGAAGATTCCGTATCTCCTGAACTAAGGTGATCTGACCAAAATCGTGGATGACCAATTGGGAGTTGGGCGTTTCACCGGCATCTTGGAAATGGCGGGCGCCGATTGTCAGCACCGATTGGCCCAACCCTTGCAGCCCAGTGATCTTCCGAGCTAAGTCCACCGCATGGATGCCGTTATTGCCAAGCTCGCCGTTGCCGTAGTCCCAAAACCAGTGCCAATCATAGTGAAAATTCTTACGTCTTAAGGGGCGCTGCATCGGGGCCGGGCCGCACCAAAGATCATAGTTGACCGTTTCCGGAATGGGATAATCACCGGGTGGTCCAATAGGGCTGCGGGGCCTGTACATAAAACTGACAATCCAGTCGATTTTGCCCAGTTTGCCTTCTTGGATATACTGGGCCGCTGCCTGCGCGGAACCGGTCGATCGGTGCTGGGTGCCTGCCTGGCAAATCCGCAGATATTTTTGCATGGCTTGAACCATGCGCCGCCCTTCCCAGATGTTGTGACTGACTGGCTTTTCCACATATACATCTTTTCCCTTCTGCATGGCCCAAATCGCCGCCAAGGCGTGCCAATGGTCCGGCGTAGCTATCGAAACGACATCCACTCGGGGATCTTCGAAAATCTCCCGCATGTCTTCGACCAGTTTTGGCCGGGGAGTAATTTTCTCGGCTAAAGCCGGCCCAACGGCCCGATCGCAATCACATAAATACAGCACCTGGCAATCCTTTCGACTGGCAAAGATGCGGGCATGGTCAGCCCCCCGGCCCCGAACCCCAATAACGGCCACAGTAATCCGCTCATTTGGGCTGAGCCTTGGTTGATCTTTGGCCGGGCTTGCTTGACGGCCCTGTTCCGCTCGCAAACGTCGCTCCGTCGCCTCTATGGCAAGGAGCGTCGCTATCATCGACTGTTCCAAAAACGCCCGCCGAGTAAGCTTGTTCATCCTTATCGCCCTCCCAAAAAATAAAAACCCGTCACATTAATTTCTTTTTACTGTGTCCCGGATTCTATAGCAAGCGACTGAATTTGGGGAAAAGTTCTTCGGGAAAAATTCGCCATTTGGGCAACCAATAAGGTGCCGGCAAGTAGTTGACCCGAGGAGGCGTTTCCTTTAAGATGAGACTGTACGGTAGCTTAGAAAGGTTGTTATTTGAGTCCACTGACGTAAAAAGGAGCAATGTGTGAACAGAAAAGCCTTTTCCGACAACCAATCCTGTAGATGGAAACAGTTTCCCCAGGCTTCGGAAATCCGTGGGATTTCACGGCGAGGATTTTTAAAAGCGGCTGGCGTATTAGGGGGGACGGGTTTGGTAACTGGTCTGGCTCGCCAGTGCCATGCAGCAGAACAATCCACCATCAAGCTGGCGCTGATTGGTTGCGGTCCTCGGGGGACTGGAGCGGTGCAGGATGCGTTTGCTGCTGCCGCTGCTCTAGAAGCTGGGCCGATCAAACTTGTGGCTATGGCGGATATCTTCGAGCATAAAATCCAGACCAGTTATAAAAACTTAAAGAATGCCTTTGCCGAGCAGGTGGATGTGCCGCCAGATCGACAATTTTTGGGCTTCGACGCCTACCGGAAAGCCATGGATTGCCTCCAGCCCGGCGATATTGCCATTCTAACCACTTCGTCGGTCTTCCGGCCGCTGCATTTCGAATATGCGGTGCAAAAGGGGCTGCATGTATTTATGGAAAAATCCTTTGCTGTGGATGCGCCCGGGAACCGACGGTTGCTTCGGGCGGCAGAGGAGTCAGAAAAGAAGGGGCTGAAGGTGGGCTGTGGGTTTATGTGGCGGCATTCGGCGGCCCGGCAAGAGGTGGTCAAACGGATCTGGGACGGCGCCATCGGCGAGGTCCATACGCTACGGATTTACCGGGTGCATGGGCCGGTACATTGTCCAAAGTTGCCGCCTGGCGCCAATGAACTTGCCTTCCAACTCCAGCATCCGGTTTGTTTCAACTGGGTAACCGGCGGCTTCTTTATCGACTGGCATTGTCATAACGTGGATCAAGCTTGCTGGGTCAAGCAGGATATGTGGCCGGTCTCTGCCCAAGCTATGGGAGGCCGATGCTATCCCGAAGCAGGTAACCTGTTTGATCACTACTGCGTGGAATATACCTTTGCCGATGGTGCCAAGTTGTTTGCTTTCTCCCGGCACATGCACAATTGCTGGCAAACCTATTCCGACTACGCACATGGCAGCAAAGGGTCTGCAGTGATTATGGAGAGTTTGGCGGCGCCGAAACCTCGCATCTATAAAAGCCAGCGCATGGAGCCGGATCAGATCGTTTGGCAGTACGACAAGCCTGACTGCAACCCCTATCATGAAGAGTGGAAGGTGCTTTTGAGGGCCATTCGGGAAGATAAGCCGCACAACGAGGCCCGGCGTGCGGGACTGGCCAATCTGGCGACGCTTATGGGTCGAATGGCCGCCCACACCGGCCAATTGGTAACCTGGGAGCAAGCGATGAACTCCAATTTTGAACTGGTCTCGAATATCGACCAGATGACCTTCGATACGCCCCCGCCAATTAAAGCCGGTCCAGATGGCACCTACGAAGCCCCGCTGCCCGGCATGTGGAATGAGATTTAACCCGCAGCAGGTTAGAATGCAGACTAACAGGCCTCCCGCTGAGCCTAGTTCTGTCATTTGCTTTCCTTCAGTAGTTCAAACTCGGGTTGCCTGAACAAAAATTGGAACCTCTGCAAAATCCTGAGCATATAGCGACTTGAGGAACTTTTGATTCATCCCTGTTCGGCCCTTCTATCCGAGCACTACCATCCGGAGCGCTAGCAATGCTAGCACCTTTAGATATTGGGTGGGAGGGGATAAGCCAACATGGTATAAAAATATCCCCTTTGAATTATGTAGAGGTTCCTTCTTATCTTCAAATTAAGGAGTTAGAATTAAATATTAATCCGTTCACTAAACTTTGAAGTACTTTGTATGTTCAGGATTCAACACAGGTTCCTTTAGCTTGACCAGTTGGTTAGCCTTCGGTGCAGACGCCGATTACTCTTTTTATTCACACAACTTCCCAAGTCCAATAATTCCAAGCAGTTAAAGCTTTCTTCTTTCGGCAGGAGGCCGAAGATGGCAAAAGTCGAACTTAGAAGGAAGGCGATTTGGCCTTGGCTGCAAAGCGATTTATTCTCTTGAGGGCCGTAGGGTTTGACGATGAGGAGGACCTCTTCGCACTGGGGCGCCCAGATGGCGGTTGATACGGGCGACTAGCCAGTGCTTCTCTTCGTCGGAAAGGAAGGTGCCGAAGGAAGCCGCTTTTCCGGAAGGTGTACTAATAGATACTTTATACACCGGTTGATTGTTCTGACGATAGGATTCGACCAACTCAGCCCGACTACTGGGGCCTAACGGATACTCCTGAAGACGCTCTCGACCAAACAGTACCCGACGGATCACCACTCGATCCGGTTCTACCAGCACGTAGGTTTTTCCGAATCGGCCCAAAAGCCAAAAATACAACATCGCCAAACCAGCACCCCAAAACACCACTGCAAAAATCGCTACTAATGGCAATGCCTCCCAGGGAAAGCCCATCGCAAACATCCCTACCCGAATCATCATGATGCTCATGCCGGCTATCATAGTAAGCCAAACTACCGCCATACAACCCAAACTGCGAACCACCCGATTACTGCCCGGCAGGATCAGGATGATCAATTGGCGATCTTTTTGGACGCATTCCAACCGTCCAGGGGGCGGGGTATCCGAAATCGGCTCTGCTGCTTCGCAGAGCTGCTCGGCGTAAGAAGGCTGTTGGCCAGCACGGAGCTGCTCTGTGGCGTCGGCAGCCTGCAGCTCCTCAAGGCGAACTGGCTGGTCGCATTCCGGACAGTCGAACTCCGCCCCTTGGGCGGCAAGAAAACCCTCGTCCAACACCGCTCCACAGTGGGGACAATGCAAACGCATGGTAATCTCTCCCCAGTGCCTACCGTGCTTCTGTCAACAAAGGCCGCTTTCCCCTTCTTGGGCTTTATCTACCATTCGAGGCCAAAGGAGCTTAGAATATTACTAAGTATCTGTGATTTCGAGGTTTTTGTGGATTCCCCATAAAGAGGGACATATTAGCTCCTCCGAAGTAGGAGAAGCCTGGTGCGGACGAAGCCCTCCCCCATCGAAGCGGCCATCGACGCCATTGCCCAAGGCAAGGTGGTCATCGTCATGGACGATGAAAATCGGGAAAATGAGGGGGATTTTATTTGTGCAGCCGAAAAGGTTACACCGGAAATCGTCAACTTCATGATCACCCACGGACGGGGCCTGTTGTGTGTGGCGGTGCTGCCGGAGGTCTGCGAACGCTTGGACCTACCCCCGATTGTCGAGCATAATACCGCACCGTTGGGGACCAATTTCACCGTACCGGTAGATCATCGCAGTTGTCGGACTGGCATAACAGCCGAGGAGCGTGCTCGGACGATTCGTCGGCTGGTAGATCCGACAAGTCAGCGGCACGAATTCGTTCGGCCTGGACATGTATATCCTCTTCGAGCCATGGAAGGCGGTGTGCTGCGCCGGGCCGGGCATACTGAAGCTGCCGTGGATCTAGCTCGCTTGGCTGGCCTGCGACCTGCCGGTGTGTTGTGCGAAATCCTCAATGCCCAAGGAGACCGGGCCAGCCGCGAAGAACTCTACCAATTGGCCGACCAATTCGGCATGGAAATCATCACCATCGAAGATCTCATCCGGTTTCGCCGACGTAGTGAGAAACTGGTCTATCGACTGGCCGAGGCCCAGCTCCCGACCCGATATGGCATCTGCCGGATCATTGCTTACGGGGTTAAATACGAAAACCAGCATCCGTTGGCCATTGTGCTAGGAGACCCCGCCAGCCGGTCAGCACCTCTGGTTCGCCTTCATTCTTCCTGCTTTACCGGAGATTTGTTGGCTTCGCTGCGCTGCGATTGCGGGGATCAGTTGCATCTGGCAATGCAAATGATCAGTCAGGAGGGGGCCGGCGCTTTGATCTACCTGCCCCAGGAAGGCCGAGGCATTGGGCTGATTGAAAAGATCAAAGCCTATGCCTTACAGGATCAAGGGCTGGATACGGTGGAGGCGAACCTGGCGCTGGGACACCAAGCCGACTGCCGAGATTACGGGGTGGGTATTCAGATTCTCAAAGACTTAGGCCTTTCCAAGGTCCGTCTTTTAACGAACAATCCGAAAAAAGTGGATGCCTTCATCTACGGCGGCTACGATCTGGAGGTCGTCGACCAAGTGCCGATCGTTGGCCCAGTGCACGAACACAACCGCCGGTATCTAGCCGCCAAACGGGATAAACTGGGCCATAAATTGCCGGATCTCTCTTAGCCGGAGTGTTGCCATTTTCCAAAACTTGGTTTGCTTTCAGTGGGTACGGCGGAACCTTCTTTTGTTCACCCAACTTCCTCACTTACAAGGAGTTAGAACATAGCTCTTCCTGGGCATGCCCCAAATGGCAAAGGTCGAACTTATAAAGAGGAAGATCATTTTGGCAACAATCCCTCCCTCTGGGGGGGTGCTCTACTCCGACTGGCGTTTTAGCCCCTGAAGCTCTCTTTCTACTTTCGGACAAACTATTCCAGCCGGCCTGGTGAGTTTCTGCAACCTATGTTTGAAGAGATTTCTCTTCTAGGATGCAGGAAATCACCATGCCACCAGTAAGCAAAAGCCCTACTATTTTTTGCCGCCTGGAGTGCATTTCCGAAGGGCAGGGCTCGGGCAGATGCTTTTCCCGCAGATGGGGCGGGAGCACTTCGGGGAGGTTCAAAACGTTCATATATGATACACCATGTAACATATTTGGACTTCTCTTTGGCGGCCTCCCACACTGGGCTTGGATAGCCCTTCTGACAGGACTCTGGCTCGGAAGCCCGCTACCAAGCCAACCGGTCCGTTTCACAGCGCACTGGTGGTGTGGCTTCGTCCTAGCCTCAGACTTAGCTGGAATCCCGATGCATGGACCGGTAGAGTACTTCCCCCCGGCAGGTTCGCTTGGCAACCCATCCAAGTCAACGGAAAGCTGGGGGCAGTCCTGGGATGCAGAAGGGATTTTGCCGCCGTCCAAACTGCCAGACTGGCGTTGGTTGGAGCCGGTCGCCTCAGGGGAAGCGGCGCTATTGGCCGATGCCGAAGATGGTCGGTTGGATGACCATAGTCTGCTCCAGGCCGCCTTGATCGCCAGCGGGACCGTGCATCCACACCAGCTCCAGCAGTGTCAAGCCCAGTTCCAACAATGGGTCCGCCAACTCCAGGAACAAAAAATAGCAGATCTGCAGCCGCTTAGCCGAGCAGAAGCTCTCTTTCGGTTTATGCATCAAAAGATTCTTACCGGCGGATACGACTGCCAGGCCAGCGATTTGGCCCAGACAATACAGACCGGTCGGTACAATTGCCTCACAGCTTGTCTGGTGTACCATTGCCTGCTGGAAGCTTTTGGTATCGAAGCCGTTGGAGTGGAAATGCCCGGCCATGTGCGGAGCCGTCTTCGGCTTGGAAATCAGTTGGTGGATGTAGAGACCACGTGCCCCCAGTGGTTCGAGTTGCAGGAAAGTTCGGGCACTGCCTCTAGCACTGGGCCGGGCGAAATTTTTCCTCTCCGCTTGAACCTGCAAAAGGACCGGACAGTCCAACAGCTGCCTCTACTGAGCCAGCCTGCAGCTTTGCCAGAAAAGCCTTCTGCGGATAAAAGCCTCCTCGGCCAACCCTTTAGAGCAGAGACATCAGGAGGGGAAAAACAGATCAGTCCGGTGGGGTTGGTGGCCTTTATCTACTATAACCGGGGTGTCGATCTTCTGGCCGAAGGCCGATACCAGGAGGCCCTGGCTGCCAATGCCAAAGCCCTCCGGTTGGCACCGGGCCATCCGAGGGCATGGGGAAATTTTTTAGCCACCCTGAATAATTGGGCGGTATTTTTGGGTCGGTCCGGCCAATATCCTCAAGCGACCGAGCTACTTCGGCATGGCTTAGAACTAGCCCCGTCATATAAGCCATTCCTGGCCAACTTCCTCCATGTACACTATCAATGGACGGCTTCCTTATGTCGAGAAGGCCGATTTCCAGACGCTTGGCAATTACTAGTCCAGACGGCATCGGCGGCTCCGGCCTCCTACCAACCAGCTTTCCGTGCAATGCAATTAGAATTGGCCCAACATTGGGCGGGAAGCCTTTTAGCCCAAGGGCACCATGTTCAAGCCAGCGCGATCTGGCAGGAGGTTCGGCGTCGGCTGGGAAATACGGCCGATGTCTTACAGGCCGAAAAAGCTACCTGGGAGATATTTGTTTATACTACTGGTCGGCCAGCTGCTGAACCGATTCCGGAACTCGAAAATGCCATGATCTGTGCACCCCTCGGACCGCAGATGCCTTAGCTCCTCCTTTGCCATTTTCCATTCTTAAGCCTCGAGCCGTCGGCACGCTCTCATTCTGGGGGAGCATTCGGGTTAGAGGCTGTCCGGAAATGGCAATTTCCCAAGATAAGCAGGTTACCTTTCGCCATTGCCCAGAAGGCCAACCGGCTTAGTGGGCAGAGCGTCAATACAAGGAACCGATCAGCCCAACATCCATCAGGAAACCTCAAAAAAATCCAATTCTAGGACAGCCTCTTAGTACGACCTTTGCCATTTTTGGCGTTCCCCCGAAAGGAGAAAACTCTAACTCCTTGTAACTATTGGAGTTAGGAAATTGGATGAACAAAGGGAAGTTTCGTCGTAACTGCTGATGGCAAAACCAGTTAGGAAAAATGGCAAAACTCCAGCTTAGTACGACTTTTATGGAACCTCTGCAAAATCCTGAACATATAGTGAACTTTGTGAACCTTTGACTCTCTAGCCGGTTGATTCTCCTATCTGGAAATCTACTATCTATTGGCTGCTAGCAATGCTAGCAGCCCTATTTGTTGTGTTAGAGAGAAGACCAGCCAAAATGGTATAAAAATATCCCTTTCGAATTATGCAGAGGTTCCTTTTATCATTTTAATCCCTGCTGAAAGGGGAAAATCTAACTGCCTGAAATTATGTGACTGAACTTCTGCATAATTTGAAGGATATATTTTTACACTATTCTGTTGCAATCCCCCTCTACCCCAATGGGGCTGCTAGGAACCTACATAGAGGAGGTCTTTGAACGAGGTGGACCAATATATATCAAGATTTTGCGGAGTTCCCGCACTTAAGAAATAAAGAGAAGCTGTCGTAATTCCAGGAGAAAAACAAGCCAGAGTAAATGGTAAAAATCGCACTTAAGAAATTGCATATAGCAATATGGGTTCGACATATGTTTCGAGGGTAAAAGCAATTACAAAAATGGCAAAAGTCGAGCTTAGACCTTTAACAAAATGCAACTTGAGATAGTTCTACGATGGTAGCTGGACTCACTGGGGGGTGGGAAACTCCATTTTCTAAAACGCCTTGAGCAATAGGAGGGCCCGGCCAGTTTAGTTAGTTTATTCGTTTAGTTGACTACATTTCGCACCGGCAGGCCAAGGATGGCCCGTCGGCAGGCTTCAGCGGCCTTCTGCCGCATATCTTCCAGCCCCTCCACGCTGTAGAAGGCGCTATGGGGGTTGATAATGAGGCGATGGTGGGCCGGGTGAGTCGGGTCCCGCCAGGCCCGGAGCAACGGATCATCCTCCGGCGGCGGTTCCTGCTCCAGTACATCTAGGCCGGCGCCGGCCAGATGGCCCTCGGCCAATGCCTCCAGTACTGCCTCGGCCGCCACAATACCACCCCGAGCCGTATTGATCAGGAAGCTCCCTTCTGGCATAAGCCGGATAATCCGGCCGTCGATCATCCGGCGAGTTTCCTCTGTTAGGGGGCAATGGATGCTAAGTACATAGGCCGATCGAGCCAATTCCTCCAGAGTTTCGGCTCGTCGGATGCCGAGGGCTTTGTCGTAGCCATCCGGCTTATACGGATCATAGAACCACACTTCCATACCCAAGGCTTTGCCCCGTAGGGCCATTGTTGTTCCGATCCGGCCTAGGCCGACAATGCCCAGCACCCGGCCTCGCAGGCGGAAGACTGGAGCTGCTTGAACATAAGACCATGGCCCGAGGCCAGCCCGGAGTCGACTATTAAGTAGATGTACTCCCCGGACCAAGCTAAGCATCATTGCCAAGGCGGTGTCGGCCACCTCTTCGGTGCCGTAATCAGGCACATTGGCCAACGGAATCCCACGCTGTCGGCAAGCTTTGCCATCGACATTATCAACCCCCACTCCGCCCCGCACGATCAGTTTGCACCGCTTCAGACGCTGAATGGTCTTTTCGGTAATCTGGATCACATGATAGACAATGAGCGCATCGGCATCTTCGACATGGCCCAGGAGTTGGTCTTCATTCGTAGCACCGAGAGCCACCACTTCCGCCAGATCGGCCAACACACGCCGCTCCGGAATTAGATCATCGCTTAAAAAATCGGTAATAAGGACTCGGTAGCTAGGCAATGCAGCGCCCATAAAACCCTCTACCTTACTGGTTCATGATTTACAGAAACCGTTTCCGCTCCGCGGCCTACGACCACCGAAACGGAAGCAAAACCGCCCACCGTAGGCAAAACCTCTCCAGGGTGCCGACAACCTGTCAACAGAGCCACTGGTTTGCCGAGGCTGCCTCCAAATATCTCTTCGCAACAAAAAAATGCCCCAACTTGTACCCTTTTATCAGAATGGCAACCACCTACATCCAAAACCGGCAAGTTCGAGTGTTGCCAATTTCCAAAGAGGAGTTCACCTTTGGATGTGCAAACTCCCTAAAAAATATTGAACTTAGAGGCTGTCCTAACAAACATTCTCTATGATGCAAGGAGGTTTCCTTCCTCAATGCCACAGAATCCCCAAAATCCCTGTTTTTAAGGAGTCTGGAGGGTAGGAGCCGGTCGGCCAAAACCCATTGGAAACCGCCCAAATCCCAATTTCAGGACAGCCTCTTAGCTCGACTTTTGCCATTTTTCCTAACTGCTTTTGCCTACAATATTTACGACGAAACCTCCTTTTGTCCACTCAATTTCCTAAGTCCAATAATTACAAGAAGTTAGAGCTTCCCTTTCTGGGAACAAAGCTAAAAATGGCAAAAGTCGAGCTTAGAAAATTGGCTGAACAAAGAAACCTTAACCTCAACCTCCCAGAAATAAAAGAACTTACAAAAATGGCAAAAACTAAGGTAAGACGGAAGCCAAGGAAAGATCCTAAAATACTGCTCTTTTCGGTTACGGGAAGATGAAGCGCTATTTATACTAAAGGGCTATACGGAAATGGCATTTCTTCCAGAAAAACAGTTTTTAGTTTCCCGATCTTAAAATGTGCTCATTTTCCAGCCTGTCAATAGGAGGAACCGATCAGCTCAGAATCCATTGGGAACTCCTAAAATCCAATTTCACGATAGTCTCTAAGTTCGACTTTTGCCATTTTTCCTAACTTGGTTTGTTCCTAGCCATACGACGAACCATCTTTTGGTTCACATGATTCCTTTGGTCTAATAATTCCAGGAACTTCTGCATAATCCGAAGGAGATATTTTTATATCATTTTGGTTCC
>JANXAQ010000015.1 GCA_025062105.1 Thermoguttaceae bacterium
GTCAGCCAGGCCCTTGCGGCTCGCTGTTATACACAAGTTAGAGTTCAGTCGCTCGGACATCACTTTAGGCAAAGTAGGAAAACTCGTTGAACAACATAGAATGGATCAAATAGAAAATATAGGCAAACCATTTTCTGAAACTAAAGACCTCCTGATCTTCTAAATGATTTTTCCTAAATGGTGCAATTTATCCAAAGTAACCGTTGGCTTGTTTTGAAAGGTTGATTTATCCCCTGATTGGGGCACTCGTTTGCTGCTGCAGTGAGGGTGAATCCATCCCAAAGATGTGTATAACAGCGAGCTCTCTACTGGCTCTCGCCGCCTTCTGGTTTCGGCGGTCCATAGAAGCGGGTAATGTCGATGCCGCCGCGCAGCTCCTCTTCTAGGAGTTTGATACGGGCTTCCAGGCGTTCCACCCGACGGACCAGCTGGGGCACAAGCTGCGAGCTAGTGTCTTCCGGTCTAGGTCGAGGTACGCTGGGATAGCCCAACTGTCGGGACAAGGCTGCAAATAGATATAAGGGATCGCGTCGTCGGTGGGCTAGGGCGATCCGGCCCTCTTTTTCCCCAAAAAGGATCGGTTTACCCGGATGTTCGTGGGTTTTCAGGTATTCTTCGCTACGGACGTAGATCATATCGGCTAGATCCACCAAGCCGATCTGCCGACGAACGGTCAAAATCCATTCTCGCCAAGCCTCGTCATACAGTGGGTCTTGGGCCATGGCTTCCAGGCCCTCGTCGTACCCGAGCCGATTCCGACACAACGCCTCAAACTGATAGAGGAACAAACCCTGGGGGGTAGCCCCCTTGGCTCGATATTCAGCTTCTTTTTCGAGGATTTCTAGGCCTATGCGGAAGTCGAACCGACCTTCCGGTCGTTCGGCTTCCGACATGATGAAGGTCTGAAATGGGGTGAAATAGTGGCTGAGTCGGCGCATTGCCCCGGCAAATCCGCCCGTATGCCGAAGCTCCGTGGCCATGAAATCAATGGCCATGGGCAGCTTAGTAATGGCCAACACCTCGTGCCGCAAAATAGCCAATAATTCTTGCGTCGAAATACCTTGGTTCATCCGTTCGCGCAGGGCTCGGAAGAAATAAGCTTGTTCGATGTATTCTTCTCGGTCCAATAGCGGCATGGACGGTTAACCCTCCGGTCAATTGGAAAAAGCCTGTAAATCGTTTGACTGAAAAGTTCTAATATTGAACCGATGGAACCTCTGCATCATTCGAGGGAGATATTTTGATGCGATTTTGGCTCTCTCCGCCTCGGACCCAATATATGGGTTGCCAATACTGGTAGCACCCTACATATAGTAGGTGTTTGAATAGGGACAGCCAAAGCCTATGGAATCAAAAGTTCCTAAAAATCACTATATGTTCAGGATTATCCGAGGTTCCCAATTATCCTATCCCCGACAAATCGGGAAAATCCGATTTCTCCCAGGCAGGATGGCTTTCATTGGTAATTCAAACACCAATAAAGAACCCACCAGATCTTCTGATGTGGGACCTGCCCATGGGAGGCCGATAGGAACATTCATTTTGTTAGAAGCACGCTCTGGTGAAAGCCTGTCTGGTCGGAGGCCTAACCCCACCAAAACTGAAGCAAAACCGACCAATATAGGCGAAATCTCCCCAGACAGCAGACCACCTTTCAACAGAGCCTTTGAAGCTCTTATCCCGACTTTTGCCATTTTGGCCTCCTGCCGAAAGGGAAAAGCTCTAACTCCTAGAAATTATTAGAGTTAGGAAATTATGTAAACAAAAGGCAGGTTATACTTACTCTGGAAGACAAAACAAGTTAGAAAAAATGGCAAAAGTCGAACTTTGTTAACGATCGGCCATCAGCTGGTGCCATCTGCTTGGGGGCCTTTGGCCTACTGTGCCCTGCTATACCCCCAACTTCCCACTGCCCTACTTTCTACCTTACAACGTCCATCCTTTGCGGTACTCTCGGCGGAGGAACCGTTCGGCTTCGGGGCAATTGGTAGCTTTCATAGCTGGTCCGTCCCATTCCAGCGGCGAGCCCACCCGATAGGAAACCGTTCCCAGCAAAGCTGCTTCCGTGAGCGGCCCGGAGTAGCCAAAGTGACAGGTGGTCTTCCCACCTTTCTTGCAGGCTTCCACCCATTCCCGATGATGACCAATGGAAGCGGGAATGGTAGGCTCAGGCAGTTTCACTTCAGCGAACTTCTTTTTAGGCAGAAGGTGTCGGGTGCTGTAGTCGGCCAAGACCATCCCGGTTTTGCCCACAAATAGCACCCCGGCTCCTTGGCGCGGAATCTGTTCCTGGATGCCAGTCATGTCGGCCAATCGACGGTCCAGTTCTTCCCAAGGCGGTTGTTTGCCGCCGTCGTACCAGGTCAGGCGCACCGGCGGCAACTTGCCCCGAGCAGGAAATTGATACCGTACGATCAACCATTGGGCGCAGCTTTCTGGGTGGACTGGCTGATGTCCTTCGGCGGCCACATGGGTGGGATACTTCAGATCCAAAGCCCAGAAGGCCAAATCCACATAATGGCAGAAGAAATCCCCAATACCGCCGTTAGCAAAATCCCACCAACCACGCCAATTGCCCGGCACATAAGCCGGATGATACGGCCGATATGGCGCCGGCCCCAGCCACAGGTCCCAATCCAACCACGGGGGGCAGGGCGGGGTATCCTTCGGCCGGTCACCAGGACTATACCGGGCCGGATGCCAAACATGCACCTCTTCGACCGGGCCGATCAAGCCGGCCTGAATCCACTCTACTACCCGCCGATAATTGTCGCCGGCATGAATTTGCGTGCCGATTTGGGTAACCAGGTTGTTTTTCTCAGCCAATTCTGTAAGCAGCCGGGCTTCATAGACATTGTGGGTAAGCGGTTTTTCACAATAGACGTGTTTTTTCATACGCAGGGCCATGGCGGCTGCCGGAGCATGGGTATGGTCCGGCGTACTGATGACCACAGCATCGTATTTTGGTTCCAGTTCCTCCAGGGCCTTTCGGAAGTCTTTATAGATTTTGGCGTGGGGAAAGCGTTGGTAGGTCGGCGCAGCTCGTTTTTCATCCACATCGCACAGGGCGATGAATTCGGCTCCGGCAGAAGCACATTCATTCACATTATCGGCTCCCCGGCCTCCTACACCGATCCCAATACACCGAAGCCGCTCATTGGGCGATTGCCCCCTCGGCCACACCCGGCCCGGATTTAACAAAGCTCCCGCTGCAGCAAGGCTTGCTGTCTTCAACACCGTCCGCCGTGAAATTCTACGCCGCATCGTTGATCCTCCAAAAAAGAATTTGGCTAGGAAACATGGCTTCTCAATCAGCTCTCTATGCCAGAGTTTTCTATGGCTTCTGTCCGATCTCCCCGTTTGTCTTTTTGGGCCTCCTACCGAAGAGAGAAAGCTCTAACTCCTTGAAATTATTGGAGTTAGGAAATTGCATGAACAAATGAATGGTTCGCCGTAACTGCTGGCAACAAAACTAGTTAGGAAAGAAATCGCAAAACTCAAGATTTCGGTAGGGATTCCCCGAAAAAGATAAACTCGGTAATATAAATTCTTTAGCAAATGGACGCTCTTAGCAATCCGGCAAAAAGCAGTGTATTGCCCGAAAACTTCCCCATCCTCTTTTTATCATCTCTTGTTATGCTAATGGAAGGCGATAAGTTGTGCAATCAGCCCGAGGAATTGCCCGGCCAGAGTGTTTCAGCGTCAGAACGAACAACTCCGTCCGAATCGGCTTTGGCGCCGGAGGCGGTCAGTGAACCTGTTGAGAGTCTGCCGTCCGCCTTGGCCCGATATGGGATCCAGCTTCCGGCCGAGCAAGTAGTCCTTTTGGACCGCTTTGCCCTCCTACTCTGGGACTGGAACCAAAAGATCAACCTAACCCGGCATACCGACTACGATAAATTTGTCGGCCGGGATATTGTGGATACATTGGTCTTTGCCGAGTTCCTTAAGCCAGGCGAGAAGGTATTGGATGTCGGTTCGGGCGGCGGGGTGCCGGGCACATTATTAGCTATTGTCCGGCCGGATTTACGCGTCTGGCTTTCCGAACCGATAGGCAAAAAAGCTCGTGTGGCCGAAGAAATCATCCAGCACCTGGGGCTAAAAGTCCCGGTATTTCGGGGAAGGGCGGAGCAGATTCTTACTAAGGAACAATTTAACACGCTTACGATTCGGGCTGTGGCCCGGCTTAGGCAACTACTCAGTTGGTTTAAACCCTATTGGCCACAGTTTGACCGCATGCTGGTGCTGAAAGGTCCCGGCTGGGTGCAAGAACGAGGTGAAGCTCGGCATTACGGCCTGGCCCACGGCCTGGCCCTCCGCAAACTAAAAACCTACACTATCCCTACCACCGGCGCCAAAAGCGTGCTCTTGCAGTTGTGTCCGGAAGAACGCCTCGTAGGTAAAAAAGATTGCCAACTTCGACGCTGCTAAACGGGCAGGTTGTCCTAGTCCATTTCGCTCCTTATCCAGAGCAGCGATTACCTCGCGCAGGTTAGCTCGGATAGCAGGTCGCCGTCAGCATAACCCCTTTAGCTGCCAATTTTTTTCGATCCCTTAATAGCGCGAGTTTTTCCATTTTTCCTTCACTTGTCGTATTTCCCATAGTTACGGCGAAATATCCTTTTGCTCATGCAATTTCCTAACCCCGCAAATTCCAAGCAGTTAGAGCCTCCCCCCTTCGGCAGGAGACCAAAAATAGCAAAAGTAGGGGTAGTGTGAAGAGTGATCCCCCGGAACCTCTGCATAATTCAAGAGGGATATTGTTATACCATTTTGTCTGGTCTTCTCTCTAACAGAACGGGCTATTAGCATTGCTAGCACCCAATAGATGGTAGATGCCCAGATAGGAGAATCAACCGGCTAGAGAATCAAAGGTTTACATAGTTCACTATATGTCCATGATTTTACAGAGGTTCCTATTAGGGGGTACTAACATTGTTAGTAGCCAATAGATAGGAGCTGTTCGTATAAAAGAACCGAACGGCTACAGAATCAAAGGTTCATATAATTCACTATATGTTCAGATTCTGCAGAGGTTCCCCCATTGGTTTTCTAGACTGTGATCGAAAACAGCAACAGTCGAGCTAAAAAGGCAATGCTTCGGCACGATCTGTTGGCAAGAGCAAACCGATCCCCCGAGCACCCATCGAACTATAAGGACCTGTTTGCTCGGTAAATAACAGATTCGCCATTCGGTGGCGGAAAGCTTTTGTTGGGGAAGGGGAGTTGGGATGGCAGGGAATCGTCCGGGAGATGTTATTGCTGCTGTGGGCGGGCTAGGGGTCGAAAAGGCCCCTGGATTTGCTCCGCTTCTCGGACAGCGGCGACCGCTTGTTTATAAAAGACTTCCTGGGCTCGAATCGGTTCACCTTGGCAAGGAACCCGCTGATAGGTGCCATCGGGTAAAAGGCGCCAAGCTTTGACATTGTCCGCAAAGAAGGTTTTCAGAATCTCGATCAAGCGGCGACGGAGATTCGGCTGTACGACAGGGAAAAGGATTTCCAGGCGACGGTCCAAGTTTCGCGTCATCCAATCGGCGCTTCCCAGATAAACTTCTTCATGGCCGCCGTTCTGGAAGTAGAATATCCGAGCATGTTCTAGGAAACGATCCACAATGGAGATGACTTCGATATTTTCGGATATCCCGGGCAGTCCGGGTCGGAGGATACAGATGCCACGGACGTTGAGCAGGATTTTCACTCCCTTTTGGCTTGCCTGGTAGAGGGCTTGGCAGATTTCTTGGTCCTGCAGGGCATTGACTTTGGCCATAATCAGGCCGGGTTGTTCGGGGGTGGAAAGTTCGGCTTCTCGGTAGATGAGGTCGAGAAAATGTTGGCGTAGCCCGGTCGGAGCGATAACCAGGCGGTTCCAGCCGACCGGTTCGGATTGGCCGGTTAGCAGGTTGAACAAGGCAGCTACATCGGCCGCTAGATCCCGATCGCAGCTTAAAAGGCCGATATCCGAATATTGTTGGGCGGTACGTTCGTTGTAGTTGCCGGTGGACAAATGGACATATCTTCGGATCTGGTCGGCTTCTCGGCGGACAATCAAAAGAGCTTTGGCATGGGTTTTCAGCCCCGCTAATCCATACAGCACATAGCAGCCCGCATCCTCCAATCGGCTCGCCCACTGAAGATTGCGAGCTTCTTCGAAACGGGCTTTCAGTTCGACCAGGACCGTAACTTGTTTACCGTTTTGGGCGGCGCGTTCCAGACTGCGTACCACCGGCGAATCGCCGCTGGTTCGGTAAAGGGTCTGTTTAATAGCCAAGACCTGGGGGTCTTCGGCCGCCTCTTGAAGGAGTTGGATAACGGGCTGGAAGCTTTCGTAAGGATGGAATAAAAGGACATCATGCTCCTGAATCGCCTCCCAAAGGTTCTCATGTCCTAAGAGGTCTTGAGGGGTTTGGGGTGGCCAGTCGGGCAGGCGCAAATGGGCATATCCTTTGCGCCCGATCAACTCCCACAAACAGCTGGCATCCAGCAGCCCCTCAATCCGATAAATCGCCTCAGGGGGAACCTGCAGTGTTTGGCAGAGTTGGTCGATCAATTCGGTGGCTGTAGAGGCGGCAATTTCCATTCGCACAATGGCTCGCCGACTCCGGTCTGAAACCGCCTGACGCACATTGATAAGCAGATCGCTGGCGTCGTCGTCTTGGATGGGTACATCGGCGTCTCGGGTGATTCGAAATACCGTATAGCTTTTTATGAATCGGCCAGT
This sequence comes from Thermoguttaceae bacterium, assembly GCA_025062105.1. Taxonomy (GTDB): domain Bacteria; phylum Planctomycetota; class Planctomycetia; order Pirellulales; family Thermoguttaceae; genus JANXAQ01. Next base: position 6,721 of record JANXAQ010000015.1, read on the forward strand.
ATAGAACAGATCCAAATTCTCGGCAATGACGTCTTCCAGGCAGGCTAATTGGACTCCCTGTGGGCTAGGCAATTCCACAAAACGTTTACACTGGCTAGGAACTGGCACGATAACCAAACTACCCGTTTTTGCGGTATCAGGGTTCGTGGTGGGCAAGTCCACCAAAGCAGCAATCTGCAGACGAAGCCCTGGCAAAAGAGGCAAAGAGTCTAATTCTGAAAGGTTCATGGGGCTGAGTTGGTCTTGGATTTCCCGTTGAAAGTAACGTCGCAGCCACTGACGTTGATCATCTGTCCAGTCTTTGGCTCGAAGTACTTGGATCCGATGTTTTGCCAATTCGTTCAGAACGCTGCGCAGCCCTTGAGCGTGCTCTTGGACCATCCGGCGCACGCGTCGGCGGATAGCTCGCAGTTGTTGGGTGGCAGTCATGCCCGCCGGATCCCGTTTGTGTACCTCTGAGGACTCTACCTGCTTTAAGGCCGCCACCCGAATCATGAAGAACTCATCCAGATTGGAGCTGACGATGGCTAGAAATTTAAGACGCTCCAGCAACGGCAACTCAGGATTCAGTCCTTCCCGTAAAACCCGATCATTGAACTCCAGCCAACTCAGCTCCCGATTCAGATAATAGCGAGGCGAGCGAAGTCCTTCCTCTGAAGCATCCTTTTTGCCCATAGCCGTTTAACTTTCCTCTACTCGAACCCGGAGTCCATAGATGTCTTCCAACATATCGCCGACCATGGCTAAGGAACGGCGAATCAACAATAAATCCGCTCCTGGCGCCACCCAAACAATGAGTTCATCCCCTTCACGCTGGATCCGTTCCAAGTGGATGGGCTGCAGGTGGCTGCCGGCCAAAGCATCGGCCACCCGAAGAAGAGCCGCTAATTTGTTGACAACTACCCGTTTTTCTCGCGGCAAGCTCATATATTCCAGATGCGTTGGTTTAGGCCCGCTGCGGCGATGATACCGGGCTATATGCGCTACCACTACAATCTCATCCCGGTTTAAGCCAAAAATCTCCGAATTGAGGACCAGATAATAACTGTGTTTATGGTAAGCCTGGGGGCTGACGAAAATGCCAATCTCATGCAGTAGCGCTGCCACCCGCAGCAACAGTCGATGTCGGGCGCCAAGCCCGTGATCTGCTTTCAGTTGGTCGAACAGCCGACAGGCCATCTCCGCGACCTGTTGTGCGTGTTCCAAGTCGATCCGATACTTTTGGGCAATAGCCAACGTCGAATGGATTACCCCTCGATAAACCGTTTCATCCTCCTGACCCGTCACCTCACGGGCTAACTCCAGCAGTAATCCGTCCCGCATTGAAACTGGCGAAACCCACATTTGCGGCACATCCGCCGCATGAAGCAAAATCTGATAGATCAACAGAGCCGGTCCGAGCATTTCCGCTTGAGTAAAGGGGATGCCATGTCGCCGGCTAATCTGCTGCGGAGAAAGTTTCTGCAAGCGGCGCACAAGTTTATCAAAGGCCGGGGTTTCGATGACCCACCAGCCTTCAGCCCCTTCCGCCCGGCCTGCCCATTTAGCGGCCAATCGAGCGTCGCCTCCAACAGCAATAAATATTTTCACCTCCTGCAGATTCAGCGTCCCCTCCATCATGCTCAAGGTGTTGGCCACATGATGCCGAACCAACTCGGCAGAACGTTCCGGAGGCTCTTCCGTAGTATTCAAAAGCTCCTGAATTCGGATTGACCCAAGCCGAAGGCTCTCCGAAACCACAATCTCGCCCCCCTCCAAAACCGTCAACAGAGTTCCTCCGCCGCCTACTTCCACTATCAACGTCTTATCCCGCCGAATATCCAACTGCTCGCCCAGAGCGTGTAAAACGGCCGATACGGTCAGTCGGCTCTCCTCGCTGGGCCCAATAATCTCCACATTCAACCCAGTGGCCAAATAAATCCGATCCAAAAAGGTATCCGCGTTCATGGCCTCTCGCACGGCGCTGGTAGCCACGGCACGCACGCGCTGGACCTGAAACAGTTGCAGCGTGTTGCGGAAGTCCCGCAGGACCCCCAATGCCGCCCGCATAGCCTCGCTACCTAGTCGCCCATGGGAAAACGTATCTTGGCCTAACCGCACAGGCCGATGAAATCGTTCCAAGACTTCAATCCGACCATCCGGAAACACTTGGGCCACCACCATACGCACCGCATGCGCCCCGATGTCAATGGCCGCCACCGGGCAAGCCTTCCCGCCGCTCATAGTCATCGCACTGGGAGCTTGGGCCATCAGAAAAGCTCTTTCAGCATCCTTAGGGAATCTTTTGCGTAGTGTTGAGCAGTTGCAGCTAGCCGACCTAACCCCCTTCAGCCCATGGCCGACTGCCGCACCAACAGGCCCCTACGCTTTGCTGGCCGCAGCAAAGCCCGCTGCACTACAGCAGGAAGCCGGTCTGTAATCTGCTCCTGGAGCCTTTGTCGCCAAAACCCGGCCGCCTCCTGCAGCAGACGTTCCTGAGCGTTTTGGCGATCCTGTTGGAGCCACTGAAGGGCGGCCGCAAAAGCCCGAACCGTCCAATCAGAACCAAACCCCGCCTTGTTCCATTGTTTGCGGATTTTCTTTAAAAACCCTCCCTTCTGGAGCTGGCCCAGCTCCAAAAGCCACACTTGGCAATCGTGCAACTGACCCATCAGCGTCTGAAACTCTTCCAGGGCACTTAAAATGGGCTGCACGTCTGGGCCGAAAAGAGGTGTTAAAATCTCCAAGCTGTATCGGAGTTTTTTGGCGGTAATCCGCATGGCATGATGGCTGGCTTCCTCCTGATTCTGCTGAAGGGAAGGAGCATAGCGGAGCAGTTCCTCGGAAAGTGCTTGGATATTTTCGGCAGCCTGCTGCCATAAAGGGCAATACAACAGTTCTTCTTCAGGCATGGAAAGCTCTCGGAGCACTCGGCGGCTTTGGGAGGCGATCTCCTGCACTAAGCGGCTCTTTTGCACCTGAGCTACTCCCTTAGTGGCCTTTTGGTAAGCAGTTTGCCGTTCTGTCTGTCGGTAAAGGATCAGTCCAGCCAGCCCCACACGGACCTCCAAACAGGGGGCTTGAGGCCAGAGGTCGGCTAGGAACGATATTTGCACATCTTTATCTCGTGCCTCTCCCAACCTGCGCCCTAGCCGACGGATCTGCTTTTCCCATCGCAGGTGCCGCTTGGCGGAAGGCCATTCGGGAAACATCGCCAAGCCTGCTCGAAGCCGACGGCAAGCCACCCTGGCACGATGTACACATTCAATATCCTCCGCCCGCCGGATCCCCGGCAGTTGATTGCCCAATCGCCGAACGTGCTTCTGAAACCAACTAGCCGCCAAATACCTCGCATAGCTCTCCATCCCAGCATTCCCCCAATCGTTCGAGCTTAAAACTTCTATAGCAACTTCTGAATAATCCTGAACATATAGTGAACTCCGTGAACCTTCGATTCTCTCGCCGTTCGGTTGTCCTACCCGGACACCTACTATCTATTGGGTGCTGCAATGCTAATGCGACTATATGTTGTGTTAGAGGGAGGCCCAGCCAAAATGGTATACAATATCCCCTTTGAATTCTGCAAACGTTCCTATAACAACATAACTCTTCGTACCCTCCCCTAAGGAGGTTGGTAGAAGCATAGAACCATCTTTTTCCTTTTGTCCGCGAGAGGCTCTGTTGAAACCGTTTCCGCTCGTAGGCCTAAACCCACCAAAACTCCAGCAAACCCGACCATTATGGGCAATTCCTCCCCAGACTGCGGACAACCTTTCCACAGAGCCTTCCAGACTCTTAACTCTTCGGCCGAATGGAAGAGGCCTACTTATCCTCGCTCGGAAAGAGGGCTCCCCAGTTCGGTACAACCATTATAAATGCGCTTTCGTTCGGTGAAACAAGCTTGGATTTCCTGCTTCCACGGCAGTACTCAATTATTTATTGCATCCCCCCTGGCCTAAAATCCCATCGGCTGAATTGCTAGTAAATAGCTTTAAGAAGGAAAAAAATAAGAACAACTCCCACCTGAGTTATAGATACGCTCACAAGAAGAAGTATTTTGTCTCCACTCCGATGAACTTTTCCGTTTCTTTAGTATTTCTACCACTTCAGCCGAGCGAAGTAATTCTCCTCCCACTCCGGCATTGGTATCTCCCCATCGTATCTACCCATCCTAGAAAATCATGAGGAGCCTAGAGGAATCCGCCAATCCGGGGGAGCTTTTTGCCTTTGCCCACAAGCGACAGAGGGCAACCTCGGCTTTGCCCAGGCCGGCGGTGGCGTCTCAAACCCCCAAGGGCCAAGATGACAAGATCCCCCTTGCCTTCACTGAGCCCGGCTCTTTGGACAATTCACCGACTTGTGTGGATATCCATGCTCCGTGGCAAAGGAGGGCGATCGAAGCTCGCCGGGGCAGTGGGGCCAAACCCCTCCTTATTTGCATCCTTCGCCCTCTCCTCCCCCTCTTGGAGCAGCGGAAAGAAATGGGAAACACATAGCCCCGCCTATTCGGCGGAAGTGGTACTGGTAATTTTAATAAGGCTCCCAAGCTCACGCTACCCACCCCCAAAATATGGGTGCCGCTGAAATTCTGTGGTTCCATTAGGCAAAATACAGCCCCGATAGCCAACAAAAGCCTAAAACCCCGAAAATCCACCTTTTGCATAGCTGCTGCCCATTTTATCCCGAAGGAACCTAACCCCCTAGAAACCCATAGCCTCTGGCCCTGGAATACGGCGATTCTCGTTCCTGTTTTTCCTGGAGAAGCCAGGGAGAGAGGAAATGGAATGGACACTAGCTTCTCTTCCCCATGCCCACCTAAACAAACCGTAAAAAAAATTGCCCCTCCCCGACTATTTGTTGTAACAGTTCAGCTTGTTGTAACAGTTCACCGAGCGAATGAATTTGCCTCTCTCCAAGGGTGGGACAGGTGGGGAAGCAGGCCAGCTCAGGGGGACAAAAAACCCGCTTGGCTTGTTTACTCCCTTGGCCGCACCTTCATCCTCTGCCTGCAATGGGAAGAGAAGGGAAAAACATACCCCACTCCATTCGGGGGAAGTGTTACCGAAAATACAACCTGTAAGGGATATAGGTATCGGAGGGTTTAATCCGGAAAGACCGGCCGTATGCAATGTAATTGCTCTACCTAAACCGCCGGATGAACTGATCCTATCGAGCCGATACCTCCTTAAAAACCCTCCGATTGGTCCATAACGCATAACTAGTAGAAACCGTTTCCAGTCGGAGGCCTAACCCCACCAAAGCTGAAGCAAAACCGACCAGTAGGGGCAAAACCTCCCCAGAGTGCGACAACCTTTCAACAGAGCCAGTCTGTCTGAAAAGAGATAAACCAGTCTTGCTGATTCCACCGGGCTGGGGAAGACGTTGGGGCGCCAAGGTGTCCAAATCCTGGGCTGTAACCCCTCCGAGTGGGGGGAACAACTGGCAGCCGAGTAAGCCAAACATCTCTTTTCCGACAGCTTCTTAGAAATACTTCAGCCGGGGGAGGGAAGTCTGTTTTAGACAGATTGCCTCTGAGTTTCACTGCCGAATAAGCGGAATCCAGAAAAACCCAAACCAGAAAAGATTTTGGTTTCCTGCTGTTACAGGGATGTGATAGGACCGCTCATTCGGCCGAACTATTACCAAAATGAAGGAGGCCTCGGATGAGGCGGTATCGTTTAGGAATGGTTTTTCTGGTGGTTTGGATAGCTGCTGGGTGCCGAGGCATGGAAGTTCGGACCCAGAGCAAAGTTTTTCTCCATTCTTCGCCGGTAGAGGATCGGGGCCCGTTGGCTGAAATGCCTGTGGCGTTTGCCAGCTCGCCAAGCCCCCAAAAGATCGCTCTGATTGATGTGGATGGGCTGTTGCTAAACAGTCCCATAGTCGGCCTAGGTAACGTAGGCGAAAACCCCGTAGCCGTGTTTCGGGAAAAACTGGATCGGGTGGAAGCCGATGCTTGTTTCCGGGCGGTCGTGCTTCGCATCAATAGCCCCGGCGGTGGGGTAACCGCCACGGACATCATGTGGCGGGATCTGCGCACGATGAAGGCTCGCCGAGGCATCCCGGTGGTGGCTTGCTTGATGGACCTGGCAACCGGCGGCGCCTATTACCTAGCCACCGCTGCCGACCAAATTATCGCCCACCCTACCACTATTACCGGTGGCATGGGAGTGATCCTAAACCTCTATAACCTTCGGGATGCCATGATGCAGTTCAACATCCTAGCTACGCCCATTAAGGCAGGCCAATATACCGATCTAGGCACGCCGATCCGAGAACTGGATGACGAAGGCCGGGCTTTGCTCCAGCATTTGGCCGATCAGTATCATGCCCGGTTCCGAGAAGTTGTTCGGATCTGCCGTCCGAAGCACGACCCAGCTCGGCAGGAGGATTTTGATGGCCGGGTTTTCCTGGCCCAAGAGGCCTTAGAGCGAGGCCTGATCGACGGAATCGGCTATCTGGACGATGCCATTGCGGTGGCCCGTCGGCTCTCCCGGACGCCGCAGGCAAAAGTGGTGGTATTACACCGTTGCCATGATCCGGCTCGATCTGTCTATGCCACCACCCCGATTCAGCCTATCCAGACCAATCTGTTTCCTCTGAGTGTGCCGGGGTTCGACCGCTCGCAACTTCCCACTTTCCTTTACATCTGGCAACCAGAGCCCACTCTGGAACGCCGAGCCACCGGAAGGTAAACTTCTGGGGATTGGTCAGCTCCTCCGCTGAGGTATTGGCATCTCCATGACGGCTTTCTCCTACAAGATGTTGTGGCCTTGCCGACCAGTTTACCCCAACATATTGTGGCTCCAAAAAGAGCTGTAGATACCAATGCCACTGAGACGTGAGCAGTGGTGAAGTAGGAACTATGGAGTGGATAATGGGGGGCCGAGGACTGAGGACGGGGGATAAAAACAAAAACCGAGCTGCCACTGCGAGGAAGCGACCCCGCCGGTTAGGCTGTGAGTGGCAAAGGCCGAGGTGGAAAGGACCAGCCCATGCCTGCCCCGCGCTGTGTTTGGCAGCGGTTAGCTTCCGAAGCTTCACAGGCAGTAAAAGGACGGAGTAGGGGCAAATGTGGTCTCTGAAAGTATTCTCGGTCCTTTTGACTCTCTCCTATCTCTATGTGGGGTTGCCTTGGGTATTGTTTTTGGCAGGTTGGCTTCGCTGGTATGTGGCTTGGCCAGCGCTGGGGGCATGGATAGCGGCCTGGGTAGGCATGGTGAGGAAGGTGGGGCAGGCTGACGCGACTTTTCCCCTAGGAGCCTTCGTGCAGAAGTCTTCCTTCTCCAGGGTACCATGGTGGTCGGTTCGTCGATATTCGGTCGTACAGGTGGTCTTTTGGGCGGCAGTGGCTCTGCTGCTGGTCAGTCTTTCCGGCGCTGGTGGCATCGGTCTTCAAGAGGGCGATTATTTTAAGCACAATGCCGTGCTCAAACATCTGATTCAGTCCTCTTGGCCGGTTTGGCTTCCAACGGACAAAGGGCCGTTCCCGTTGGTATATTATTTGGGTTGGTATCTGCCGGCGGCGGCTATAGGGAAGCAATTCGGGTGGGAGGCGGCAAACATATTTTTGTTTATATGGACATATTTTGGTGTATTGTTGGCCCTTAGTTGGTTTACGCTGTTGGTGGGCCGATGCCATTGGATGGTGGTAGGACTTTTCTTTTTCTTTTCTGCTCCGGATGTAGTGGGGGCAGCCTTTTTCAAGCTGATCGGCTGGGACCCAGGTCCACCTTTGCCGCCGCCGGTGCTCAACGGCTGGGGTATTAACTGGTACGCCCTTCGGTGGTGGAATTGGGAACTGCGCTGGTGGGCCGGCCCTTATACCTGGAACTATTGTTGCCAAATGGAGCTTTTGTTCTGGGTACCCCAGCAGGCTTTAGGTGCTTGGATATGCACTGGCATAATGGCTGCCGGATTTTGCTGGCCCCAACTTCAATGGCGGCAATGGGCCATAGTGCCCTTGGCCCTTTCTGCCTTGTGGTCTCCTTTGGTCAGTCTGGGGCTTGGCCCGTTTCTGGTGCTCGAGCTTTTCCGCTGCCGAAATGGCCGGCGAAGTCCGGTGAAGCAGTTCTTCAGCCTGCGCCGGCTCCTCCCAGAAGCGGTGCACTTTGACAGAAAACAGTCCCCCGGCCAGGCGAAACCTCTGGCAGGATGGTGTAGTTGGCCCAACGGCGCCGCCCTGGTGCTGCTGGTAGTAGCTGGGCTTTATTATGCGGCCCATTTTGCTGCAATCCCTTTCAGCAACGATCCCAGGGCCCAGTTCCGCTTCCTAGGATTTCCCGATTGGCCGATGGGGATGTATCTATTTCGTCTAGTGTGTTTTTGGATAGTTGACGTGGCCAGCATTGCCGGGCTGATCCTCCTGGTACGTCCGCCCCGAAAGCCAACAGAACGAATCCTCTTTCTCACTGCCATGGCAGTGCTAGTCGGGTTAGCTCTGTTTCGTTATGGACTGAACAATGACCTGGGAATGCGGGTTTCGATGCCCTGGCTTTTTGTGTTGGCAATTCTTTTAGCCAAAGGGGTCGTTCGTAGCCGGCTGCCGCCGATTCGGCGATGGATTCTCTGGGCGGCACTGGCCCTCATGGCTGCCACACCGGTAGCCGAGATTTATCGGCATCTTTGCGAGATGCGTCGGCAAGGCCGATGGATAAACATTCCCCACCCCGCTCAGGTCCAATCCTTATGGGAGTTGAACACCACCATCCGCCAAGTCGTTGGCAACGACTTTTTCTTTCGGCAATACATCGGCTCGCCAGAGAGCATTTTTTTCCAGTATCTAGCTGTTCCGGCCCCACAGGAACACAACCTAAACCATTGATATTAGGGCCACTTCGACCGCATCGCAAAGACTCTCCTGTCCTCCCTGCGAAAGCAGGGATCCAGGTCATCAAAACACCGGAGAGGATTTAGATTTCGACTTTGCCGGGAATAAGCCGGTAGGATTTCTCCTAGAATCATTCGGTAAAATGGTCCGATAGTATTGACCTTTGAATAACCAATTAACTCGACTTTTGCCATTTTCCCTAACTGGTTTTACTGCTGACAGTTACGACGAAACTCCCCTTTGTTCACCCAATTTCCTAAATCACAAGGACTTAGAACAGCCCTCTGCCAGGGCGAAGCCCAAAATGGCAAAAGTCGAGATTAAGAAACCTCTGCAAAATCCTGAACACGTAGTGAACTGTATGGACTTTTGATTCTATAGCCGTTCGTTTCTTCTATCCGAACACCTACTATCTATTGGATGCTAGCAATGTTGCGGCTCTATATGTTGTGTTAGAGGAAAGACATCCAAAATGGTATAAAAATATCGCCCTTGAATTATGCAGAGGTTCCTTAAATAGATCCTACGCCCTGCCAACTGGGAAAATCCGGTTTCTGGCAGGCGGAATGGCTTTAATTGGTCCTTCAAACGCCATTAGAAACCGCTATAGAGAATTCGCCCTGTGGGGGAGGTGGAAGATGGATCAATAGCTGGGGGGTTGGATTGGTGCAGGCGGGTAGATTTTTGGCGGAGGAGACGGCGGTGGGGTGGATCAATGGCCGGGGCGTGTTGGACCGGCTCGGCCATGGGGCGGCCGATCTCCTCGCCGTGCACGCGCCTGCAGATTGGCCGAAATGATCAGATCCATCACTTCTTTCCAGGTCGGCACTGCCCGATGAAGCTGAGCTTGCTGATCCGAGGTGCTCTCGGCCTTGCTGAGTCCCTCTGTCGCCAGGCCCGTTTCCGATTCCGTTTCTTCTGCTTCTTCTAACTCAGACGGCTCGAAGAGATCTTCTGGTTCGAGCAGTTCTTCCGGCTCCAAAAAGGCCGGTGACGGTGGTTCCAGAAAGTCTAAACCGGCCGAGGAGGTTTCGGCCCTCGGCACAAGCTCAGCCGGTGCTTCGGGAAGATCGGCAGTTTCCGGCTCACCAGAACCAGCCGGAGGTAATCCGGAGGCTGCTAGATCGGAGGTAGGTTCACCAGGCGGAGTCTCAAAGTGGGATTCGGTTTGTCCGGCGGCTTCCAGGACCGATTCCTTCAGACCAACTTCTGACGCACCAAATGGGATGGGTTCGGGAGGCGGTGCTGGCTCCTTGGTTGGGAGAACTTGCTGGTTTTCTGGGCCCCACAGGCTGGTTTCCGCGTCCGGCTGAGAAAGCTCCGTTTTTGATGAAAAAATATCTACTCCTTCTGGCCGAGCTAACTCCCAACCCAATCCAAGTCCTGGTTCAGTGGCCTTTCCGCTCACCGGAACCATGCTATGGGGTGCCGGTTCGATTTCGGTAGAGGCTGCCGGTTCGATCTGGGTGGGGAGTGCCGATTGGATTTCTGGGCCGGGCTGTGCTGGGAGCGGCTGAACAGCAAGACCGCCTTCGGCAGGCTCTGCCGAGGCTTCGGGAATCTTTTCCATGCCTTGTTCGGAAGGTTCTTCTGGCGGGAGCCATACCGCCTGTTCCGCAGAAACCACTTCCACCTGGCGGTGCCGAGGCCGTCGGGCTATCTTTTCCCGGCCTTTTGTCCGATGGCGTTTTTTCTTCCGAGCTTCGCTCCGAGAGTGCCGGGAGACTGACTCTCCTTTTGGCTCCGTCGAAGGAGTTCTTTGTGTTGTGGGTCGGGGGTGCTCGAAGGATCGCTTTTCTTTCGGCGGCGAACCGACTGGTTCCGAGGCCGGCCTGCCCGAAGGCACCCCTGGCGGAACCATTTTTTGCGGCAAAGCTGCTTGAACCGGAGCGGGTTTCTGCACGGCAGGCGGGCCAGGCGTTTCCGGACGATGGGAGGCCGGTCTGTGCATTTCCGGTGGCACTTCCACGCCCAACTCCTGGGCCAACTGGGTCCAATGATTCAACTCTACTGAAGGGCCAGTAGGCGCAGTGCCTTTGCCTAGGCTGACGCCCGATGCGCCGCCTGGGACAACCCCAGACGCACCAACAGCCTGAAGATCTTTCTGCTCCGGATTAACCGGTTGTACAGCGGGCAAGGAGCCGATGCTGTCTTCTGCTGGCGTGTCGGTCTGTTTCTGCTCTTGCAGAGGGAAAGCCTGCTGAGGGGGGCTGGTGCCTTCCGGCAGGGTTGTCCCAGCAGCCCCTTCGGCCGACGCCTCCTTTGCACCCGAAGCTTCTGGCACCACCAGCCCCAACTCCATGGCCAATCGGGTCCAATGATCCTGTTTGGACGATTCGCTCATCATCTAGATACTTTCTAGATTTGGGGCAGACAACGGGCTTTTCCTCTTTTTCCGTAGTATAAAGCTCCCCAAAGCGGCTGAAAAGCACCGGCCGCTGGCAAAGCTTCAACCAAGCCCCCTGAGGAGTCCTTCCCTCTAACCTACCCCATAAACCGCCCAGCGGATAAATCAACCGCTTTGTCTTGGCTCCCCATAGTTTGAGCATCATTGACTTTGAATTACCAAATAAGCCCCTCTGGCCTGGCAGAAATGTATTTTTCCGGCTTTCTGGGGCAGGCCTAGTTGAGTTTGTTATTCCAAGCTCAATAAAACCCCCTAAAACGCCCGGCAGAGGAAGCCCTACTCAGGGTACCCTTCCGGGTGGTTTTGGAACCACTGCCAGGCAGTGGCGATCATCGGTTCCAGTTCTGTGTACCGTGGCTGCCAACCAAGTTCGGTGCGGATCTTGGTGGCATCGGCGTATAAAACCGGCGGATCGCCCGGCCGACGCGGCCCATATTCTAGCGGAATCCGCACACCTGTTACCCGGCAAGCGGCCTCATAGACTTCGCGGACCGAATACCCCCGGCCAATGCCCAGGTTGTAGTAGCGCTGGTCTCCGGGCCGGAGAGCCTCCATCACCTGAATATGCGCCTGGCAGAGGTCTTCGACATGGATGTAGTCCCGGATGCAGGTTCCGTCCGGTGTAGGATAATCGGTGCCGAAAAGGACGAACTTTTCCCGTCGGCCTAAGGCAGTCAGAAGCAGCGACGGAATCAGGTGGGTTTCCGGCCGATGGTCTTCGCCAAGCGTTCCGTCCGCCGCCGCCCCAGCCACATTAAAATACCGAAGCGATGCAAACGCAAACTCCCCGTCCGCCGCCGCATAGTCCCGAAGAATCTGTTCCACACACCATTTTGACCACCCATAGGGATTCACCGGCCGTTGCGGGGTGGTTTCGGTAATGGGCATTTGTTTCGGCTCGCCGTAGGTGGCGCAGGTGGAGCTAAAGACCAGCCGTTTGACCCCCGCCTGCTGCATGGCCTCCAGCAGGCTGACGGCCCCGGCCGTATTATTCCGATAATAGGTCAACGGGTGCTGGACCGATTCGCCCACATAGGCCAGGGCCGCAAAATGCATCACACACTGCACGCCCTCCTGCCGGAGCAGATCGGCCAGGGCCTGCGTATCGGCTAAATCCATCTGGTAAAACAGGGCTTCCGGGTGCACCGCCTGCCGATGGCCCCGGATCAGATTGTCGATGACCACCACCTGGTGGCCTGCTTCGATCAGTTGTTTAACAGCATGGGAGCCGATATACCCAGCCCCGCCGGTAACCAGTACCTTCATCCCGGTCTCCTCAAATTCCCCGGTATCTGTCAAAACCCGCTGGGCAGAGATCCCCCAGGGAAACTCCCTCTATCAGGGGAGGTAAATTTACTCCTAGAAGCTTCTTCCCCAGGCAAATTCCTTGACCTGGCTTAAACGCCCAATTACTATAACATGTCGGTGGATGCCTTTCAGGGGGAGGGAACCGGCCAACCTCTGGGGAGGGCGCCAAGAAGGTCTCCTTTTCGGGCAATGCCGGGAAGAGATGCTTGTTCCTTTTTATCCTTTTGCAGCCAAAGGAGCTACGGTGATGAAACGCTGGCGTTTTGTGGGGTTTGGTAAAGACACCCAGAAGGGATGGGCTATTGGGGGGCTTGTGGCGGTGGTGGTGTTGACCATGGCCGGGGCTGGCGGACCGGCTGCCTTGGCTGGGCCGATTGCCCCTAACCAAATCACCGGCCTGCAAGCCTGGTACCGCGTGGATTCGGGGTTAACGCTAGCAGGCACAACCGGCACCGAAGTCTCCGCCTGGAACGATAGCTCCGGACTGGGCCGAAATATGTCCCAAGCCACTAGCGCCAATCGGCCCACCTTGATCAGAGACAGCTCCTTCGGCTTCCCGGTCGTGAGCTTCGACGGCAGCAACGATTTCCTCTCGGCAGGAGACGTGGAAGTTCATAGCAACACCGACGGCCTGACGGTCATTGGCGTGGTCCGGCCTAGAACGGTCAACACCAGCGGCCTCACCACCGGGAATATCCTTTCCAAGTTCCAATATGCCACTGGCGGCCGGGCCTGGCGATTGGGCATCGACTGGTGGGCCGCCCAAAATAACGCCGATGCCTATCAATCCACTCATGAGTTAACATTTCCACCTTCGGCCGATCCGATTGCCAATCAGTGGAATATTGTGGTGGGCAGTTGGACGCCGGGCGTAAGCACCGCCGGATATATGATCCCGATGAGCGGCCCGAATGCCTTCCAGGAGATTTCTGCCGGCGCAGCCAGTCAGGCAGCCGCCAGTGTGCCAGATACTACAGCGGCCTTGCTCATGGGCGCCTGCAATGCTGGGGGTGATCATCGGCTCAACGGGGAGCTAGTGGAGGTGGTCGTTTACAATCGGGCCTTAACGCAGGCGGAACGACGGGGCTTGACCGAGTATTTCCAGCAAAAATACACCCTCCAAACCGACCCCACCAGGCCGCTTTTGGTCAATATCAATTTTGAGGGAGTCGGCGCAGCCGCCAGCAACCAGCCGTTGCCGCCCGGATATTCCATCGACGCCGGCGCCCCGGGGACCTACCACGGCAATGGCGTTTGGTCTTACTGGGACCGGGATGTGTCCAGTTGGGGCCGAAACCGAAACGCTGCCAGTTCGCCGGACGAACGTTTTGATACGTTAATCCATATGTATAACTCCGGGCAAAGCCCTTACCAAGCCTTCACCTGGCAATTGGCCGTACCCAACGGAACCTACTGGGTACGGGCAGTGTTCGGAGAACCCAGCACCGGCACCTCCACCAACAACATCTACATCCAGAATCAACTGTTTACCGATCCGGATCCTGGTCTGACCGGCGACTGGGATGAATATTTTGGGATCTTTACGGTGTCCAACGGTCGGGTAACGATCACGCCGCAGCCGGAAGCAGCGGCCAAAATCTGTTTCATGCAGGCCGCCTCGGTCTTCCACCCGCAGATTGCCATCAATTTCGAAGGGACCGGGAGCAACGCCAGCAATAATCCTCTGCCGCCGCATTATTTGATCGACAATGGCGCCGCCTTCGGCGACCGGGGCAACGGTTACAAGTACGGCTGGGTCGATCCGGCCACCGGAAATCCCATCGATAACCAAGCCAACGGTCGGAATCGCAACAGCGCCGCCTCGCCCGATGAACGGTATGATACTCTCAACCATTTCTATAGGAGCGGAACCCAGCATTATAACTGGGAGATTGAATTACCGAACGGCAACTATTTTGTGCTGGCTATGTTCGGCGAGCCGGGACCTGAGGCGGTGGGCGGCACCTCCACCAACAATGTCTGGATCGAAAACGTCCGGTTCTATGATCCCGACCCGGCCAAATCCAGCGAATGGGACCTCTTTATGGGCGTAGTGGCCGTTAGCGACGGCCGATTGACCCTCCGGGACATTGGTTTAGACCAACCGGCCAAGATCGCCTTTATCGAGATTACGTTGGTGCCGGAGCCGAGCACTTGGCTGCTTTTGGCCTTTGGCATGTGTCTGAGCGTGGGCTTGTGGCATTGGCGCCGCCGGAATACTGAACGTTGATGGAGAGGCTGGGGCCAAAATCCCCTCTCCCCTCCGCGCCAAGAGGGGGAGCCAACCGATAGGTTGGCCGGGTGAGGGGGCATTCCCCCTCTCCCCACCGCGGGCATTGGTATCTACACATCGTCGTCAGGACAGTGCAGAATGCCGGAGGAACCGACAGGCCGGTAAAACTTTCGCCTCTCCCCTGGAGCGGGAGAGGCCGGCCTCGGCAAAGCCGAGGCCGGGTGAGGGGGGCCTAAAATCAGCGGAGGCCCAGATAACATGCCTTTCCCGATCGGCGACTGCCTGAACCTGGGACCGTTCCACCGATTTGTGTAGAGTGTAGATACCAATGTACCACGGGAGAGGGGGCTCTGCGAAGCAGAGCGGGTGAGGGGGCATAGCATAGGCCTTCCGCCTAGGATTCCATCGGCTAGGAACCAATGCTACACTTGGCTTCCATGGGCTAGAAGCCTGTCTTTCTTTCCTCTGCCAAGGAGGATTTTTCATGGTGGAGTTTAGCAAAGCATGGATTAGGCTAGCGGCGATTGGGCTTTTGCTGGTAGGTTGTTTGGGTTGTGGTTCTTCCAGTGGTCGGCAGGCGGTAACCGGCACGGTCAGCCTGGACGGCAAACCGTTGGCCAGCGGATCGATCAATTTTCAGCCGGCCCCGGGACTGAAAGCCCCCAGCGCCGGCGCCCCGATCGAAAACGGCCGATTCTCTATCCCTGCTGACCAAGGCCTACTGCCAGGCGAATATCAGGTTACCATCATCGGAATGCAAGAGACCGGCCGAATGATCGACGACGAACAAAAAGGCAAAGTACCGGAACTAGCGCCCATCCGCTTCCGAGAAGCCGGCAACTTGAAAGCCAAAGTGGAACCGGGCAAAAAGGCCCATTTCGACTTCCAATTGACCAGTGTAAAATGATCAGGGCGCTGGTCTCGGGAAGCAAGGTTTCCTCTTTTCAGCAAGTAAGATTCTTTTCTTTTCACAAGGAGGGGTTTGATGAGCTGGGTTCAAGGTTTTTGGGTGAGAAAAGAAGATTATTGGTGGAACCACTGGTTCTGGAAAGAGTTGGCTTGGGCGAAGAACTCTGAAAGGCAGAGGTGTGCAGGCTCGGCCCAGGAGTGGAAAACCGCTTTTACGTTGGTGGAGCTGTTGGTGGTGATTGCCATTATTGG
>JANXAQ010000029.1 GCA_025062105.1 Thermoguttaceae bacterium
AAGAAGGCCAATTAACCTAACTTAACTCATAATGATTCCATATGTTAGGGCAAGGTTTTCCCGTCTCCCTCTATGGCCCGGATCGAACCGGCTGGACCGGCCCTCCCACAGAGGCTGGGCAGCCCAGCGGGAACAGCCAACCGTTTTTGGTCCTTCCCCCACACAAGGGGTGTAAAGAGAAGGTGATATAAGTCCTTTAAAGATAAAAGGTTAGAACTATTTTGTTCTGGCAACCCGACTTGGAACTACTGAGAACGTTTTTAAAATCGACTACCCACATGGCTCCGTTAGGTCTGCAACCCTGAAGCAGGACAACGAGCAGGCATGGGGGCCAACTTTTGATTGGCCTATTTCGTGCATCGGAGTCGGAGGCTATTGCTGACCACGCAGAGATCGCTGGCGGCCATGGCGGCGGCAGCAGCCGCCGGTGGCACATGCGGTCCACCCCACGGGACCAACACCCCTGCGGCCAACGGCAATAGAGCCAAATTGTACCCAAATGCCCAAGCCAAATTTTGTCGGATAATCCGTACTGTGCGGCGTCCTAACTGGATGAGACGTACCACATCCCGCAGATCGTTTCGTACCAGTATCACCTGAGCTGTCTCTAGGGCCACATCCGCACCTGCCCCAATAGCAATTCCTAGATCCGCGGCGGCCAAAGCAGGAGCATCATTAATCCCATCGCCCACCATCGCTACCACTCGCCCTGAGCCACGCAGTTGTTGGATAACAGCTTGTTTTTGCTCGGGCAAGACTTCGGCCATTACGTGCTGGATGCCCAAGAGGTTGGCCACGGCCTGAGCCACTTCCCTCCGATCCCCCGACAGCAGATGCACTTGCAGGCCCAAGGCTTTTAGTTGCTGAATGGCTTCGTAGCTCGTTTGGGAGACTGGGTCAGCTAAAGCGATGCGGCCCAGCAGCCGTCCCCCCCCTGCCACCCAGAGGATCGAAATACCCGTCTCAGCAAGTTCAGGCTTCGGAGACTGCGGTGGCAAGGGGATGGTAGATCGCTCAGAAGACTCGTCCGGGGTAGAAAGAGCGGTATGACTCATCAGCAGATGATGAACTTTTGAGTCGTCTGCCTTCTCTAAGTCGGCAATATCTGCTTCGGCCAGGAAGCGGCGATTGCCGACCAACACCTCTCGTCCTGCTACGATGGCCCGAATACCTTGGCCGGGGATTTCGCTCATCTGGAGCGTTTGTGGTAAAGACAATTGACGGCGTTGGGCTTCGGCCGCCAAGGCTTGGGCCAGCGGATGGGTGCTCAGACGGGTTGCCGTTGCTGCAGTAATTAAAAGTTCCTCTTCCGAGACGCCCGGGCTAGGCATTATACAGACCAGCCGAGGTTTACCTTCCGTTAAGGTACCGGTCTTGTCCAAGACAATCGTATCTATGCGGCCTGCCAATTCTAAAACAGCTGCATCTTTAACTAAAATTCCCTGCTGGGCTGCCCGACCGGTGGCTATAACCACCGCCATCGGAGTAGCTAGACCTAAAGCACATGGACAGGCGGCCACTAGAACTGCGACCGTGGCCCGAAAAGCCATGGGCCAATCACCCACCGCTGCCCAGACTGCAAACACCCCCACCGCCAGGGCCAAAACCGCTGGAACAAACCAGGCAACCACTTGATCGGCCAATCTGCTCAGAGGAGGCTTGGACTCCTGTGCATGGCGAACAAGCTCAATGACCTGGGCTAATGCAGTCTGACCGGCTGGTCGAACCACTCGAGCCGTCAATGTTCCCGGTCCATTGATAGTTCCGGCCAAAACTAATGCTCCAGGTTGTTTGGGTACAGGAATGGATTCGCCGGTCAGCCAGGATTCATCCGCCGTAGAACTGCCGGTCAACACCTCGGCGTCCAAGGGGATTTTTTCTCCCGGCCGGATGATAATGGTTTGGCCGGGCAAGATCATTTCTAAAGGTACTTGCTGGGGTTGTCCATCCCGTAGGACCGTAGCCTCTAAAGGAGTCAATTCCACTAGGCGTCGGAGGGCTTTGGATGCCTGCGCTTTGGCCCGGTGCTCCAGCCAATACCCAAGAGTTACAAAGGTAAGGATCATACCGGCCTCCGCAAAATGCATCCCCAACCCATCGCCTAACAAACCGCCAGGCGCCGAATGCCCGAAGGAAAAACTTCCGGACGGTTCCCCTGAATGCGTTCTCCAGACCACGATTCCCCATTGGCCCAGCCACCAATCCACCGTTCCGGCTACATAGGCGACACTGGACCCTAGTGCCACAAGGGTGTCCATAGTCACCGTCCGACGGCGCAGTTGGCGAACACTGGCTACTACATAAGGCCCTCCTACATAAACTTGTAAACAAGTGGCTAGTATCCAGGCGAACCATCCGGCCAACACCCCTACGGAAACAGCTCCCCATCTCAGCCCGGCAAGCTCCTCAGCCCACAACGAGATGAATACCATGGGTACCAGCAACCCAAATGCCACCAAAAACCGATGCCGCCACCAAGCTACTTGTTCGATTTCCTGATGGACGAACGCCTGGCGAAGGGCCTCCAGCTGATCCGAAACCACCTGGGCTGAATAACCACACTGCTGGACGGCAGCGGTCAGTGCCTCTGGCGAGCTTTTGCAGGGGTCCCAGCGCAGACGGGCCTGGCCGGTTACTAAGCTAATTTCTACCTCCTGGACACCCGGCACCGCCCGTAATTGGTTTTCCACTCGGGCTAGACAACTGGCACAATGCATCCCCTGAATCTGGAGTCGAATCTGTTGCAATTGGTTGGACATAGCAGTCCTAAGATTTACACTCCTTCCGGGTTTCACAATGGTTAACTCACCTTTTGCTATTTTTCCTAACTTGTATTAGCTCCAGCAGTTCCAGTGAACAATCTTTTTGTTCACTCAACTCCAACCCCCCCATTATTCCAGGCCGTTAAAGCTTTCTGGTTTCGGTAGGAGGCCGAAGATGGCAAAACTCGAGCTTAAGTATCCCTCTGCTTCCCGCCAACATTTAATCCTTCCTCCCGTCCCATCCTTCGGTCGATATCGCCCAGAGTAGCGCCGACAAAAAACTCTCCACGAAAACCTATCTGGGCATGCTCGTCGCCGAGGCCTATTAATTTTTCGGCCGGGCCAGAGGACGCCTACTACACCTCCCATGAGATTGTATCTCAGAGGGATTGGATGGAACAGTTTTGCTGGCGGAAGAAGGCCTGTTTTTTTCTTATTCTCTTCCGACGCCAAAATGGGAAATTTCGATCGCATGGACGGAAAAGCAAAATTACTTTCGGTTGCCGGAAGAGTTTACAAATTAGGAAGGAAAGGAGGTTCCTTTAGGCCCACTGGGGGGTTAATATTCCCTCTGAAGATTCCGCATGTACTCCGCACTACCAGGAAAAGGTCAGTATAGGAAAATCGATTTGGCATTATTTGGAATTATAAATACCATTTCTTCCGCTTTCCTGGTAGCGAAATGTCTATTTTCGTTCCAACCGGTGGGAAAATAGATATCAAGATCTCCCCCCGCCTGTATATCCATTTTCCTCCAAACCATTCGCTCAAATTGCTCTTTATGGGGCTATTTACAGAAAAGAAATTTTTTGGTAACTTATTATTACAAAAATAGATAAGTTTTTATTGTATAATAAGAGGGGATGGCAAGACCCTAGGCTACGATACCCACCCCAGCGAGCTACCTTGGGCCCAGGAAGCCTGCAAATACCTTTTGTACTAAAATCCCCTTGACAAACGAAGGTTTTGTGCCGGGGGTTCCAGTAGAGGAGTGAAATCCAAAAAGGTAAAATAAACGACAAATACACTGGTTTTTAGGAGACCCATGGGATGCGTGTAACTACAACCGAATTGTTTCGGCATGCGTATGGCAAGTATGCCATCGGAGCCTACAATATCAACAATCTCGAACAAGCCGTTGGGCTGTTTCGAGGCAACCTGGGCAAACGGGAAAAAAACGACGAACCCGTGGACCCAAAGACAGCCGCTCCTTTTATCCTGCAAATCTCTCGCGGTGCCCGCAGTTATACGGATAAACGTTTCCTGGAAGCGATCATCCGAACTGCTGAAGAAGTTTTCCCGGAAGCTATCTTTGCTGTGCATCTGGACCACGGCACCGAAGATGTCTGCTACGACGCTATCGACAGCGGCCTTTATACTTCGGTGATGATCGATGCTTCGGACAGACCGTTTGAGGAAAATGTGGCCATTACTCGCCGTGTGGTAGAACGGGCACATGCGAAGGGGATTGTGGTCGAAGCGGAGTTGGGCCAACTAGGTGGCGTGGAAGAGGATATCGCAGCCAGTGTCCATTTAACGGATCCGGATCAGGCGGCTGAATTTGTGGAGCGGACCGGTTGTGATTCATTGGCCGTGGCTATCGGCACCTCCCATGGTGCTTATAAGTTTTCTGGTCCTCAGACGGTGCGACTGGATGTGCTGGCAAAGATCCAAAAACGTCTTCCGCCCGGCTATCCGCTGGTCATGCACGGTGCTAGCAGTGTTCCAAAGGAATGGGTCGATCGAATCAATGCGGCTGGCGGCCAAATTAAAGGCTCTAGCGGCGTACCGGAAAGTGATTACTTGGAAGCGGCTAAATTGGGCGTCTGTAAAATCAATATCGATACCGACGGCCGATTGGTTTGGTGTGCCACATATCGCGAAAGTTTCCGCGACAAACCGGAGGATTTCGATCCTCGAACACCTGGCAAAGTGTTTATGAAGGCGTATGCCAGCTATATCATCCATAAAAACCAGGTGCTTGGCTCGGCCGGCCAATTAGAATCGGTGCGAAAGTTCATTAAGCAGCAAAAGTAAAGCTGCCGATAGGCCTTTTCTCCTTCCCGGGTTGCTTTAGGAGGGGAAGCTTATGGCTTTAGCGAGGCCGAGCTGATTAATTTCCACCAGTTTTCTGGTAGCATGGTAAGCGGATGGATATAAGACATTCGTCCTACGGCTTCGGGCAACACATTTTCGGAGGTGGGTACGCCGATCAGTCGGCCCAGTCTATCCAGGGCCGCCCCGCCGGAACTGCCAGGAGCAATTAGGGCATCGGTCTTCATCAAAACGCCGATCGGGGCTTTCTCAAAGCCGCTTACAATGCCTCTAGTTAAAGTAACGCTTACCCGGGCGCCGCTGCCCCCTACGGATGGAAAACCCACAATCCGTACTTCATCGCCCATGCGCATTTGGCTCGGATCGCCGAGGGGGACCGTAGGAAATCGGTAATCCTTTGGCAGTGGCTGATAGTATAGACCGCAAGTAATTTGCACTAGTGCCAAATCCCGCTCTTTGTTGAACCACACCACACGGCCTCGAAACAATTCCTTTGGCGGCAGGGTGGGGTCCATAGTTACCGCTATAATCACGGGGGCTGGTTCGGCACTTTCGAGAGAGGGGTCGGCTACCTCGGCTACCACATGATAATTGGTAAGGACTAAGCCGGTGGCTGTGACCAATGTGCCGGAGGCAGCGCCGTATTCGGTGGCTACTTCCACGGTGGCGGCAATTGCTCGTTGTAGGGAGTCTTCCGGAATGGGCAGGTGGGGAATTGTCAATAGCCCTGCGGGTGGTTCAGAGGCAAAAGTTACATACAAGGCAAAATCCACCACTCCTTCATCCTCCGGATGGGCCACATGGATATACCATCGTCCAGGACGAAGCGGTTCGGGCGACTGGGGGGTAATGAGCAAGGTTTCTCGGCCCATCGGGCTGAAGGCGGTGTTGGCCGCCTCAGAGCGGTGGAAGACGGGTTGACCGAAGCTTGCCCATAAGTCCAAATCGCTGGAAACTTCGTCCAGGTCGATTCGCAAGGCAGGAGCCTCCGGGGGCACCTCCACCAGAAAGGTTTGTATGCTCCCGTGATCAGCCCGTACTTGACCAGTATATTTTTGGCCACATTCCAACCGGATCGCTGCTCTGGCCCGAACCACCTGGAACGTGATCGTAAAAGGAATCTCTGAAACTGTTCGTTTGTGAACTACCACCGGCTTAGGTCCTAAGTGCGCCACAGCCACATAATAGTTCCCCTCCTCTAGCGGCGGCGTGCTCAGCCGACTAATCCGTACCGTGTCCTGCAGCAAATCCGCAGTGAAATGATAGTCGGCATCGTTGGCCGAATCCATAGGCTCAGCCTTCTTGACCAGCACATCCACCGGCACTGGGCATCGGCTAATCTGGAAGCTTACCAAAAGAGCCTCTTTGGGCACCTGGACACGAAATTGTACCAACCGCCCTTCCGCCAAATGCAACACCCCAGAGGTGGGGTTTCCCTCTTGGAGTATGGGGCATTCGGGCGTTGTCCGCGGAGTCAGGTTCTCTGAAGCCTCAGACGACTGTTGCTGCATTAAGGGAGGTTCTGCCCAGCTACAGAGCCAGGCGCCGCAGAGCAGTGCTGATCCAGCCAGCCCAAACAAAAAGCCCCGCCATATGCCCCTGACTATGCCGGTTGGTTTCCGCAACCGGCCCCCCGATTGCTGTTCCATCGTTTTGAGGTTTTCTGGTCTCATCAATCCGCTCCTGGGAGAACGATTCCTATTTTGTAAAAGGTTTTCAAACGGATTCTTTCCACTCCAGATCGTCAGGCAAGCTGTTCAGATTTTGGCATCCTTCTTCAGTGATCACAACCAGGTCTTCTACACGCACCCCGCCGAGACCTGGCAGATATAAGCCTGGTTCTATACTAACCACGTCGCCTGCTAGCAATGGTGGTCCATTTTGATCCAGAAGGGGTGACTCGTGAACTTCCAAACCTAGACCATGCCCAGTTCCATGGGGCATGAAGGCCGTTTTTGGGGGGCAGTTTTGGTTTGGCGGTCCTACATGGTAGCCCCAGCGGTGGAGGACCTCAGCAGCTTGACGATGGACCTGTTGGCCGGTAATACCTGCTTTGGCAGCTTGCATGGCTGCTGCCTTCGCTTCCACAACTGCTTGGTGCATCCGACGGACGGGGGGTGGGCAGTTTCCATGAACTATTGTGCGTGTACAATCCCCATGATACAACGTTTGCCGGTTTCGAGGGAAGACGTCGATGATAATCGGTTCTCCGGTGCGCAACGGTCCAGAGCCGCTTTCATGACAATCGGCGCCCTGAGTGCCGCCGGCCACAATGGCCGTCGTGTTCAGGTAACCCTGATCCAGGAGAAAATGATCGATAGCGGCCCGGACCCGTTCCGAACTGAGCACTTGGCCATCTTGCCACAAAACCCCATCCGGCCCGGCCTTGGCCGAGGCGATCATCCGACAGGCCAATGCGACAGCCTGCTCCGTAACTCGTTGGGCTTCCTGGATCCATGCTAGTTCTTGGGGATCTTTACGTCGTCGTTCTAGTACTCCGAATTGGGGATCGCAAAGGACTTCGATGCCGGCTTGTTGGATTACCTCGGCAAAAAGCAGAGGCAAGGAGCGGTCGGCCACTACCTGTCGGATGCCTGCCCGGCGCAGACATTCAGCGGCTGCCTGGGCCGTGGCCACTTCTCGGTCCCCAGAAAGACCGCCAGCCGGTGCAAAATCCGCTGGGCATGCCACCCGATCCACTCGGGCTTGCTGCCGTGCTCGGTCCAACTCAATATCCCGACAAATCAGCAGTGTTTGAGGCGGTCCTGCTTGCTGAGGCAACTCCAACCACACTGCCACATCCACCACCGAAAACCGAATTCGGTGATACAAGTTGGCATTGTGCATCGGTACACCAGCCAATATCCGAGCCACCGGTTGTGCCGCTGCTGCTACGTCCATTGTCGATTCCTCAAAAACAGTTAAAGAGCCTCTTCGCTCGACTTTTGCCATTTTGCCTAAATTGTTTTGTTACCAGAGGTCGCGACGTGCCTTCCTTTGGTTGACACAATTTCCTAACTCCAATAATTTCAAGGAGTTAGAACTTTCCCATTTCGGCAGAAGACCCAAAATTGGCAAAAGTCGGGCTCAGAAGTTGTCCGAAAAAGCATTTTCTATGATGAAAGGAGGTTTCCTTCTTCAATCCCTCAGAATCCCGAAATCCCTGTTTGTAAGGAGTCTGTAGGGTAGGAGCCGGTCGGCCCAAACCCATGGGAAACCGTCCAAATCCCAATATCAGCACAGTCACTTAGTTCGACTTTTGCCATTTTCCCTAACTTGGTTTGTCTCCAAAAGTTACGACGAACACCCCCTTTGTTAACCCGATTACCTAACTCCAATAATTCCAAGGAGTTACAGCTTTGCTCTTTCAACAAAGCCCACAATTGGCAAAAGTCGAGCTAAGAGGCTATCTGAAAAAAGTATTTTAGCCTAGAAGGTGGGAAGAGTCCTTTGCTCCGATGGGAATGGAACCCTTATTTTTAGCGATGGTGCAAAGGCAATTCCCTGAGCGACGTCCTGGCAAACCGCTGTATGCCTTAATGTTCAGACAGCCTCTTAGAAGATGAAAATCGAAATGGTTTTGAACTAGTATCTGCTCCTCTTGGGACTGATAGGAAAAATCTATTTGTTAAAAGCTCTTAGCTCCATGTTTGCTATTTTCCAAGACGTAGCCTCCTTCTCCACTTTTGCCCTCCTCCCGAAAGAGGAAACCTATAACTCCTAGGAATTATTGACTCCTTGGAATGATCTATACTTTCCAAAAATAAGGTGGAGGATGGTAGGAGGTTTGGACCAGCAGATGGAGGCCTCTTGGTGCCATTTTTGCCGGATATGCCTTGCCGAGCAACCAACCCAAAAGAGGCAATCCAACCTCAGGTGCAGGAACAGGTTGAACTGCTCGATTTGGAAAGTCTTTTGCTCCTAGTCGTAGTCAGGAGGTGCCGGGAGATACCACTTTTGTGCCCCCAAAAGGAATTTCTGCGAAAATACAGTAAATTTCCTAGCTCAGTCAGTGGGCTGAATAGAGTAACGAGTGCTCAGAGCCCGTTGGGTTTACATGCGCAGACGGGGATCCATCGCATCCCTCAGACCACTGCCGACCAAGTTGAAAATGGTTACGGTAAAAAAGATGGCCGACGCCGGTACGACCGTCAACCACCAATACGTATGATTTTCATGCGCTAGGCGCAGGAGCGAGCCCCAACTAGGCGCCGACAGGCTCACTCCTACCCCAAGCAAACTGAGGCTTGCTTCGGTGATAATAGCCCCGGCCACACCAAACGGAGCGGCCACTAACGCCGGGGACAACGCATTGGGCAGGATATGGCGAAAGATGATCCTTAAATGGGAGGCACCTAAGGCTCGAGCCGCTGCCACATAGTCGATGGCTCGCTGCTTTAGGACCTCGCCGCGTGTCAGCCGAGCTATACCCGCCCAACTGGTTAGCCCAATCACTAACATGACAATATAAATACTCGAACCCAGCATCGCCACCAAAGTCAAAATCAAAAAGAAAGTTGGAAACAGCATCATGACTTCAATCGCCCGGCAGATGAGCATATCCACCAGGCCTCCAAAGTATCCAGCCATGGCACCAAGCACAATGCCAATCGTTAAATACAGTCCGACAGCCACAAAACCCACGCTCAGGGAAATACGAGTGCCGTAGATCATCCGAACCAAAACGTCCCGGCCCTGATCGTCCGTGCCTAATAGATGCGGGAACCAATCATTGGTTTCTTCCCACTGCTCGGGCGGCGTTCGGTAGCCGGGCGGCTGAAAGCGTGCTTTACTCGGCTCGGTCGGCCCCAAAGGAATCAGCGGATATAATGCCCAGACGTATTCTCCTCGCTGCCGAAGCTGGAATTCTTCTTCGGGGAAAGTTCGTGCCCAATATTTGTTCAGCGGACGGAAAGCTGGTTTCCAAAACTCCTCTCCCGGCCGAAAGGTGGGGAAGTTGAACACCACAATCAAACCCAGAATCATAAGAACGTAAAGTAAGGTTACGATGAAGACTCGGCGGCGGCCTGGTACCCCACGGCGCTTGGCCCAGCTGTTCCAAATCCCCGACACCAACACCCAAGGAAAAAATCCTACCAAGGCCATGTTGAAAGCAAAATCCACCGGCTCGCCCGGATTAAAAAGCCATCGAAACCAAGGATATATGGTTCCATCTGCCGTTTGAAAAACAAACGGCTGATTAGAGGCGATTAGTGGTGCAAAAATCGCTAGTAAAAACAATGGTCCTAAAAGCCATAAAGCCACCAAAGCAAACCGATTCTTTTTGAATTGTTGCCAGACGATGTCCCAATAGGAAACACCCTGGCTGGATGGTAGCCGGAAGGCCTCTGTTTGGCCAGGCTTTTGGCTTCCTAAAAACGAACCTAACACCGTCGCAGCCCTCTGGATGAGAGATTTTTTGCCGTTCGGGACACTGTGAGTTGAAAGATCCTGGTTCGTTTCGTTTGGTTTTGGGATCATGGCTGATGTAAGATACACGGGCTATTCTGATCGGATGAACGTGTTCATCGCATGGTGCTAGTGCGTGTTTCCCCCCATAGAGCAAGCGTCTTCACTTTACCATTGGCCGCCGACCGCTGGCTCGGCCTCTTCTGCCTGCGGCCTCCCTGCCTGTGGCCACTGGGCCCGCTTAGTTCCTACCTCCTCCCCTATACCCCCTACTCCCGACTCCCTACTGGCTACTTTCCATCCCCTCCCCTCTGCTACCTTCTGCCCATCCCTCCGCCTTTTAACTCGCTACCCCCCACTAGCACTCTGTGCTTCAAAACTGATCCGAGGATCTGCCACCACGTACAAAATATCTGTTAACAAAATGCTAAACATTACTACTAAGGCGTCAATATAGATTAAGGCCATTAGGGTGGGAAAATCTTTTTGTTCAATGCATTCCCAACTCAGCCGACCCATCCCTGGGATGCCAAACAGATACTCCACCAACACGGATCCGCCCAATAGGGCTGGTAAGAAGGTGGCAAACAGGGTCAAAATCGGAATCAGGGCGTTCCGCAGAGCGTGTTTGAAGATGACTTTGCCCTCCGAAAGGCCCTTGGCACGAGCGGTGCGAATGTAATCCTGGCTCAAAACATCCAACATGGCGGTTCGGGAATACATAGCTAAACCGGCCAAGCTAAACAAGGATAAACAAATAACCGGCAAAAAAGCATGCCAAAGATAATCCAGCAGATAGGCGAAAAAGCCCCAGTTTTCCGCTCCTTCGGAATGTAGGCCTAATGATGGAAAAATTTTCAAAAAATCCCCATAGCAGAGGAAGATCAAAAATAGCATCCCTGCCACAAAACCCGGAATCGAATATAGCAAGAACAGTCCCAGCGTGATCAATCGATCCACCAGGCTGCCTCGCTTGACCGCGCAAAGAATTCCCAAGGGCACTGCGACGAAATAGATGACCAGTTCTGCCATGAGCATCAGCGGAAACGATACTACAAGGGCAGACCAAATTTTTTGGATGACTGGTTCTCGGGTTTTAACAGCGGATCGACCAAATTGGAAGGTGATCAATCGCCAAACCATATGAGCGTACTGGGTATCTGCGATGATCGCCCAGAGTCGGCCCAATAAGCTCGGTTCATACCGGGGCCGATGGAGATCAAAATGTAGTAGCCAATTGCCGGCCACCTCTTCCAATTGTGCATCGGTAGCATCCGGCGGGGCTTCTAGCTCTAACGGCCGGGCTACAAACAGTTTCAGGGCAGCTGCCGCCATCCGCTTCTGCTCCGGGGGGCTGCTGTGGAGAAGTTTTTCAATAAAATAGGGGACATCATCCCGATCAAATCGCTCCAGCAGTTCAAACTGCTTGGCACGGGACGACTCCTCCAGCAGCTGGGAAAAAAGCTGATCTAAGACTACCCGGCGGTCCTCATCTATCGGCGGATACTGCTGGCTGCGGAGCTGCCAAAAGCGGCGCCAGACAGCCACCACGGGATCCTCCGGCCCCGTAGGGGGGATGGTCTCGGTGGGGTAGGTGTACTGAAATGGTTCGACCACCATGTGCACTAGGCAACGAACAGCCCCCAGACGCAATCGGCCAGATGTCTGTGGGGAGCTTAGCAGTTGCATGGCCGCCGGCACCGCATACACCCCGTGATCTTCGCAGAAGGTCTGCACATAGTGGAGAATGGCCCGAGACAAACGTTCATGTTGTTCTGGATCGGCCAGTCGGCTCTCAAATCCATCTATCTCCAAAGACCGGAGAAAAGCTAATTGTTCGCTCAAATTCGGTTCGCCAGGTTGCCCACTAGCCCACACGCCCGGCTGTGCTACTCCAGACGCAGCTGGTTGAACAAGAACCTGGCCGCTCGGTTGGACTCCGGCATCGGACTGATCCCGATCCAGCACCGGCAGGATTTCTCCCTTGGCTACCCTGGCTAACCTGGGCAACTCCCTTGCCAATTGGTCCTTGGATAGGGCCATAAAATAGGCCGCTAATCGTACCCGTTGGCTGTAATCCCGAAAATAGTTGAAATTGAGCACTAAGGGTTTATCTAATTTGAGGTCTCGTTTGCGAATCAGATAGGCTTCTCGGGTTTCGGTGGATTGACCGGCCGTGCCGCCAGGTCCCAATTGCATCAGCATCGGATCGCCTGGAGCCGTTTGCATCACAACAAAGGCTACCAAAGTAACCCCAAACAGCGTGGGAATCATTAAAAGCAATCGTCGAATCAAATATGTCCACACCGCTTATGCGCCTCGTAAAACCAGATAACCCATCCCTTTTCCACCCAATGGAAGGAACCTCTCCTTAGTGTACAACAAAGAGGCTGTCCTGAAATAGAGGTTTTGCCATTTTCCGATCGATTTTGAGCTGACCAGCCCTTCCCCCGGCGGTGCTGTAAAATAGAACGTTTGAGGATGCGAAGGTATTCAAGAAGGCAAACTGTCTTTTGCGTGGAAAAGCCATTTCAGGATAGCCTCGCAGTTTAACTTTTTCCATTGTTGTGATTTGTTGTATCTCCAAGAGGTGAGGCTTTGAAGATTTTTTAGGAACCTATGTAATTCCATGGTGATATTTTTATACCATTTTGGTTTACAGTGCATCTAACCCAACAAATAGAGGGTGCTAGAATGGCTAGCATCCAATAGAGAGTAGTTCTTCGGGTAGAAGAACCAAACGCTATAGAATTAAAAGTTCATATAGTGCACTATGTGTATTTAGGATTTTTCAGAGGTTCCTTTAGCGAATGTTATAGACCTTTGGGCAAGTCAAAGGATATATTTTTGCACTATTTGGTCCTTCTACCTCTGACCAAATAAATAGAGTTACTAGCCCTGTTAGCAACCTCCATAGAATGGGTCTTTGAATAGGGCAGCCCAATCCCTCCCAAATCACAGTTTCATAAAATTCACTGCATGTTCAGGTTGCTATACCATTTTGGTTCTCCTCGGGTCTGGTCCAAGATATTAGGTTGCTAGCACTGCTGGCACCCTCCCCATATAGTGGGTGTTTAAATGGTAGTAGGTAAACTCTACCGAACCAAAAGTTCATAAAATTAACCATATGTTCAGTACTATGCATAGGTCCTTTAAATTGTCCTCAGAAGAACTTTTAGATGGTCATTCCCCGCCAGCGGGAATCCAATCATTTTTCTGAGATTTAAGGGAAATTTTGAGGAACTAGATTCCCGCTTTTGCAGGAGAAGTAGTTCAAAGTTTAGTGAACGGATAATACTTATCTGTAACTCCTTAATGTATAAGAACTTAGAAAAAGCATCTTTCTTCTACCTGAAAACCTTCCGGAGATGTTTTCCCAGGGGTTTTTGCTCTGGCCTGCCAGAGCACCCAGAAGAAATCAAAGGGTCGAAGGCGCTCAAAATAACTCTTTCGTGGTATATCCAAGACCTCTTAAGAAGGCCAATTAACCTAAC
>JANXAQ010000053.1 GCA_025062105.1 Thermoguttaceae bacterium
GTTCACTAAACTTTGAACTACTTTTCCTGCACAAGCAGGAATCCAGCCTCCTATGGAACTGCTCCTTGAAGGTAGTGAGGAATGATAGGTGGAGCCTCAAGCAGCCTGGGTCCCTACTTTCGCTTCCGAGCAGAAGCAGGAACTTGCAGTAGGCTGAAAGGTTCCCATTTTTCCATTCCGAAAGAGGTTTATTGTGAAAGGTGGGCCTATGGAGAGCGTGTGGGGTTGGTTGGTAGAGAGTTTGGACGGCAAGCTTTCCCGTCGGGAGGCATTGAAGCGAACTTTGGCCACCGGGCTGGGACTTGTTTTGTCTGGGCGAGTGTCGGCCTACGCATTGGGGGCTGAACCGTCGTCAAAAGCCAAGGCTAAATCCATTATTCAGGTTTGGCTGTGGGGTGGTGCCTCACATCTGGATACGTTTGACCCAAAACCTGATGCGGGCGACGATTACACTGGGCCATTGAAAAATCCTATCGCCACCAATGTAGATGGGATCCGGATCTGTGAACTTCTGCCGCTTCTGGCCAAGCAGGCAGATAAATATGCGCTGATTCGGAGTATGACGCACGGCAACAACGGCCATGAGACGGCATCCTACATGGTGCAGACAGGTTGGCCGGCGGGAGAACGAGATGTTCATCCGTGCATAGGAGCGGTAGTCTCCTTCTTCCGCGGCTATGGCGCCGGCTACAAGGGGCTGATCCCGCCCTACATTGTGCTGACCCAGCCCCAGGGCCGATTTTCTGAAGCGGGTTTCCTGGGCAACCGATATAAACCGTTTGCCACCGGCGGCGATCCTGCACGAACGCCTTTTGTCGTGGAAGGGGTGGTAGCTCAGGGTGTGTCTCAAGAGCGGCAAAAAACCCGCCGCCAGCTCCTCGAAAAACTCGATCTCCTCCGCCAAGCACTGCCCAACGATCCTCAAATCACTGCCCTCCATCAAGCCGAAAAAGAAGCCTATGACCTGATCCTGGGCGATGCTGGCAAGGTGTTCGACCTTACCCAAGAAAAAGACGAAGTTCGAGACAAATACGGTCGGAACACGTTTGGCCAGTCCTGTCTGTTGGCTCGTCGGCTGGTGGAAAAAGGCGTGCCGTATGTAACCATTAACTACGGCGGCTGGGACACCCATAAAGCCCACTTTCAAGCTATGCAACGTAAACTGCCTGAACTAGATAAAGGGCTGGCTAGTTTGCTGGAAGACCTGGCTCAGCGGGGGCTCCTAGAGAGTACCATTGTTTGGTGCTGCGGCGAGTTTGGCCGAACGCCCAAAGTCAACTGGCAACCCCCCTGGAACGGCGGCCGAGATCACTACGGACGGGTCTTTTCGGTGCTGGTAGCTGGCGGCGGGTTCCGGGGCGGTTGTGTGGTCGGCTCTTCGACCGAACGGGGCGAAGAAGTCAAAGACCGACCTGTCTATCCGGTCGATCTGTTGGCCAGTATGTACCAACTGATGGGTATCGATCCAGCAGCCCGTTTGCCCCATCCATTGGGCGAACTAACCACGGTGCTGCCTATAAACTCCGAAAAGGTTCAAAGTGGCGGATTGCTCAAGGAGATCATGTAACGTCTCGATCAGACGATGATCCACTCAGTCGGGAATGCCTAAGCTCTCTAACCCCAGGCTACGTAATCCCATCTGACGAGCCGGCGACCCGCGTAACCCACTCTGGTTCACGGCAACTAACCCTGTCAAAGTGTCCGGCCCCAAAAGACGGGCGGTTTTATTGCCATTGCTGCGCAAGCGGTAATCCAAAAACCTAAACAGAAGAAACACTTCAGCCTAAGGGAGTGCGCTTACTTTGCTCCTCTGTCAACTGGCAGAAGGACAGGCTGAGGGGGAAAAGAGATGCCCAGCTGGCTCGTTTGGCCCCCTCAGCCGGCCAGCTGGACCCTGGCCGGCTTCGCCCTCGGAAGGGAGAGGTAGTTTTGCCACTCGGCTAAAATATGACAACACGAAGAAATCCTCCAACACGAGGAACGGGATCTTTGCTTCCGGAGGCCTACAGATTAGGCCATCAAGCTCCAAGACCATGAGGAGGGATACCCATGATGCAGATCAAGCATGCCGGTCAACGGATGTGGTTCATGGGATTAACTTTTCTGCTGGTATTGGGCTTGGCATCTCCGGGCCAGGCGCAGCGCCCGTTTCAGATCGGCTACGTGTATCCGGCCGGCGGCCAACAAGGAAGCACTTTCGAGATAGTGGTAGCAGGGCAGTTTTTGGCCGGGGCGGACAAAATCCTAGTGTCCGGCCCAGGCGTGCAGGCAACCATTACCGAAATGATTCGACCCATGACTGGCCGAGAAATCAACGATATCCGGATTCAGATCGATGAGCTGGTGGCCAAACGAGCTGTGGTGATGAAAGACTACCAGGCACTAGAACAATTCCGAAGTTTCCGGAAGGCCAAGACGTTGCCCAAAGATAGCACTGCAGACGACGAACAGATTGCCGAGCTGAAGCGCAAATATGCCAATGCCACCTGGACTCGGGAAGACGAACGCCGCTTAATGGAACTGCGTCGGAAGTTGGCCATGGCAATGCGGCGACCTGCCACCCCGGCTATTAGCGAATTGGTGATCGCCCGGATGACGATTGCTTCGGATGCTCCCCCTGGGCAACGGGAGCTTCGGCTTGCCACGGCCAATGGGCTGTCCAATCCGCTGCCCTTCTATGTATCTCGGCTTCCGGAGATCTCCGAACCGGCGGTCAAACAGATCCCAGAACAGCGCAGCGCCGTAGCCGGTACAGCCGCCATCCGAATCCAACAACCAAGGCTCCCTATTGAGGTCTCCTTGCCTTGTGTGATCAACGGCCAGATGTTGCCCGGCGAAGTGGACCGGTATCAATTTACCGCCAAAAAGGGCCAGCGTCTAGTGGCTGTGGTCCAAGCAAGGGATCTGATCCCTTACATTGCGGATGCGGTACCCGGTTGGTTCCAAGCCACTGTGGCTCTCTACGACAAAACCGGAAAAGAATTGGCCTATGTGGACGACTTCCGTTTCCAGCCGGACCCGGTGCTTTATTGTGAAATCCCGGCCGACGGCGTTTATCTGTTGGAGATCAAAGATGCCTTATATCGAGGTCGGGAGGATTTTGTCTATCGAATTACCTTGGGCCAGATACCATGGGTAACCGATATATTTCCGCTTGGCGGCCCAGCTGCTAAAGACACGGTGGTGGTCCTGGGAGGCTACAATCTGCCGGTCCGCACGTGGACCTTCAGTCCAAAAGATGTCTCACCAGGCATTTATACGTATTGGCTGGATAAAAATTGGCCGATTCCTGTGCCAGTCCGCTTTGCTGTGGATACCTTGCCGGAAACGATAGAACAAGAACCGAACAATTCCCTCTCCCAGGCTCAGCCACTGCCAGTACCCCAGATCGTCAATGGTCGCATTCAATCGCCAGAGGATGAAGATGTGTTTCGGGTTGAGGGTAAAGCTGGGCAAAAACTGATTATAGAGGTAATAGCGCGGCGTGTCGGCTCACCGCTAGACAGCCTGCTGAAACTCGCCGACACCCACGGCCGACTCCTGGCATCCAGCGACGATATGCAGGACCCAACCTGCGGCTGGTTGACGCATTATGCCGATTCTCGTATCGAAGCTATCTTGCCGACCGACGGCGCTTATTATGTGCATCTTCGGGACGCCCAACATCGTTCTGGGCCTGAATATGCCTATCGATTGCGGATCAGTCCGCCTAGACCGGATTTTGAACTCCGAGTGGTCCCTTCGGCCATTAATGTCCGCCCAGCCGGCAGTGTAACCTGCACCGTGTACGCAGTGCGGAAAGACGGTTTTAACGGCCAGATCACGCTCCGACTCAGAGACGCTCCGACCGGTTTCCGAGTTTCCGGCGGACTGATCCCTGCAGGCCAAGACCAGGCAAAATTAACAATTACCGCCCCCTTGTTCGGATCGGATAAGCCCTACTGGTTGCAGTTGGAGGGAGTAGCTACGGTGGATGGACAACAGTTGGTCCGACCTGTTATTCCCGCCGAGGACCGGATGCAGGCTTTTGCCTATCATCACTTGATGCCCGCTCAGGAACTTTGTGCAGCCGTCATTGGTCGAGAATGGCTCCAAAATATGGTGAAAATTGTTACTCCTGGTCCCATTCAAATCCCTCTAGGCGGATTGGCCAAGGTCCAAATCCAGATGCCTCCCGCTCCCATGTTTGACCGGATCGAATGGATGCTGGAGGAAGGGCCGGAAGGCATTACCGTAAAGGAAACCACTCAAACCGGCTATACTACCGAAGTGGTACTAACAACCGATCCGACTAAACTTAAACCCGGCCAGAAGGGCCAAATCACCCTCTGCCTGATCCCACGATTCCAGCAAAGACCTAAACAGCCTGCCAAAGTACCTATCCGCCAAAGCCAATGGAGGCTTCGTCTGCCAGCTATTCCCATTGAAATCATCCGCAATAACCCCTAGTCGCTCGCCACTAAAAACGAATCCTCTACCTCCTTGTAAGTTTAGAGTTAGGAATTGCATGAACAACTGGGAGTTTGCTCGTAAGTATCTGAGTTAGGGTCTGAGGGTTCTTTGTGCCCCTTCCTAATGCCAATATTTTCAAAGGGTCAGAACATCCAAAGGCAGCCGCACTCTGGAAATTGGTAAAAGTCGAGCTAAGATGTGGCCTAAAATATGCTGAAAGAACCTGTTTTTCCTTCACGGCTGTTCGGAAAAGCATTTTCTATGAGCAAAGGAGGTTTCCCTTCTGCATTCCTTAGCTCGACTTTTGCCATTTTTGGCCT
Organism: Thermoguttaceae bacterium; assembly: GCA_025062105.1. Lineage (GTDB taxonomy): Bacteria > Planctomycetota > Planctomycetia > Pirellulales > Thermoguttaceae > JANXAQ01. The sequence goes on from JANXAQ010000053.1 coordinate 4,773, forward strand.
CTTGTCGAAAGAAGAAAACCCTGCCCTTTCGAAGTACTGAAGTTAAACAATTGTGTGAGCAAGAGGGAGGTTCGCCCTAACCGCGGAACAGAAAAGAAGTTATGGAATTTGGCAAAAGTCGAGCTTAGGAACCTCTGCATAATTTGGGGAAATATTTTTATACCATTTTGGCTGCTTCCGCGCCGGATCCAATATATGGATTGCAAGCACTCTAGCACCCTAGCTAGAGTAGGTGTTTGGATGGCGGCAGATAAAGCCTACTGGCGCAGTAGTTCATATAATTGACTATATGTTTAGTATTATGCAGAGGTTCCTTTCCAATCTCCAAAATCTGTCGGAAATCGCTAAAATCTTAATTTCCGGACAGTCTCTGGAGCACCGGGAGGAGACTTAATGAAGCCTTTTGCGGATCGTTTGGCTGAAGCGGTTCGGCGCACTGCAGCGCCGGTGGTGGTGGGGTTGGATCCCCGACTGGAAGGTTTGCCGCCGGCTCTGGCACCGGAAGAAAGATCTCCCCAGACGGTGGCTTCGGCCTTTGAGCGGTTTTGTCGGGAGGTGATCGATGCGGTGGCTTGCCTGGTGCCAGCGGTCAAGCCGCAGGCGGCCTTTTTTGAACAACTTGGCCCAGCTGGTATGCAGGCCCTAGCCAATTTGATTGCATACGCCCGGCAGAAGGACCTTTTGGTCATTCTGGACGGCAAGCGGAACGATATCGGCTCCACAGCGGCTGCATACGCCGATGGCTGGTTAGGCCCAGGCGGCTGCAGCCCTTGGGGCGCCGATGCCCTGACCGTTAATGCCTATCTGGGCGAAGATGCCGTACAGCCGTTCATTGAAACCGCAAAAGTCCGAGGTGCTGGCCTTTTTGTCCTGGTAAAAACCTCCAACCCCGGCAGCCGACAGTTTCAGGACCTGGTTGCCGACGGAATGCCGTTGTATCAGCATGTGGGGCGATGGGTGGAACAGATAGCCTGCCAGAGCTTAGGCCAATGCGGCTATAGCCTGGTCGGAGCGGTGGTCGGAGCCACTTACCCGGCCCAGTTAGCCGAACTGCGCAGCCTGATGCCTCACGTGTGGTTTTTGGTACCTGGCTACGGCGCCCAGGGGGGCACCGCCCGGGATGTAGCCAGCGCCTTCGACTCCCAGGGTTTAGGTGCGGTGGTGGTTAGCGCCCGGGGAATTTTGTTTGCTTATCAAAACAGCCCTTACCGGGAGCGATTCGGCCCGGACCACTGGCAACAGGCCGTCGAAGCCGCTACCAAAGATATGATCGCCCAACTCCGAGCCGAAACTCCCGCCAGCCAGTTGCATCCTCCTTCATCCAGCTAATTTCCCTTTGCTCCTGGCTGGATACTTTTAGTGCGACTTTTGCCAATTTCCAGGGTGCAGCCCTTTTGGATATCTTAACCCTTTGATATCATTGGAGTTAGGAAATTCGCTGAACAAAAAATCCTCAAAGCCTAACTCGTAAGAAACAAAAAAGTTACAAAAATGGCAAAACTCGAGCTTAGGGCTAGTCCTTCTTTCCAGCTTTTGGTGCAGGTTCTTCGGTAAGCAGTACTTGGCCGGAGCGGGGGCGGAGTTGTAGGCTCTGGACAGCCAAGCCACAGCGGCTAAGCAGGGCCATGCCGGTTACACCCCGAATCGTAAATTCCTTGTGGAGTTGCAAGTCCTGGGCTGGCCCTCGGTAGAAGAGCAATGGTCGATCGTCCAGGCTGACCGTAACCGATGCCTCGGAGCCATCCGGAACCACTTTGATTTCCAGCCGATAGGTGCGTCCGGTCTGGATAGCGCCTCGGGCGGTGGTCGAATTATTATCGGCCCGTTGGCCAGCCACGGTATCAATGCCGTGCACGCCTGGACGGCAATCTAGCACCACCACGCATCGCTGTTCGCCGACCGGCACCAGCAGGCCGATCATCCCTTCGCCGGCAGTGCGAGCGAAATCCATCTGAAGTTCGTAGCTGCCGGTGGGCTGCACAGGAATATGGAAAGCAGCCGTTCCTGTTGGGCCCGGAACGCCAGCTAATCTGCCGCCCCGGAAAACCCAATCACCGACCAACCGGTGTTTTTTGGGGTCAATCTGTTTCAATAGGTCGGCACTGGTGCCTTCGGGAATCGGCAGCAGTTTGCCGCCGCCGGAGCCGGCTGGAGAAGATTTTGCCGCTTTTTTGGCGACAGGTTTGCTCTTTTCGGTTTCGGCTGGAGGGGTTAGCTCAGCCAGCCGGGCGGTTGCTTTAGTTTTATCCAGGCCGGTTGCCTGGGGCAAAGCTCGCTGGTACCACCAGGCAGCCCGCCGCTGGAGGGCTTCTTTTTCCGGCCCAGACTGCTTCTGGGCCAATTCCCACCACAGATCCGCCAGGTCGATCTGGCCACGAACATCGGTCGGCTGAGCCAGGTCTTTTTCAGCAGCCTGTTTCAGCTCCGAATCGTTGCTTCGGGCTAGATGAGGCAGTCCCTTAGTCCAGTTTTCCTGCACCAGACACAAATATCGGCCTACCAGCCGATTGGCCTCCGGATCTTCGGGCTGTTGGGCCAAAACTTTCATCGCCTCCTGCACCTTTTCATATGCTGCCCGCAGATCCTGGAGCCGTTGGCCGTGGCTGGCCAAAGCCTTCAGCAAGACAGGATCCTTGGCCTGTTGAGCGGCGGTGTAAGCGGCCCGGCCACAGTCCAATGCCCACGAGAAATCTTCCTGCTTGATCGCCTGCTGCATCAGAGCGGTGCATTTTTCGGCAAACAGTTTGGCCTGACTAGCTGGCCGAGGCTGCTGGGCCGCCTTCTGCAATGCCGAACGCTTGGCCGAAAGCAGGTCAAACTCAAAATATTTGCCCGCCTCGTCAATGGCCCGCAGGATCAACTCCGGATCACCAATTTGCTGACCAATCTCCTGGGCCAGTCTCAGCAGAGCAAACCGGGCGCCTGGATCATCCGGAGTGGCTGAGGCCTCCTCGATCCAGCGGAGAGCCAACTTTTGCTTTTCGGCAGCAGTATCGGCCTTGGCCAACTCGGCTTGATAAGTCTCCCGTACGGCCAACTCCCCGCGGGCGATCTCTTCTGGTGCGGGCACTGGCTGCTTGGCCGGCTTGGCCGACTCAGCTGCCACCACTACCAGCCATCCCGCCACCACGACCAGCCCCAACGCCACCCCCACAAACTGAATTCGGAAATAAGGAAATCTTCTTTGCCTGAACGCCTCCCAGCCATTACCATCAGGATTCCCTGAGCCGCTCCGCCAAGAGAGTAAATCCATCATGGCTTAATCTCTCAAAAGAAAAATCCTAGACTCCTCCAACATTGGTTAGGATCTTCTCCTCACGGTATCATAAAGAAAAACAACAGGAAATCAAAGAGGAGAAACTTCTGCAAAATCCTGAACATATAGTGAACTTTATGACTTTTGCTTCTCTATACGTTGGGTTGTCCTAGCTGGATTGCTACTATCGATTGGGCGCTAGCAATGCTAGTACCCGCATATATTGTGTTAAAAAGAGTACCCAGGCAAAATGGTATAGATATATACCTCGAGTTATGCAAAGGTTCCAGGATTTCCTGCTCCTAGAGGCCATTGTTCTGAGCCAGGAATTCCCTATCGAGCTTAGAAGTTCTGATTTGGGAGGAATGCTTTTGGGGAAATGGAGGTAATGCTATTTTTGTTTATATATTGCTTACCCAGCTGAGCCGATACATCCGACAAAACGCTTTGAAACAGCGGGCATCTCGGCGGTCGCCGCAGAAAAGCACCGGATGTGGGCCAGCATAGGCCTGGCATACATCCTCCAGACCTTCCAGCTCTACCAGCACCCGGGTGGCACAGCCGCCGGTAGGCGGGCAACCAGGCGAACTGATCACCTTGCCAGACCAGCAACAAAGGCTATCCTTGCCCACATTATACCGGACCAGAAGTACCGGCTCGCCTGGCTTCCACTGCACATCTAAAGCTGGTGTCTTGGGCAACTGATGAAAGAACGGTCGGACCCAGAACTCCTGCGACGGCCCCTGCGGACCATGCAACTTCCAGGCACAAGTACAATGAGCCCCGAAATACAAGTTTTCCGTGGTGTCGAATTCCGGATTGTGCTGGAAACCAGCCCGATCCAGAAGCCAGCGGCCTAGCATCAGCGTGAGCGTCGGATCCAGGTGGTTTTCACAGCCACAGGGAAACAATTGCCCATTATGCCAGGCAAAGCTATAGCATGGTTTTCGATGTTTGAGCATCAGGCACTGGATCGTTATGGCGTCAGCACCGTAGCGGCGGACGATTTTCTGCACGGCATGGTGTGCCCGAATCGCATCGGCAAATGCCTCGTCGGCTACATCAACAACACGAGTGGCCTGCTTTTTGAAAGCCATGGCCTCCTCCAAGATGGCCGGGCTAGCTTCAATGCTGTCAAACGTGGCGTTGAACTCCTCGGCCGGGATAGCTACGATCTCCACGCCCAAGGTTTTTTCCACTTCTTGGTTCATCTGCCGGACGCCCCCAGCTACGCGGAGCAGTCGGCTTTGGGCAAGCATTTTGCGAGCACGAACCGCCCGAAGGGCCCGCTCGATCTCCGCAAAGTTTTCCATCGAATGGATGTAGTAGAAACCTTCAGATTTGCGGAGCGGTTCGGGCGGTAATTGATGATTGGCTCCAAGGGCATGATAGACGATGGCTGTCGGCGCCGCCTCGGTGGCCAGCCGGTACGCAGCCCCAGAAAGCGTGTTATAAAAATTCACCACTAGCACCGCATCCAAGTCGGCCTCTTTGGCCTCGGCAATAAACTCTTCCAGCTTGGCCTTTTGCCAGATCGGTTCTGGACGGATGCTGATCTCCAAGCCCAATCGCTGAGCCATCTGGTGTATCTGGACGGTGAACTTTTTGTGCTGCTCGGCATACTGGAACTGGCTGCCCGGCCAAGTGAACCATTTCTCGTTGGCCCATGTATCCTCCATTTTCCCAGCCAGCACGACTTCTTCCGGCGGATAGAGAAACACAGTCCAGATGCGGGCCGGTTTCTTCTCTTTTGGCGGGAGGATCGGTTTTTCGCCTTCGGTCTCGGCTCCTTCGGCCCAGACGGACAGGCCTCCCAAGGCGGCCACCCCAGCCAGACTACTAGCAGTTAAAAACTCCCGTCGGCCCAAAAGCAATGATTCTTCTCCGCCAGGTAAGCTATTCCGATTGGTTTTTCTCGCAGAAAACGACCCCTGATCCCACCCCACTTCACAAGATTCACACATCGCTTTGCCTCCTTTACCCGCAGGATGTTGACCGCATGAGAGGCCCTCCTATTCTATCTGCCAGCATTTTGCCGGTCAAGCACCAAACCCCATAACCCTAGGCGAACAGAAGAAAGTCGTTTATATTCATGGTTAATGTGTCCCCAGCGGAGCAAACCCATCTAGTGAAGCAAATCTAGCATTCTGGCATAAACATCAGTTTATATATCGTTATTACCGGAAAAGGTATCGTATGGCTTGGTTTCAGCACCAGTTGCAACTGCCGCCTTTGCCGCCAGGTCTGCATGATATTACCCGGCATGTTTTGGAAGCGGTGCCGGAACTGCGGCAAATCCGCATCGGTCTGATGCACTTATTTTTACAGCACACCTCGGCCTCGCTCACAATCAACGAAAACGCCGACCCCAATGTGCCGCGGGACTTAGAACGGCTTTTGGACCATCTTGCCCCTAAAGACTTTCCTTACCGCCACGAGGACGAAGGGCCGGACGATATGCCTGGCCATGCCAAAAGTTCACTGCTGGGCTGTTCGCTGATGATTCCAATCCGGGATGGCCATCTTTGCCTAGGCACTTGGCAGGGAATCTTCCTATGCGAACACCGCCGCCGCAGTAGTGGCCGACATCTGATGATTACGATCCAAGGGGAACTTTTCTCCGACCGGCCAGTTACAGCCGAAGGCCAATCCCGCTAAAAAGCCTTCGAAACCGAGCCAGCAAGGGACCCACCAGTATTGGAAAATCGAAACACTTCTCCGGATTCCTCCTCATCGGATCTCCGCTGGAGGCGATAGCCGAGAAAGTGGCGACGCGGTATCGGCTCGGTTACTGATAGGCAACCCGGCCGCTCAGATAGACATCTTGGCCGAGCCGTTGGACCTGAAACGGTTCTACCCAGGCCGCCTCGCTCAGCTGCTGGATGCCCAGCCCTGCCAGCGGGACCGGCGCTTCCGCGCCGCCGAAAAGTTTGGGGGCGATAAAGATGTGCACTTCATCTATCTCCTTTAGATCGAACAGGGTTCCGAGCACTCGGCCGCCTCCTTCGACCAGCAAGTTGGTCATCCGCCGTCGGCCCAGCTCATCCAACAGCATGAGCAGCCGATCCAGATAGGTTTGGCCTGGCAGAAACAGCAGTTCACAGCCAGCCAATTCCAGCCGTCGGCAATCCGATTCTGCTGCCTCCGGTCCGACGGCCACCCAGACCGGCCATTGGCGGGCCGTCTGCACCAACTGACTTTCGGAAGCTAACTGGGCCCGGCTATCCATTACTATCCGCACCGCCGTTCTGGGACCAGGTGGCTGAGCCGTCAAAAGCGGATCGTCCACCGCGGCAGTCCGACTGCCTATTAGAATGGCATCCATCCGCCCCCGAAGTTGATGGACCACAGCCCGCGATTCAGGCGAACTGATCCATCGGCTTTGACCGGTGCGAGTGGCTAATTTGCCGTCTAAGCTCATCGCCCATTTGGCTATCACCCAGGGACGACCGGTTTGCACCAATTTCAGATAGGGGGCATTTAACTGACGTGCTTCGGCTTCTAGTAGGCCACAGTCCACTTGCAGGCCAGCAGCGGCCAATTGACGAAGCCCTTGGCCGGCCACCTGAGGAAACGGATCCTCCATGGCGGCTACCACCCGACGGATCCCAGCGGCCAAAATCGCCTCGGTACAAGGCGGCGTCTTGCCCCAATGGCAGCATGGTTCCAGGTTAACATACAAGGTAGCGCCTTGGGCCCGGCTGCCTGCTTGGCGCAGGGCCTCCACCTCCGCATGATCCCCACCATAGCGCCGATGCCACCCCTCGCCCACTACCTCCGCCCCATGAGCAATTACACAGCCGACCATGGGGTTCGGCTCCACATAGCCCTGCCCCAATCGGGCCAACTCTATAGCCCGTTCCATATGCCGACGATCCACCTGCTGCTGGTCCATACACCTGCTACGAACTTTTCCTGAAGGGTTATCTTGAAAGGTATGTGCCAGTTTGGCAATAGAGCTCTGCCGGAGGTTCCAAAATTTCCAAAACCTCTCGCTTACCAAAGATGGCTCTGCGAAATCCTGCACATACGGGAAACTTCATGAACCGTTGATAACTTCATGAACCGTTGCTTTGGTAGGCAGTAGCCCGACTCATTCCAAGACCTATTTTTATTTCTAGGAAGCTCTGCACAATTCTAAGGATACATTTTTATATCATTTCGGTCCATCCCTTCTCTGGCCCAATATATAGGGTTGCTAGCAGTGATAGCAACCACCATATAGTAGCCCTTCGGGGAGCCTGACCGATTGCCATCCGAAACAAAAGTTCCTAAAGTTCACTATATGTTCAGAATTCTGCAGAGGTTCCTCTATATTTTTATTTCTGGAACCTCTGCATAATTCAAAGGGGATATTTTTATACCATTTTGGCTGGCCTCCCTCTAACACAACATATAGGGGCGCTAGGATTGCTAGCACCCAACAGATAGTAGATGTCCTGGCAGGACAACGGAACGGCTAAAGA
>JANXAQ010000130.1 GCA_025062105.1 Thermoguttaceae bacterium
CTCTTCCACTGACCCAATATATAGGGTTAACGGCACTGCTAGTGCCCTACATATAGTAGTTGTTTGGATGGAGCGGCCAAATGCCAACCGAATCAAAGGTTCATAAAGTTCACTATATGTTCAGGGTTTTGCAGAGGTTCCTACCCTCTAACAGAGGGCGTCCCGTAGGTTAGGCTCTATAGCCTGAGCAAATCCGCCCTCTAACACACGACGCTACGGTGCCCTCTAACAGACGACGTTATGGCCCCCTCACCCGGCCAGCCAGAGACCGGCCGGCCTCTCCAGCTCCAGGGGAGAGGCGATGTATCCGAACCACTAACGTCCTATCCACCAATCAATTCCTTCCTCCTACAATCGATTCCTTCCTCCTATGAACAGTCATACCTGTCCGAACGACCTTTTGGCCGAAGTTACTCAGCAAGGCCGAGCCACTCGGCGTTGGCCGGAAGCGGTGCGCTGGCTGGTCCGGATTGCCTGCTTGATAATATTGACGGCAATTCTTTGGCCGGGGGTGCAACTGTGGCCCACTCGGTTCCAGCCAGAAATCCCCCAGTGGATTCAGACCCTGGAAAGCCCGGAGGCAGTCAGGTTTGTGCCTGCTTTAAGCCCCTGGATAACCCTCAGCAGTTTGTTGGCGGCTCCCGTTGAGGCAAGTAAGGAATCTGCTGCGGGACTTCGGCAAGATGCACCCAAACTACCATTTTCGGAGAGGGCAGGCCGAAAAATTGCCGCCATGTATAGTATGTTCAGTATGGCGGCTGGATTAGGTTTGGCTGTAGGCTTGCTGGTCATCGTCTGCCGAAGGTGGTTTTGCCGATGGATGTGTCCGATGGGCGTGTGTACGGAATTGGCCGGGCGAACCGGTCGGCTGTGTCGGCTTCGCAGCTTTCGGTTTTTCCCGTTGGGCCAATGGATCGCCCTGTTGACGCTGGCCGGAGCGGCCGTTGGCTATCCAATTCTTTTGTGGATGGATCCGTTGGCCCTCTGGGCTGGTTGGATCACCTCGGCCGCTTTACAACCTATTCCTGGAGATCAGCCGCCAAACCCGACGACCCCCAAACAAACCCAGGTCGCTAAACAAACCGAGCTGGCTAACCAGGCCGATCCGGCCAAACAAGCCGACTCAGCCAAACAAGATAGCGCCGTCGAATCGGTTTTCCGGCCGGCCCATCCGAACTGGTTCGCTATAGGGGCGGCTACAGTGCTGGTGGTAAGTTTCGTTTTGCCGGGGCTTTGGTGCGGTCGGCTTTGTCCATTGGGCGGATTCCAGGAAGTGCTCTGGCAACTTCGACAAATGGCCCTTGGAGTGGTTAAACGGGTGGTTTGGATATTCCGGTTAGGTTCCAGTAGGGTTAGTGCTGAAGGTGCAGAGGCAGTAGAGGGCAAACGGGCGGTTCGAGTTTTGGGAATACTTCAGCGGAGCGAAGGAACCGCCTCTCCCTTCCGCGGGAGGGGTCAGCTTGGCCTCTGGCCAAGCCGGGTGAGTGAAGAAGCTCGCCTCTCCCCTCCGCGGGAGAGGCCGGCTGAGCCGAAGGCGAAGCCGGGTGAGGGGCGTGAAGGAACTGCCTCTCCCCTCCGCGGGAGAGGCCGGCCAGCCGGAGGCTGGCCGGGTGAGGGGGAAAAAGAGGCAGCTTGCTCCCACTCACTCCCCCTCACCCAAATCCTCTCCCCCCAGGGGAAAGGGGATAAAATAGAATCTCTCTCCGGCCAGGGAAGAGGGGAAACGATCGAATCCCTCTCCGGCCAGGGGAAATTCTTCGGCACCCAGGAGAGCAAGGAAACCACAGAATCCCTACCGGCGGATGAAGGAAAAAAGATGGAATCGCTCCATTCGGCTGAACTGGTACAGGGTCTCCCACCTAACCCGCCAGAGCAGCCATCTTTGCCCGGAGCCAGACAACCCGCCGCCATCCAAGTTGTGCCTCGGCAGGCAGCTGAATCGGGCTGGAAATTGGGGCGTCGGCTGGTTTTGGCCGGGCTGGTTGGAGTGGTTTGGGCCGGTTGGTTGCGTCGGCTTCGCTCGGGTCCGGCCAAGGTGCTTCGACCGCCCGGAGCCGCCCCCGAACAGGTCTTTACCGGCCTTTGCATCCGCTGCGGCAATTGCCTCCGGGCCTGCCCAAGCCGGATCCTCCTGCCCGACAGCGCCCAGCATGGGCTGGCCGGTTTTTTGGCCCCTGTTCTGCATTTGGACAAAGACTATTGTCGGGAGAATTGCAACCGATGCACCTTGGCCTGCCCCAGCGGGGCCTTGCAGTCTATTTCTTTGGCCGAGAAGCCAAAGGTGCGGATCGGCCTTGCCAAGGTGGATATGGGCCGCTGCATGTTGGGCGAGGCCAGGGAGTGCTTCATCTGCCGGGATCGATGCCCCTACCAGGCCATCCGTACCCAGTTTTCGCCCATTACCTACATGGTGGAGGTGCAGATCGACCCGGCCCGCTGTAATGGTTGCGGGGCCTGTCAGGTTGCCTGCCCTACCTGGCCCCGGGCCATTCTGGTCCAGCCCCTCTGAAGTCTTCTCTTCTGGAAAGCTCTCGGCTCTTTGGAAAGGTTGTGCGCAGCTTGAGGGCTGTTTTGCCCCCTGCTGGTCAGTTTTGCTTGAAGTTTTAGGGGGTTAGGCCTCCGAACGGAAACGGTTTCAACAGAGCCGAATCTCTCCCTAGGATCGCCCTTCTCCGACTAACAACTCAGCAATTTTGTTGACACAAAGGCCAAGGGCAATTACTCTAGAAAAGGCGGAGAGAAGGCCCGGAAATCAGTCTTGGGCCTTTTGGCTTGTGGGTATGCAATGGTTTTACGAAAGGGGATTCCATGAAGAGTGTGCAGATGGTTGGTAGGTTTGTGTTTGTTTTTGTGCCAACACAGGCTCGCTGGGCGGCAGCATTGGCTGGGCGCTGGGCCTGCTAGTGGTTTCGGCGGCCCAGGCAGGGCCGGTGGGCCTTTGGCAATTCGACTCAGCTAGCGGCAGCGCCCTGCTCATTACGCCTAATGCTGTACCCGGCGGAGCGCCAGGCGTCCTGTATAACGGCGCCCAAATCGTCTATGACACTGACCGAGCCAGCAATGTCGTAGAAACCGATGGCGACAATGATTATGTTAAAGCCGGGGCCATTGTGCAGCTTTTGCAATCGGCTACCGATTTTACCTGGGCGTTCTGGGCCAAACAACATCCAAGCCAAGGAGTCAATGTGGAGGTAATTCTGGGAAACCGGTATCATATCAACGGCGGTACCGACTACTTTATGAAGGTTACTCCGGTTTATCTGGAGTATTATCATCTCGGAGTGAATGACTACCTTGATTATCCCGATATTCCCTCGGACAATGTCTGGCGGCATCATGCGGTGGTTAAACGCGGCAGCACGCTTTCTTATTACCGGGACGGCGTGCTTCAGAACAGTAGGACCGTTACCGCCGATATGCTTGCCATGCCATTCTACGTGGCGGGCGATCCCTATGGCGAATGTTGGCAAGGCCGGATCGACGATGTCTTTTTAGCCAACCACGCCCTGACCGCGGCGGAAATCCAACAGGTGCGGGCGGGCAATTTCGCCCCGTTTGTCTTCCCGCCTACCAATCCGCTGATCCGGGACAGCTTCTCCGGACCGACCATCAATAACCTCACCTGGACCGTCATTGAAAAGGGCTTGGAAAAAGAAGGCTCTGGGACGGCCGGTACGATTCAGGCTTCGATCAACTCCGACGGGCAACTACTCATCAGCGGCACAGCCAACACGAACTACTGGGGCGGCATTACGCTGCGGTCGGCCCAAGCCTTCCCCAGGGATCAAAAGACTGTTTTTGCCGTCGAACGCATCTCGCTGGAGGGCACCGGAAGCGCCTATCGGTCCAGTATTTGGATCTGGGGCGATAGCGGCCACTACCTGCACTTTTCGCAGAATGTGGGCGAAAACGGCTGGTCCTACAACTGGAACGATCAGGGGGGCTTGGGTGGGGTACCCACTGGCAGCGGGGTGAATATTGGCGTTCTGGATCGGCTGGACGGCGATCGGGGCGCTCATGGCATGATGCTGGTGTTTAACCCCCTGGGCGATTCGCCAACCCATGTGATGATCGAAATGTATCTGGACAACCAGTTGGTCGCCTCGCAGGAGTTTACCAATTGGACGCCTCAACAGTTTTATGTGATGATTACTGGCCAAGCACGGGCCGCTGGCGATACGGTAACCGCCATCTTCGATAATGTTTGGGTCTGGGTGCCGGAGCCGAGTAGCTACGTCCTGGCCAGCATCGGCCTTGGCCTAGTGGGCCTGGTAGCCCTGCGGAGAAAAGCGCGCCGCACTGTCTGAACTTTCCCCCAGGAAACTTCATTTGGGCCGCTTATTTGGGGGGTCAGAGGAGTGAAACTTCTGCTTCGAATTCCAAACAGAGGGATATTGCAAGATACAAAGGAAGATAGGGTAAAATTTCTCCCCATGAGGTCCCTGTTTGAAGCTGCTCGCCTTGCCTCGGGATGAGCGAAAACTGGTTCCTTTTGCCCGCTCAGGGGAAAGGTACATAGAGTTTTACTGAGCTCTGAGGGTAAGGGCGTGGCCTACTTTTATTCCCAAATATGGGTTTTACCGGAGGCGATGTGAATCCTATGCAGATTTAATATAATCCTTCAATAGAATCCCCATAATCCCCAAACCGATCTCCTCTATCCGAAGTTTGACGAGCGGAAGGAACCGATGGTCAGTCGGGTGAGTGTGAGTGAAATTGTGTTGGACATAGGAGAAGATAGCAAAATTGGAGGAATCGAAATTGTGGGGGCGTCAGGACATCTCCGTTTAGAAGCACTTTTACCCGTTTCCTATGCTATTCTATCCGAAAAACTATAGGAACAGATGCTGAGCCCTCCGGTCGGGCCTGATCTTTCCAAAACTAGTACTGTGATAGGAACCCAAAAGCCTTAACAGGGAGGGGTGCTCATGTCAAAGCAGAGGCGAAATGCGTTCACGTTGGTGGAGCTTTTGGTGGTGATTACCATCATCGGGATTTTGATTGCGCTGCTTTTGCCGGCGGTACAATCGGCCCGGGAGGCAGCCCGACGCATTCAGTGTACCAATAATCTCAAACAGATCGGCCTAGCCATGCTCAATCATGAGCAGACCTATGGGTTCTTTCCCACCGGCGGGTGGGGCTGGGGTTGGATTGGCGACCCAGACCGGGGCGCCAACTATCGGCAGCCTGGCGGTTGGGTATTCAACGTACTGCCCTATCTGGAACAGCAGGGGCTGTATAATCTTCAGCAGGGCAAAACCGGTTCCGCCCGCACTGCAGCCGCCGCCCAAATGCTCTCTACGCCCCTGGCCATGTTTAACTGCCCCACGCGCCGACGGGCCGCCGTGTATCCTCACTGGGGTTTCCAGTACAGATTTGCCGATCCTGTCTCCCAGGTGGCTAAATCCGACTACGCCGCCAACGGAGGGGATAAAGTAACTCATCCCGACTACATAGGTGGTCTGTGGTCGCCGAACTGTTACAACGGCGATTGTGGCCCTAGCACTCTACCGGACGATGCCACCTTACAACAAAAAGCCCAGGCGGTCCTTGCTTATGGGCCCACCGGCATTGTCCATCCGCTGAGCATGGTTACGATGGGAGAAATCCGCGACGGCACGAGCAACACGTATTTAGTGGGTGAAAAATACGTCTGCCCTGACGCCTACATGACCGGTCAAGACGGCGGCGACAATGAAACCATGTATGTCGGTCTGAACGAAGACAATACCCGGTGGGGCAGCACGAGCTATCCGCCCTGGCGGGACCAGCCCGGATATTGGCTTCGGCTTACCTTCGGCAGCGCTCATCCAAGCGGGGTGAACATGGCCTTTTGCGACGGCTCGGTCCGCTCGATCAGCTTCTCGATCAATCTAACCGTCCATCAATACTTGGCCAATCGCCGAGACGGGCAGGCCATTGATAGTAGCCAGTTTTAATCGCTGCTGAAGCTCTCTGCGGTCGGCCCCCGGAAAAAGACCTTTTCGGACCGAAGTCTTGCTCGGTATCATTTAGCCGATCTTCTTACTCTTCTAGCACATAGGTTCGGCGGCGAACCGGCCGTCTGTAAACCCGGTGCCGAGGAGGCACCGCCCCTTCTCTAAACCAAAAGCCTCCCAAAATTCGATAGAAGGCCAGCAGGATAAACGCTCCGCCGGTGCCGGCAACAAAACCAAGAGGACTTATCGGCGAAACACGGACTCCGGCGTAAAAATAGCTCAGGATAGCACAGCCGAGCACTGTGCCGGCAATGCCCATCAATAGCGTAGCCACAGCTCCTCCGGGGTCCCGGCCTGGCATGATCGCTTTGGCTAGCAAGCCTACCAGAGTCCCAAAGCCCACCCACATCAAAACATCCTGGGCCAGGATTTGCACTTGCTCCATGACCGCGGCAGAGTCCATGGGAATTCCCTTTTTTACTTTCTGTCAGGATTTTACTTTCTGGCAGGATTAAGCTCTGTTGAAAACTTATCTCCTCGGAGGCCCGAATCCACCAGAACTACAGCAAAACCCTACTAGGATGGCAAAACTTTCCGAGGATACGGAGAACCTTTCACCACACCCCAGGATTACCTCACGAATCATAATTTGGGTAATTTAAAAACTATAGGCTAAATAGATAAAATATTTCCACCTTTTTAATGAGCTGGATTCCGCCATCTGCCCTTTCCGTTATCGACTGGCCGCGTCAAAGGCTTTGGAAATCCTTTGGGTAACACCTCTACCAAGCATAAGCCGGATTATCCCTGGTGTTTTTCCGCCAGGATGACTGAGTTCATATCTTCCCGCCGGATGATCCACTGGGGGTTGTGGAAGCCGGCCGATTGTAAGTCGTCGGCAAATTCTTGGAAGGTGTAGGTGCCGCCGCCTTCGGTCTGGACCAGCATATTGACGGCAAATAGTGCCCCTTGGAGTGGGCGGGTTCGGCAAGGCTGCATCACCAGATCCCGAATGCCGATCTGGCCGCCGGGTTCCAGTGCCTCCCAAACTTTGCTAAAAAGTTCCCGGTTTTGTTGGCGGGAGTTTTGATGGGCAATAGCACTTACCCAGGCAAAATCGGCCCCGGCAGGCAGAGGATCCCGGTAAAAATCGCCGCCCACAAAGCGAATCCGGTTTGCAAAAGGCGTCTGGGCCAATCGGGCTTCAACAAGCGGTTTGGCGTCCGGCAGATCAAAGATCGTTGCTTCGGCCTCCGGCACGGCCCGCAAAAAGGCCAACGTCCAGGTGCCGGTACCGCCGCCCACATCCAATAGATGCCGGAATTTGGGCGGCCCTAACTCGGCCACCAGTTGGTCGGCTACCGGAGCTGACAAGGCGTGCATCCCTTCCAAAAAAGCAGCTCGATCCGCCTCAAAACCTCGGATGCTGGCTTGCCGGGGTGCGGGGATTCCAGCCCGCACTACCCAGGCCAACTGCGACCAAGCCCGAAGCACATTGGCCAGGTGCTGAAGCATCGGTAGGATCGGCGGCTCCGTAGTATCCAGTTGGGCAGTTACCATCCTTTTTGTGTCCATTTCCCCAGGTGCCGCTGTATCTCTGCTTTGGCTGCCACCAGCCACCAGATGATTTGGAGAACCGGTGGTTTGCCTGCTGTCCGGTTCCGCCCGGATCAATAGTGTCCGAAGCGATTCCGGCACCCTGTACTGGTCCTCCGATTTTTCTAGAAGTTCCAGGGCAGCCAGGGCGTCCAGCAGAATCGTAGTGGCTCGCAGATCGGCCCTGAGCCGTTGCGCCAGTTCCGCCGCGGTCAGCCGATCCGCCCCCAACACGCTCCAAAGGTCCAAATCCGCCCCTGCGGCCAACACACATGCTGCCCGAAACCCATAGGCCAATTCCAACACCTTTTGACGATCCCAATGGCTTGCCATTACAATAGGCTCCGATGGATGAGCAATGAGGTCTAATGTTTTCCAAAGAAAAATTTCGCCCGGTGCTCTCTGCCAGACCTATCCAGGGTCATTCCCGCATAACCGGGAATGCAAGGGACTTGGTGCCTCGTCTCCTTCCGGCCTTTTAGGGGCCTTACAGGGATTGGACTCACAGTAGCCTGCATCCTTGCTTTCGGGGGATGACAAGTTGGCACTTTTCCCCAGAGAGGATCATTCTATGATTTGCCGAAGCCTAGAACAACTCCGGCATGACGGCTTGGCCATTTGGCAGGCTGGGGTGGATGCGGTGCGATCGGATCGGCTTATGCAGCAGGCTGTCCAGGTGGAAGGGGGGTGGCTTCGGATCGGGCCGGAAAACATCCCGCTGGCTAGTATCCGGCGGATAGTCGTTGTTGGGGCCGGAAAAGCCGGTGCCGGCATGGCCGCCGCCTTGGAAGAGATTCTCGGTCCCCCGCTGATGGAGGAGAAGGAGCTTACCGGTTGGGTAAATGTGCCAGCCGATTGTGTTTGCCAGCTTCGGCGGATTCATCTGCACCCGGCCCGTCCGCCCGGAATCAATGAACCAACGGAAGAAGCACTGCGCGGAACGGAAGAGATCCTTCGGCTGGTGGGTTCCCTAGGGCCGGAGGATTTATGTCTGTGTTTGATCTCCGGCGGCGGATCGGCCCTGTTACCAGCGCCGATCGAAGGCATTAGCCTAGCCGACAAATTGGCGGTTACCCGGTTTCTTAGTGCTGCCGGGGCCAATATCGAACAGCTCAACACCGTGCGAAAACAGCTTAGCCGGGTCAAAGGCGGCCGGTTGGCTCACGCTTGCCGGGCCGGTCGGCTGGTAAGCCTCATTATCTCCGACGTACTGGGCGATCCGTTGGATGTGATCGCGTCCGGGCCGACCGTACCGGATAGTTCTACGCCGGAGGCAGCCTTAGAAGTACTCCGGCAGTTTCACCCCCGATCGGACCAGGTCCCGGAACGCATCTGGCACGTGCTCCAGGCCCTGGCAGAGGAGAGAAAGCAGAAAGCAGAAGCCAAAAAGCAGAAAGCGGGGGGCAGTGGGCAGAAGGCTGAGGGCAGAAGAGAGAAGGCAGAGAGCAGAAAGCAGACTTTCGAGCGGCGACCGTTAGGGAGCGGCTTTGAAGGGGTAGGGAGTAGAGGGTGGGGGGTGGAGAGTGGGGAGTGTGGGGCGGAAGACGGCTTGGTGTATGTAACTCCGAACGGTTGCCGGGTGGTCAACTTGGTCATCGGCAACAATGCCACAGCGGTTCGGGCGGCGGCTCAGGAAGCCCGACGCCGGGGATACCTTGTAGTGGAAGAATCGGCCAGCCGATCCGAAGGCCTGGCCGATGAGCTGGGCGTCCAGTTTGCCCAACGAACCCTCCAGATGCGCTTGGGGCCTGGGCCGGACTGCCTGATAAGCGGCGGGGAACCGGTGGTCCAACTGGTAGAACCAGCCCGTCGAGGCCGGGGCGGCCGAAACCAGCAATTGGTCCTAGCCGCTTTAAACTACCTGCTCCAGCACGACCAGCCCTTGGAGGAATCTGCCCAGTCGGAATCCCAGGGTAGGCTTTCGGGCCGGCCATCCTTCCTATCTAGGATGTCCAACCTTAGCCAAGTTCAGATCGAATCTATGGCAGCGTTAGGTGCAGAAGGGTCTGTGGTCTTTGCGTCCAACCTTGGCCCAGCCCCGACGGAATCTATGGAGGTCCCATCAACTACCTGGGCCAGTAGACCCGGATGGGGACTGCTAATTCTTTCCGGTGGCACCGACGGCGAAGACGGCCCTACCGACGCTGCCGGCGCTTGGGTGGACGAGGAAGTCATCCAATTGGCTCTCCGGCAGGGACTCCAGCCAGCAGATTTCCTAGCCCGAAACGATGCCTATAACTTCTTCTTACAAACCGGCTCGCTGATTCGGACCGGCCCAACTCACACTAATGTCTGCGATCTACGAGTGGCGGTGGTAGCTCGAAAAACACAGACGGTAGCTTAATGGCCCCGCTTCATCCCGGAACCTGCTCAGTACCGGGCGTCTCCCATGGGGAAAAAGGCGGCCCGATACATTACCGGCTCCGGCGGCTAGTTTTAGCTGGACTCTTAACAGCCTTTGGTTTGCTAGTCCAAGTTTTGGGGGCCTTAGTTTTGCTGGTCTTGGCTTTAGTAGGGGCGGGAACAGGTTTTGGTGTCGGTTTTTTCCAGTATTTGGCCACTTGCCGTTTCATGAAGCGCAGCGCATCGGCGGCCAATTGCCGTTCGCTTTCGTACATCCGACGCCAGATTTTCGTGGCCGGGACCAGTTTGTCTAGGGCCAGCCCAAAGGCTTCCACCACCAGGAAACCATCGTATTTGATCTTGGCCAGAGCCTCGAACGTTTCATCCCACCGCACATTGCCCTGCCCGGGCACACTCCGATCGTTTTCCGAAATATGCACATGGACCAAGTAATCTTTTAGGGCTAGGATGGCTTTTTTGGTGTCTTTTTCTTCGATATGGCTATGGAAGGTGTCGTACATGGCCCGGCAACGGGGATGGTTCACCTCGGCGCAGAAACGTGCTAAATCCGCCGCGGTATTTAGAAAATAGCACTCAAACCGGTTTAGATATTCCACCGCCAAAGTAACGCCGACCGTATCGGCATACTCGGCCACTTCCCGCATACTTTCTACGCCCCAACGCCATTCGTCGGGTGTAGGGCCTTTGCCGGTGAAAACGCCCAGTGCAGAATGGAACGGCCCGGCCATAATCTTGCAACCGGCCGCCGCACAACAGTCCAAGTTCCGTTTATTCTGTTCGATTCCCCGCCGACGCACCTCTGGATCCGGACTGATCATATTGGCGTCGGGGCCTCGAACCGCTGTGCCGGTCCGCTCCAGCCCTAACTCATCCAGACGTTTACCCCACTTTCGGTAATTGTCCAGGTCCTCCAGATCGAAACATGGCAGCTCCACCGCATCGAAACCGATCTCCTTTAGCTCCTCCAACAGCGGCAACATCTGGTCGGTCAATGTGTCGGTCCACAGCAAAAGATTCATCCCGTACTTCATAGGCTAACTCCTTCTAAAAATGGTCATTGGAAAGCCGGTAACCCTTTAGCTAAGCAAAGAAAAACGTCCCCTAGGAAACACCATATGCCCAGGACGGCGTCCAACTCAGTCTGGACAGACTAAAGTAGATAACGCCGTCTATGAGAGGGTGCCGACGTCGGTTAGACGCCGGCCACCCAGCCTAGCAACCTAGATTCCAGCCCAGTAAGGCTCTCTCCCAGGGGAGAGATGAACAATCGCAAGGCTATGCTTTTCAGTAGAGGTGTTACCTATTTTGGTATTGTCTTTGCCGATCGTCTATCCCCTGGGGCAAACCACCACCGCCCCAGAGAAAATCCCTTTTTTCCTACATTTCTGCCAGCTGAGCCAATTTGTCATTCCTGAGTAGGGAGGAATCCGGGTTTTTACGCTTGGTTTTTTTCAGGTTTCCCGCTGAGGCGGGAACAAACCTGGACCGAGGCCAGAGCGGCAATGACATCATAGGGAGTTTTTCGGAAAAGATAGGAAGTTCTCCATTTGGCGGAAGAGTTATCTTTTTTCAAAAAGTGTTTCTGTGGGAAGGCCCGCCAGGAGTTGTTTGGTTCGGGAAGCCACTTGCTGCCGGGCGCTTGGCAGCAGGTCCAGCAAGGCAGGGGGTAATTCCACCAGCCCTACTCGCCTCATCACTTGATTCAGCCGAGTGAGCAGCTTCCGGTCGTCCAAATAATCCCACAGAATCCGAAGCCGACGAAACTCCAGGATCATCGTGGCTAATCGGTCCGCGCGCCGGGCTGTTATCTGATGAACTGCTTCCAGGATGATCTTTATGTCCACTTGGTCTAGTGCCCGATAGTAATGATCTAATCGGGCAGGATTTTCGGCAATCAGAGCGGCGTCTAAAAGTAGCTCCACCAATAGATGCCCGACAAAACTGGTGTCAAATCCGCCTGAGCTGTTTGGCAAGGTACTGGGCTGGGCCGAAGTAGCTTCCGAAGTGGTTTGCCCTATCGAAGGATTGGCATGTTTTGCCTGCCCAAAATGGGGAAGATGGGAAAGTTCCGGGGGCCGTCCCGGTCTTTTTGGACATCTGAGGGCTTCCTCATCCAGTAACGAACCCACTTGTTGGCTCAAGAGAAAAGAAAACTCCCGAAAAGCCTGGCTACGATGAAACTGCTGGTCGTCGGCAAGATGTTGGAGGATGCCTTGAGCCACCTGCCCGATCGCACTGTGCCTTTGGTCCCCATCCAAACCAGACCGAAGAAACCAGGCGTGGATCTGACGGCTGCGCACCCGCACCTGCCTATCGGCCACTAGCAGCCAATCCGGCACCGCGGTACCGGCCAACAGGTACGGCCGATCTAAAAACGCGACCCCATGAGCAAAGTAGTTCATAATGATTCTTTTCGATTTTCTCTGGGAAAGAAGGATCTTTTACTAACATTTGATTACCAACCAACCCCCTCTCACCTGACAGATAGCGTATTTTCCCCGCTTTCTTGGACAGGCCCAGTTTAATTCGTTGTTCAAAGCTCAAGAGCCTTCTGAGAGTGTGTTTCGGAGTTTTTCGAGTGCGTGGCAACACCGCTGTAAACTGGGTCTATGTTTTCGGGCCCTCTGAATGTCCCAATAACGAGTTGCAAATTCGCCCATTCGGGAGGCATAAGCTGGTCCCTCCTTCCGCCCACTAGAAGCCGTAAGGACAAGGTCTTTTTGAATCTGTCGGGAAGGGGAGTGGCGAGCCAGTTGGATGATCGTCTCTTTTGGATTCTCCAGGGAATCGGGCAAAGTAGGGACTCTTGACAGTGGCACCGAAAGAAATCCAGCCAAGGATTGTGAATTCGCCAGGAGCCATGCTTCCACCTTTCGGATGGCTACAAGAAAATACATCAGAGGACTTCGGTTGGGAAGCCAATTTTTGTATAGCAAAGGGGCACAGGCAGCCTCCTGATTCAAATCCACCAATACAAACCAGGGATAAAACTGAGCGGCATGATTATATCCGGAAATCCTTTTGGAAGATATTGTTTGCTACCTGCCTGATAGATAGGCCCCAGAGGAAGACGATAGTGCTCGAATAATTGTTGTACCACTGCCGCATCCACCATTCCTTCTACTGCCACAGAAACAGGCCAGGATATAACCACGGATCCATTCCTCCTCAGATGGGTGTGATTCTCTGAAGGCAAAAGATGGGGTATGGAGGATAAGAGTTTCACTTGGAACGTTATGTCTCTTCCCAGAAACTCAATTGGTGAAGGTTCGCAGGAGCGGTTTGAGGGAAAACAGCGTCGGCCAAATCCAAACCGCCTTCTAATAACCGAAGGATATTTACCCGTTGGGAGGTTAACTGTACTTTTGTGCCCTCTTTGGTTGGAATGAACAAAACCACTTCGTCCAGGCCTATGCCAGAGTCTCGAAGTATTTCCGTCGAGTGGGTGCTGAGGAGAATTTGCCGACCGGTACGACTCTGCATCCGGGCAAACATCTGAGGAATATACCGAACCACTCCCGGATGGAGTGACAGTTCTGGTTCTTCTAAAAGGAGCGGACCTTGACCTTCTAACATGATCCATAGCAATCCCAATAGCCGCAACGTCCCATCGGAAAATTGCTCTTCCGTTTGCCAAGCACCCCGAGGCCGCCAATGTTCATATTTACCCCGCAAATGCGGCACTCCTTTTCCATCCCGCCACAATTCCAACTCCTGAAGCTGCGGCACAGCAATCTGAAGAGCCTTCCGAATGGAACGGAGTCTGCTTCGGCGCAACTTCTCCCCAGTGGCGGCAATTCGTTCCAAAAAATCCCCGCCAAATGGATCTTGCACTTTACCCACAGCTCGGTCGGGCTCCCGAATAATCTGGGGGACTAAATGGAGATATTGAACCGTGGCGAAGAATTCGGCCAAGGGACGAACCGACTGGTTAACATAGACCTGTTCCAAATGGGTTTGGGTAAGCCGTTCTGGGTCTGCATTGTCCTCTAGATTAGGGCGGGCCAGGAGCTCTTGGGACTCAAAAACAACTCGCTCTTTTAAAATATATGGACGGGGATCCTTACGATCTCGTTGGTCAAACCACAATTCATATTCCCACTGATTGGGTCTTTCTTCACTGCCCACTTGCACATAAATATGGATTTCCGGAGGCCGACGGGCGGCCAAACACCTAAGCCGAGAAATCCCTCCCCGCCGTGCTACCGCCGATTGCAACCCGCCGCCTACGCTAACCAAGTCCCGCAAAAATCGAAATACATCCAACAGATTCGACTTGCCCGAAGCATTCGGACCGACCAGGAACGCTCGACCAGCCAGCGGACATTCCACTTGGGTAAAGTTCCGCCAATTCTGAAGTCGTAAAAAAGTAAACCGTAAGCGTTCCCCAGCCGACTTCGGCATAGGAAGTTGCCTCCCATTTCCGAGAAAAATCCAAGGGGGGCCTGGCCCTGCATCTGTCCAGCACCAGGCCCCCTATCCTACTTGCCCGTGTTTGCCAGCGTTCCGATGTTC
>JANXAQ010000156.1 GCA_025062105.1 Thermoguttaceae bacterium
GCCGCATCAATAAGGACACACGTTGACTCAATACCTCTAACGGCTCCGCACCAGCTTCGTTCGCAGCCGCTTGGCTTCCTAAAGCGTCTTCAGCAACCTCCTGACCGGCCAATTGCTTCTCCAACTTTTCCAGATCGGCCAATAACTCCTGGGGAGAGCTGTATCTTTGCTGGGGGGATTTGGCCAACATTTTATGCACAATCCGGCATATTCCAGGCGGTAGATGCGGACAAAGCTTCTCTAAGGGGATCGGCTCTTTATGAAGATGCTGAAATGCCAAACTCAGGACTGTCTGACCGGTAAATGGCGCTTGGCCGGAAAGCATCTGGTAGCAGGTTACCCCCAGCGAATAGATATCGCTGCGGCTGTCCAAGGGTTTGCCTTCCAATTGCTCCGGACTCATATAAAGTGGGGTTCCCAAAGTCATTCCCGTCTGCGTGAGGCTGACGGTTTCAGGTTGGCTGAGGATTCGGGCCAGGCCAAAATCTGTTACTTTCACCTCTCCGGAGCGGCTGATTAGGATATTTTCCGGTTTGATGTCCCGATGGATGATGCCTAACTCGTTGGCCTTGGCTAGGGCGGAGGCCACTTGCTTCATAATCGAAATGGCGGTTGGCAGATCCGGTGCCCCATTGCGGGCCAGCCATTGCCGAAGATTCTCTCCCTGCACATACTCTTGAACAATAAAATGCCTCCCATCTGCACAACCGACTTCGTAGATTTGCACAATATTTGGGTGGATCAACACGGCTGCTGCACGAGCTTCCCGCTGGAATCGGGCCACCGCCTTGGGATCACTGGCCAATCGGCTCTTGAGTACCTTGACCGCCACAAGACGCTGCAGACTCAGTTGCTCGGCTAGATAGACCTCCGCCATGGCTCCCTGCCCCAGGCGGCGCAGGAGCCGAAAATGCCCCAATTGACATCCGGTCAAGTCCGGTTCCCACACATCGCTAGGGGGTAAATGGGACTCTGCCATACGGAGAACTCTTCCGCTCAAACGGGTAGAGCGCCCTTTAACAGCTGTAAACTCTCAACACGATAGTTGTGGAACTTCTGGATAATACTGAAGTTGATAAACTTTATGGGATTCGGCAGCCGTTGGCGGCCCTCATCCAAACCCCTATTTTAGGAGGATGCTAGCACTGCTAGTAACCCAATATATTGGGTCAGAGGCGGAGGTAATCCACATGGGATAAAAATATTCCGCTCGCATTATGCAGAGCTTCCTTGGTATCTGGACTTTGGCCACTTTTCCTAACTTGTTTTGTTCCTAAGGGTTACAGCGTACTATCTTTTGTTCACCCAATTTCCTAAGTTCAATAATTCCAGGGACTTAGAGCTTTCCCATTTCGGCAGAAGACCAAAATCGGTAAAAGCCAAAATACTATAAAGAACCCCTTAAAGTAATGAACATATAATCGACATTATGAACTTTTGATTCGATAGAGGTTAACCACTGTCATTGAAACACCTACTATATGTATGGTGCTAGCAATCCCAGTAACCCTTATAGATTGCGTTGGGGGGGAGGGTAGCCAACATGAGATAAAAAATCCCGCTTGAAATTAGGTAGAGGCTCCCTATCTATAGGATTAGAAGATTGTCAAGCCAAAATGGTATCCCCCCGAATTATGCAAAGCTTTCCCTTAATCTTCCGTGGGTTTGGACTGGGTAGCGGGCTGTTGC
This sequence comes from Thermoguttaceae bacterium, assembly GCA_025062105.1. Lineage (GTDB taxonomy): Bacteria > Planctomycetota > Planctomycetia > Pirellulales > Thermoguttaceae > JANXAQ01. The sequence goes on from JANXAQ010000156.1 coordinate 1,690, forward strand.
GGTAGCAATTGGTTAATGGCTTCTCGAAGTTGGCGAACAGTCAGCGGCATTTGCAATACCAACCGATGGGATGCCGTAATGGCTTGGTCCTTCCATGCTTGTTGGGAGGGATCCAGCAAGAGAATGACCGGCACATGTTGAAGGTTTCCAGGCTCCCCAAACTGATTAAACACCTCCAAGGCGGCCCGCCCTATTTGTTGGGCATTGATAATTAGGCATTCAGCCGTGTTGGGTTGCTCCCGGAATCGATTCAGAGCCCGCTCTGGATCGCTGGTCAAGAGGACTCGGAAGCCCGCTTTTTTGAGCTGTTCCCGGAATAACTCCTGCATCCGGGGATTGGATTCCACCACCATGACGGGCCGTTTGGGTGTGGCCAGGGCATCGGCACTACCCAACCCGGCAGAAGCTCCCCCCGCTTTTTCTGCTTCTTCCCGAAGTCGTTTGGCCGCTATCTTCAAATCCACCAGCATAGCCCCCGGCGTCTGATACCGGCGATTCACATCCAACGACATGGCTTTATTGACCACCAAAGCCACGCAGCTTGGCACCTCCGGGAGTACCTTCTGAATAGGCGGAACGTTCAAGAACCGATGTTTCGACAGACGCTGAATCCGATCTTTGGTCTCCAGCAGCGGCGGATGTCCAGTGAGCATATGATAATAAATACAACCGGCAAAATAGATATCGCTGCGGGTGTCGTCTTTACGCACGCCGGTGGCCCGTTCCAGACCTGCATAGTCAATGGTCCGAGGATTGGCAAATTCGCTCAACAGATCATCATCCACATGTTCATCCACCGCAGCCAGGCCAAAATCCACCAGCTTTGCCCGGCCCTCTGTAGATATCAGCACGTTGGTCATCTTCAGATCGCGATGGGTCAGCCCATGCTCAAAAGCATATTGCAGGCCGCTGGCGATATCGCACATCAGTCGCGTGGCTTCCTCCGGCGAAAGCCGACCCCGAATCTTCATAAAGTCCCGCAAATTCTGCCCCTCCACAAACTCCATCACTAGATAGTGCGTATGCCCCTCAGAGACCACTTCATAAATGGGTACAATGTTTGGATGCCGCAGCGTCAGCCCCACCCGCCCTTCCCGCACAAACGCCTCATAATGCTCCGGATTATCGCTATACCGACGCCGAAGCACCTTCAGGGCAACTACCTGCCCCGTTTCCCGATGCACCGCTCGAAACACCCGGGCAAAAGTACCTGCTCCCACCAAATACAAAACCTTATAATCCCCATAAAAAAAACCGCTCTTCTCCCCTTTGAGAATCTTATCCACCTGATAGTTGGTCAGCGTCTCCCGACCCACCAGATATTGAACAAACTCCTCCAGCGAGACATGCCGAGTCCCAAATGCCGCCCATGCCTCTCTCAGTTGCCGGTCGGTAACCAGACCTAGGTCAAAAGCCCGTTGGGCAAATTGCTCCGCCGTCATTTGACCCATCGCTACTCCCCCTACCTCGCAGAGAAATCCCAACAAATCGCCCTTGGTAACATTTCAGCCGAATGAAATCCAAGCTTATTTCTCTCCCCTCAGCCCCGGCGACACAGGATAGGGCAAGCAGTAAAATGCCACGTTCCACCGCCCTTTTATCCCGCAAACCGCATTGCTTTGGGCCGTTACCGGGTTTTCCCATCCATGGCAAAGGCAGTTTTGCACTCGGCTGAAATGGTATTGCCCTTGAAATCCTACCAAAAACTCCTGGCCCTCCACTTTCTTTTATGCTAAGACAGCAACCATGTTTCTGCAACGGTTTGAAAGAATTTCTTTCGATCTTTCCCTAGCTCGACTTTTACCGATTTTTCCCTAACTGCTTTTGATTCAATCAGTTAGGACAAATACTCTTGTTAGGTACACAAGCTCTTGCTAACTGCCATGGTTACAAGCAGCTAAAGCAGTTCCACGTTGAGGGAACGGATAATATTATTTATCTCTAACTCCTTAATATACAAGAATTTAGGAAAAAGCCTCTCTGTTCAATCCGGAAACCTCCCCGCCAATTTTAAAACAGGCCAGTGCACCGAGACCAACAGACAGCCAAAACTCCTCGAAACAACTCTTTCGGGGTGATATTAAAAAACCTCTTAACACGGAATCGAACTCATGATGACGCACTATGGTTACAGCAAATGTTAGGACCATGTTTTCCCGGCCCCTCTGAAGCTCGGTTCTAAGAGGCCGGGAGGCAGTGTGTTGAAAAGCATTTTCTAACAACCTCCGCATAATTTCGGAGGGAGATATTTTTACCAGTTTGGCACTCTCTGCGTCTGACCCAATATATTGGGTTGCAAGCACTGTTAGCACCCTACATATTGTAGGTGTTTGGATGGGGGGCAGCCAAAGCTTATCGAAACCACAGTTCATAGAGTTCCCTATATATATTCAGCATTATGCAAAGACTCTTTTTCTATCCAACCGGCTGCAAAATAGCGGATAACGACCCTTTTAAAAGAAAGAAACTGTTAGTTTGGAGAAATTGCATCATTTAGGAAAGCTCCATGGAAGATGAGCCAGTGCATGGGTTAGAAGCAGTGTTTTTTTATCCCTCCTTCCTCAACGAGCTTTCGGGGTTTGCCTGAAGTCATGTACGACCACTTCAAATCTCACCTGTCCATCACAGCGAACTCATAAAGGTGTGGATCCCAGGGCCACTCAATTTGGGCAAAATGGGCTATTTAGGAAAAGGAAGCCGGTTAATCTAAAGGAACCCAAAATCTTTTTTCTTTTATCCAAGTTTCCTCAAATTTGAGGCACGCCTGTGTGGCTGAATGGATCGCACAAGAAGAATCGCACAAGAAAAATGTGGAGTTCCACAAAGCTGGCTTTTGGCCATTTTCCCTAACTTGTTTTGGACTGTGGAGTTAGGGCGAAGCTTCCTTTTGGCCACCCAATTTTCTAACTCTAACTCCAAAGACTTATAACTTTCCCATTTCGGCAGAAGACCAAAAATTGGCGAAAGTTGAGCTAAGAGAACACCTTATTAGCATAAAAAACACTCCGGCACTTTCGGGCGGAAGTGCCGGAGTGTTCCCCGCCCCAGTGAAGAGTCTGCAGTCACTTTTTCAGGACCGAGGCCCTGCAGATGATCACACACAATGGTTTTGTGGGATCACAGCTTCTACAAAGCTTTAATTCCCTCTCTTTGGGGTAAAACTTCTAGCCCTATGTGTTTGGTTAGCAGCTCCGCTCTGGAAACCTACAAGGAGTACTGGCCGTAACTAACCTGGGTTTGGAGAACTTAGGAGCTGCTGAGTAATTGGTGATTGCCTTTTTTAAGCTCAATGTCTGGATAGGGTGAATTATGGTTCTAATGGAGGGCCATCTTCTCCCTCAAAATAGTTATTTTGTTGATCTAATTGCTGACGATAAGCATCTCTTTCCCTGCGGGTAGCTTCTAAGTCGAAGATCAGATATTTCATATCCAGGCGCAATTGGGCCAGTGCCTCTTGGACCATGTTGAGGATTCGCCGGCGTCGGCGGGTGCTGTCCATGACTCGGCACATCAGGGGGGCTAACTGAGTCCGGTAGGGCATAGGCAATTGGTCAATCGCATTGGCCAATTCCAGAATTTCTCCTGGCAAAGGCTCGATTTCCGACTGGGGGGATCGCAGCGGCTCGTTCATGGGGCTTTCTCCACAGGTGCTTGCTATATCGGACTGCAAAAGCACCCGGTGTGCCATAACACTTGGCCCTCTAAAAATTCTCCTAAGTTCTTTCTGAACAACGGATTACAATTTTTGGGCGGTTTCCGGTTGCTGCTACTTGTTGCCAAAAGCCCACAGTTGATCTAGCCAAAAATCGCAACTGCTGATACAACCCCAGGTTACGAAGGGTCTTCAGGGAGGAAGCTGTTGTGCTGGTTTGGCTACATCGTTAGAGGAGATTCCCCTTGTTCATAGGCTATCCGAGAAAGCATTTTCTATGATGAAAGGGGATTTCCTTCCTAAATTCCCCAGAATCCCAAAATCCCTGTTTTTAAGGAGTCTGGAGGATAGGAGCCGGTCGGCCAAAACCCATGGGAAACCAGCCTAATCCCCATTTTAGGACCCAGCCTCTCAGCTCGACTTTGCCATTTCCCCTAACTTCTTTTGGCATCGAAAGTTACGGAGCACCTTTCATTTGGACATGCAATTTCCTAACCCTAATGCCAACAAAGACTTAAAGTGTGGCGGATTCGCTATATGGTCAAAAATGGCAAAAAGTCGAGCTTAGAGGGAAATAGGAGTCCACATGGTATAAATTCCTTTTGAATTATGTAGAAGTTCCTTAAAAATGAAGCAAAGGTTCCCCGAGCAATTTTGCAAACCGGCGAGCTTAGTTGACTAAGATCCACTGACACAATGAGGTTTTCTCCCTGTATAAGGGAGTAAAGTCGACTTTTGCCATCTTTGGTTTCCTACCGAAAAAGGAACTTCTAATTCCCCGGAATGATTGGAGTTAGGAAATTGAGTGATCAAAAGGAGGGTTCGGCCTAACGCCTAGCTCAAAAAAAGTTAGAAAGAATAGCCAATTTCAAGATAAAGTACCCCTTCCCATGGGCTAGGAGTCTTTATGTTACGAGGCTCTAAACAGCCTTGTGCTATTTTCCTAAGTTGGTTTGCTTCCAATAGTTACGGCGGAATCTCCTTTTGTTCATCCAATTTTTCCTAAGTCCAATAGTTACAAGGAGTTAGAGCTTCTACCCCCGTGCGGGGTGAGGCAAAAAATGACAAAAGTCGTGCTAAAGGGGTTTAGTAGTGAGGCGGGTAGGGCAAAATGGGAGCTCTTTTTGCTAGGTTGCTAGTGGGTTGCCGTCCCCCAGTGGCTTGGAAGTTGCTGGTGTGCGTCTTTGGGGGAATAATATGGTGCAGCTCCTCTCCGGCCGGCAGGCCTGCTGAGGGCCGCTCCGCCCTTTACGAAGGTTTTGAAGGCCCGGAGGTCTCTTGGCAACAGGCTGGGGGAGATACCCCCTATCGGATGGAATTTCATGGGCGTGTGCAAGGGCAAGCCCATGTAGGCCAGGGGTGCGAGCGGGTCCGGCTGGTAGCAGGCCATGGCAGTTATGTGTATCTGGCCCATCCGATTGGCTGTGCGCGAATCATCGACGAACTACTGATTAGTGTGTGGGTCAAATCAGATCGAGCTGGCATCCAGCTTTTGGCGCAGGTCGTTTTACCTCGAAGCGTCCAGCCCCGAACTGGGGAACAATTGACTACGCTGATCCGAGGAACCACCTATACCCAAGTGGGCCGATGGGAACAACTCCGACTGGAAAATCTGCCCCAACAACTTGCCCGCCAAGTCCGAATCCTTCGCAGCCAATACGGCCCCCAGGTGGACGAACGAGAAGCCTATGTGTCTCATGTGCTGCTGAATATTTATGGTGGCCCAGGAGTAACTAATCTGTGGATCGATGACTTGGATGTAGCCGGACTGATCGAAACGAAACCCTCGGCCACTGCACCTAGAGCAATTTCCGCTCCGTTGTTTTCAAGGCCAGGTGGTGGTTCAGAAGCGGCTTCCCCTCGAATTGCTGGCGCCCCGATAGGTGCTTCTGGTCCATCTTCTCCGGTAGCAAATCCCCCCTCCTCTTTTTTGTCAACCGCTGGCGCGGAACCCTGGCCAGTGCGATTGGAAGGGAGTATCTTACAAGTCCAAGGCCGACCATTTTTCCCCCGCATCCTTCAATATCAGGGAGAAGCTTTGGAGCTGGTCCAGCAGTTAGGGTTTAATGTGCTTTGGTTGGCCTCAGAACCCACTCCGGAATTGTTAGCCAAGGCAGAGCGGCTAGACCTGTGGCTTATCTGTCCACCGCCCATTTCTCGCCAACCCCCCCCAGCCGAAGAAGCTTCTTCCATCCACGGGATTCGGGAAAAAATTCCACCCGAATTCGACCGAGTGTTAGCTTGGGATGTAACTTTGGAACCGCCTAGCGCCAGGTTAACTGAGATTGCTCGCTGGGCTGAGAGAGTGCGCCGTGCGGAGAGCCGATCGACTCGACCTCTGGTGGCTCGGGCCTCAGAAAATCTCCAGCCCTTGAGCCGAGTGGTAGATATTATTTGGCTGAGCCGGGGACCGAGCGGCAGTGGTTTAGAGCTGTCTGAGTATGCCAGCTGGCTTCGGGACCGGGAATTGTTAGTTCGACCAGGGACCCCATTGTGGCTTTCCATTCCTACCCAGCTGCCAGCCTCAGTTCGGACCCAATGGCGTCTGATGAGTTCCGCCCGAGTGGGAGAGGAAAAGCTTCAGATACGGGGAAATTTTCATCCTGAGATACCAGAAAATTTGGAGCCGGAACAGATTCGGCTGGGCCTTTATGTGGGCTTAGCGGGAGGGGTTCGGGGGGTGGCCTATGAATCGGATCGGCCGTTGGACTGTCAAGCCCCCGAAACCCAACTGCGTGCTGCTACCCTAGAGCTGCTCAACAGAGAAACCGAAGTGGTAGAACCATGGTTGGCCGCCGGCGGTAGGCTAGCCGGAGTGCAGGCCAGCCAACCTCACGTTCAAGGGGCTTTGCTAAAAACAGAGCGAGCCCGGTTAGCCATTTTGTTTTGGACCGGACCGGCAGCTGAGTATCTGGTAGGTCAGGCTGCTGCTGAACAACTCAGTTTCCTCTTGCCCGGCCTTCCAGATGCACATGAGGCCTACCAGATTGCTGGGGGCCGACTACAGCCACTGCGCAGAGAGCGGACTGCAGGAGGCACTCGAATCCACCTGGAAGAATTCGATCTGAGCACAGTAGTACTTTTCAGCCAAGATCCTATGCCTGTCAGTGTTACCACACAGCGGGCTTTAGCGCAGCAGCGACGTCTAGCGCAGTTGCACCACCTCCTAGCTACTGAAAAGCTCCGCCAAATCCAGCAACTTTGGGGCCGACTACCTCCTCAACTCCTTTCCCCGCAGTCAAAATCGGAACCCTTTTTAGGGCCCATGTCGCCCCCCTCTTCATTCGCTAAGGCTTTGCAGCTGGCTCAGGAACAGATGAACTTTTGCACCCAACGACTCCAAAACCGGGACTATGGGGCAGCTATCTTGGCAGCTCAACGGGCCCACCGGGCAGTTCGATTTTTAGAACGCAGAATTTGGGAAGCAGCTACCCAAACGGCCGAATCGCCAGCGATCTGGCCCTTAGCATGTTGTTTTCGGATGGTACCCGAACATTGGGAAATGATCCGACAAGTTCGATATGCGACCCCAGAGCCAAACCGGCTCCCGGCCGGGGATTTTGAAGATTTCCAGGCGATGGTAAGCTCTGGTTGGTCCCGGGGGGAGAATCATTCGGAGATTGCCACCGGCTTTGTAGAATTAAGCCCTCAGGCCGCTCGCTCAGGGCGTTTTGGACTTCGATTAGCAACAGCGGCCCGAGATCCCCAATCGCCGCCAGAAATTCTAGACCTTCCCCCTATATGGGTGATAAGTCCCCCTGTTCCGTGCCCCCCTGGCCAGCTTGTCCGGATCCAAGGTTGGGTTCAAGTCCCTCAGCCGATTCACGGCTGTGTGGATGGGTTGATGATCGCCGACTCTTTCGGAGGGGAAAGCTTAGCGTGGCGGATTCGGAAAACGGCGGGGTGGCAGCCGTTTGAAATGTATCGGATGGTCCCTGAAGGCGGACGGCTTCAGATTAGATTTGTGCTAACTGGTTTGGGAGAGGTTTGGCTTGATGATATTATAGTTCAAGCCCTGGAGTGGGGTAGTTTAGGCAGAGGCGGATAAAAATAAAATGGGTCGTCTAGATAAAGTGGAGAGAATGGATAATTCTTGCCGATGAAGAAAAACGGTTCGGCAAGGAGCTCTCCCATGACCCCATCCCCCTTAACACCTCACTACATTCTTTACTCCTCCTCGGATCCGGTAAAAAAAACCTGGCGATTTTCTATCTGCTCAACCAAAGGGGCCACGCTGCTGGAAGTCTCGGATCGGGAACCGGATGCCCCAGCCGACCGATTGGCCCTCCTAGCGGTGGTTCTGGGGTTAGAGGCCTTAGAACAGCCCTCCCATATTATCTTGTGTACCCCTAGTCGATATGTGCAAGAAGGCATTCAGTTTGGAGTACCCGAATGGCGGGCTAACGGTTGGCAGTGGGAATATTTCGGCCAGATGGTGCCGGTCAAACACCGGGATCTTTGGCAACGAGTGGAACGAGCGATGCGATTCCATCGGGTGGAATGCCGATCTTGGCGATTTGACCCCCCGCATAAAGCCTTATTTGCCAAAAGAGCATTACCCCCGCAAAAGCCGGTAGGTACCTCCGCCGTTTGCTTCTCTAGGGGACAACCAGCTGAGAGCAAACGCCTCTGCCCTCCTGGGCCAGGTCATTGTGCTGTTTCCCATCTCCAGCGCACGATCCCTTTCCCCCATGAACAACTTCCGGAAGATCTGCCAAGGGGGCAAAAGGTCAATGAACAGGCAGTTTGGGGCAGAGTAGAGGAATCCCAACCAAACTCCAAAAGCTTTTCATCTGTCAAGCTGGGGGCTGGATTGGCCCTCAATGGCTCGGAACACTCCTACCCGAGTTTCCGTCCAGTGGCAGCCTTTAAAAAAACCGCTCCTCTTTCTCCTTCCCAGTTTGAAAATTCAGAAAATAACCTTCTCCTGACGGGAGCGGTGAATCCCGTGGTTCATTCTCAGCAGCGGCTTGGCGGCTTGGAGGAAGGCCCTCCCAGAGAAAGGGGTTTCCCTTTAGGCAGAGGGGTTGGGCGTCTATTCCACCGGGCAATCCGAAAGTTTTGGGCCATTCTGGGAAAACTGTTTCCAACCGAACCCTCCGATCCGTCCGGCGGAGGTCTATGAGGGGAGCCGGGTGAAGATAGGGAAAACGAGCGGGTTGCGGGAGGTTTTCCAGAAAGAACAATAAAATAGGCAAACCAGGCAAAATGGCGAGATTTCAGAGAAAAATTAACCGATTGACATGATGCAATCATAGGGTACTGTTCTAAAAAAGGGGCTTTGGGTAAATTGTGTTATATAGAGAAATGGCGCAAGGAGGCATTTTCGTGCGTAGCACAGCACCTTTGGATCAGATCAGGCTACTGTTAGAACAACGACACGAAAATCCTTTTGCGATTCTTGGGCCTCATGAGGTGGAAGCCGATGGCCAAAAGATGTTGGCCATCCGGGCGTATTTACCTCATTGCAGTCAGGCTTGGGTGGTGGACGGCCCCCATGGGCAGGAGATTTGCCGACCGATGCGGCGGATCCACCCGGCCGGAGTCTTTGAAGTCCTCTGCCCCCCCAATGGCAATGGGCATCCTCACTATCAACTGCGGGTTACCGACGCCAGTGGGAACACGACCACCATGCACGACCCCTACCGATTCCCACCCCTGCTAACGGACTACGATCTGTATCTTCTGAACGAGGGGAAACACTATCGGGCCTATGAGAAGCTCGGCGCCCAATTGCGTACGATTGACGGGGTAGATGGTGTCAATTTTGCGGTCTGGGCGCCGAATGCTACCAGTGTGAGCGTGATTGGGGATTTTAACGGCTGGGATGGCCGACGCCACCCGATGCGCAAACACATTCCGGCCGGCTTTTGGGAGCTGTTTATTCCTGGACTCGGCGAAGGAACACTTTATAAGTATCAGATTCGCTATCACGATCGAGTTTGGGACAAGGCGGATCCGTTTGGTTTTGCTGCCGAGCTACCTCCTCGGACAGCTTCGAAGGTAGTGGATCTAAACCGATATAAATGGCATGATGCGGAGTGGCTGGCCCGACGGGCACAGACCGATTGGTTCCGAAAGCCGATCTTGATTTATGAGGTGCATTTGGGCAGTTGGCGTCGGCCGGGCGATGATCCTCGACGGTGGATGACCTACCGGGAATTGGCCCATCAGTTAGTCGAATATGTCAAGCAGATGGGCTACACCCATATTGAGCTTCTCCCGATAAGTGAGCATCCGCTTACAGCAAGTTGGGGTTATCAAACCACCGGCTATTATGCGGTTACCAGCCGATACGGTACCCCCCATGATTTCATGTATTTCGTCGATCTTTGTCATCAAAATGGCATCGGCGTGATTATCGACTGGGTGCCGGCACATTTTCCGAAAGACGGTCATGGTTTGGCCCGTTTCGACGGCACCGCCCTATACGAACACGAAGACCCCCGGCAAGGTGAACACAAAGACTGGGGGACCCTGATTTTCAACTACGGTCGGCATGAAGTCCGTAATTTCCTGGTGGCTAACGCCCTGTTCTGGTTTGATAAATACCATGTCGATGGCATTCGGGTGGATGCCGTTGCCTCGATGCTCTATCTGGACTATAGCCGACGGGATGGCGAATGGATTCCCAACGAATACGGCGGCCGGGAAAACCTCAAAGCGATCGCCTTCCTCCGGGAGATGAACGAGCAGGTGCATTTGCAATTTCCTGGAGTGCTGACGATCGCGGAGGAATCGACGGCTTGGCCGAGCGTGTCTCGGCCCACCTATGTGGGCGGCCTGGGTTTTAGCATGAAGTGGAACATGGGCTGGATGAACGACACGCTCCGTTACATGCGGCACGATCCGATCCATCGGAAATATCATCATGATGAACTGACATTCAGTCTCATCTATGCCTTCCATGAAAACTTCGTCCTGCCGCTTTCTCACGATGAAGTGGTTCATGGAAAAGGCTCGCTTTTGGGCAAAATGCCCGGCGACCTCTGGCAACGGTTTGCCAACCTCCGGCTCCTGTTAAGCTACATGTGGACGCATCCAGGAAAAAAGCTTTTGTTCATGGGAAGCGACTTCGGCCAATGGAATGAATGGGATTTCGACTCCAGCTTGCAGTGGGACCTTTTGCAATGGGAGCCCCACCAAGGCGTCCATAAGATGGTGGCTGACCTCAATCGGCTGGTGCAGCGGGAACCAGCTCTGCATGAAGTGGATTTTGACGGCCGAGGCTTTGAATGGATCGACTGCCACAATTACGAAGACAGCACTCTGAGCTATATTCGACGGGCCTTGGATCCGAACGATTATCTTGTGGTGGCCTGCAATTTTACGCCGGTGCCTCGGTTTCGGCATCGGTTAGGAGTGCCGGAACTCTGTTGGTATGAAGAAATCTTCAACTCAGATTCTATGTATTACGGTGGCAGCAATCTGGGCAATGGCCCGGGCGTTCAGGCCGAACCAATCCCCAACCACGGCCGGCCCGCCTCTATCCAGGTTGTGCTACCGCCGCTGGCCACCATCATCCTCAAACCCCGTCGAGGCTAAACAAAGCATTATCCACAGTTCAGTATCCCTCTTCTTGTTTTCGCAGGAAGGGCCCCGATGCTAATATTTACAGGAACCTCTGCAAAATACTGAACATATAGTGAACTTTATGGACTCTTGATTCTATAGCCATTCGGTCCTTCTATCCGAATACCTACTATCTATTGGATGCTAGCAATGCTCGAACTCTATATGTGGTGTTAGAGGAAGGACATCGAAAATCGTATCAAAATATCCCCCTTGAATTATGCAGAGGTTCCTATATAAGATTGATTTTTGCCATTTTTCCTAACTATGTTTGTCCCCACCAGGTACGACGAAGCATCCTTCTGTTCACCCAATTAATAATTTCAAGCACTTAGAGCTTTCCTCTTTTGCCAGGAGGCCACAAATGGCAAAAGTCGAGATAAGAAACTTCTGCAAAATCGGAAACATATAGTGAACACCTGAGCTTTTGATTCTATAGCCGTTCCGGGCTTCTCTCCGACCACCTACTGGCTATTGGGTGCTGCAATGCTCGCACTCTAGATATTGCGTTCGAGGGAAGATCGGCCAACATGATATAAACTCGACTTTTCCCAATTTCCAGGGTGCTGCCCCTTTGGGATATCCTCTCCCTTTGAAAATATTGGAGTTAGGGAATTTACTGAACAAAGAATCTTCAAAACCTAAGTCCTTGAAATAAAAGACATTACAAAAAACGGCAAAAGTTGAGATAAAAATATCCCCTTTCCATTATGCAGAGATTCCATAAAATCCCTTCGGGCGCCATGGACCAGTCTGTCCTACAATGCCAGTCTGTGCTACAATGGGATTTCCATAAAATCCCATTTGGCCCTAAGGGCCCAGCTGGCCCACAATGCAAGACCGGCCTCAGATGCCCAGATGGCCGACTTCGTGGCGAGGAACAACTTCGCTATATGATGGGAAAGTAAATGAAGAGCGGGCTTCACAACATAGATGCACCTAGGAGGAAACTTCGATGGACCATAAAGCAGACCGATTGGGGACCAGATGGTATTGGAATCGGCACGGGGCGGTTATTGTGGGGCTGGGATTGCTGGCCATCGGGATCCCTGCGGTTAGCGGAGCGTCTGGCCAGGAGGGGAGGCCGGGGGTGATCTTCGTTTCGCCCGATGGTGACGATGCCGCTGCAGGTACCCAAGAGGCCCCCTTCCGTACCCTGCAGCGAGCCCAGCAGGCCGTCCGGGAACTGAAGAAAACCTGGAAGGAGAAAAAGGATCTGGTTGTGGTTCTTCGAGGCGGGGTCTATCGACTGGAAAGCCCGATCGTCTTTGGGCCGGAAGATTCTGGCGGCAAAGATTGGGACGTTGTCTATCGGGCTGCCGATGGCGAAGAAGTCATTCTCAGCGGTGGCAAACTGGTGAATGGTTGGAAGCAAGAGGAGGGCGGTTTGTGGTCGGCCGAAGCGGATCTAAAGCCGTTTCGGCAGCTTTATATCGGCGGGCGTCGAGCGGTCCGTGCCCGGAGCGGCAAATTGCCCGAAAACCCCGCACCCTATCGCTGGGAATTCCTCCACGATCCTTCCAAAGAAGGCGGACTGCCTGACGCCGACTTCCTCCACTACGAAGGCTTCCGCACCTCATGGACCGAAATGGCCCAATGGAAAAATCAACAGGATGTGGAGCTTTCCTTCCTCAATGTCTGGAGCCACATGCGCTATAAGGTCCGAGCCATTCGCCAAGAGGGCGATGCGGCTTTGCTGCTCATGCTCCAGCCGTACTTCTTGCATGGCCGGGCCAAAGAAGGCAGGCAGGTCAATTTACCGGCTTGGGTGGAAAATGCCCGGGAGCTATTAGATCAACCGGGGGAATGGTACTATGATCAACCGGCTCGGCGTCTCTACTACCTGCCTCGGCCGGGCGAAGACCTGGGCCAACAGGAAGTGATTGCCCCGCAGTTGGAGCGGCTTTTGATCGTCCAGGGTGTCCCAGGTCGACCTGTGCGCCGCCTCCGCTTCGAAGGCCTTCTGTTTGCCGAAAGCAACTGGGCCTTGCCCAATCGGATCGGTCATGCCGACATGCAAGCCAATTTTACGTTGGATTCCCACTCCCCCAAGCTTGAAGTCCGTCTAGGCGGGCTGGTTCAGGTCCATAATGAATATCGGAAAAGTCCCGGCGCGGTTCTTTTGCGCATGGCCGAGCAAGTGGTCTTTGACCGTTGCACGTTCACCAGGCTTGGACATGCCGGCATCGATATCGAACAAGGCTCTCGACGGAATCAGATTATCGGTTGCCATTTTTATGATATTTCGGGCAGTGCGATTCAGGTAGGTGATGTGGGGCCGGAAGACCATCATCCCAGCGACTCAGCTCGGATTGTCTGCGATAATACGATTGCCAACTGTTTGATCCATGATTGCTGCCTGGAGTACATGGGAGGAGTGGGCGTCTTTGTCGGCTACACCACTCGGACGGTCATCCGAAACAACGAAATCTGCCGATTGCCCTATACAGGTGTTTCTGTTGGTTGGGGCTGGGGGGAAGAAGATGCTGGTGGCGGCGCCTATTGGCAGCCGTTCTTCTACGACACTCCTACCCCTTCCAGAGAAAATCTGATCCTTCGGAACCATATACATCATGTGATGCGGCCCATGCAGGACGGCGCCGGCATCTACACCCTGGGCCGACAACCCGGCGCCCAAATCTTGGAAAATTACATCCACGATAACCCCGGCGAACCTGGCGGCATCTACCTAGACGAAGGTAGCGCCGAAATTACCGTCCAGAATAACCTGGTAGTCGGTGTGCCCAAAGGTCTGTTCTTCAACAACCACGCCCAGGATCGCCATCTGACCTGCAAAGTGGAAAACAATTACATCCATGAAGAAAAACCACCGGCCCAGTGGAAACCCGAAGAACAAAAGATCATCCAGTCTGCCGGCCTGGAGGAAAAATATAAGGACCTGCTCCAAAAGCAACAGAAGTGGTTAGCCGAATCGGAGTAAGCCCCGCCGGACGAAAATAGCGATCCTTCCACGGGTCGAAATCCTCGTCTCTACCTACCTTGCTGTGCTTTCTTAAAAAAACGTCCTAACTGCTTAAATTACAAGAAGTTAGGGTTACTGGCTTTGGGAGGTCCCAAAATCCTAATTCCCGAAACGCCAACAGGTTAGAACAATCGTCCTTGACAGTGTTTAGAAAAGTCGGAACACTTTAGTCGAGGGGAGGGAGTGTTGATTTTGGGTCCAAAAGTTGCCTTACAATTGCCATTCCCGCGGAAGCGGGAATCCAGATTTTTTTCTCCAGTGTTTTTGACGAACTGGATCCCTGCTTTCGCGGGGATGACAAGGACGGCTTCTCCGTTCGGCTGAAGTGTTACAGAAAGTATAGGACCTTCCCGCCGCTTTATCCCAACCATGAACCGAATCCTTTCTCTACTTACGAATCTTTTCCCGGTGTGGGTTTTGGTGGGCGGGACGTTGGCGTTAGTCCACCCTACTTGGTTCACCTGGTTTAGTGGGCCGTGGATCACCTGGGGATTGGCGGTGATCATGCTTGGCATGGGCATTACGCTCAGCCTGGATGATTTCAAAGCGGTGCTCAAAACGCCTTGGGGGGTGGCCGTAGGCTTCGTGGGTCAATACACCATCATGCCTCTGTTAGGTTGGAGCATAGCTCGGCTTTTTGAACTGCCGACGCCGCTGGCCGTTGGATTGATTTTGGTCTCCTGTTGTCCGGGCGGCACAGCCTCCAATGTGGTAACGTATCTGGCCGGGGCCAATGTCCCGCTATCGGTACTGATGACCATGTGCTCGACGTTTGGGGCGATTGTGATGACACCGATATTGACCGATTGGCTGGCTGGCGCCTATGTGCCGGTGCCTGCCTGGGAGATGTTCCTCAGCACTTTGCAGATTGTGTTAGCACCGTTGGTCTTGGGACTAGTGCTGCATCACCTTACCCCTCGGATAGTGAAACTGGTTTTGCCGGTAGCGCCGCTCGTCTCGGTGGTAACCATTGTGCTTATCTGTGCAAGTATTATTGGCAGCAGTGCCGAGGACCTGAAACAATCAGGCTTCCGGATTCTGCTGGCGGTGGTATTACTTCATGTAGGTGGATTTTTGTTGGGATATGTGTTTGCCTGGCTGTTGCGCTTTAGCCGACGGGACTGCCGCACCATTTCCATCGAAGTCGGAATGCAGAACTCCGGCCTAGGCGCCAGCTTGGCGAAGAAACATTTTCCGGAAATGCCTTCGGCAGCGTTGCCGTGTGCCATCTCGGCCACCTGTCATTCTGTAATTGGTAGCCTGTTGGCCGGTCTGTGGCGATTGGTACCGACGCCTGAGCCGATCAAACCGCCGAAATTGGCTCCTGGAACCCCATCTGAGGAGTCCGCCCTCCTAACCAAGCAGTTTGCTCCAGCAACAGGCAGCTCTCGCAATAGCCTCGGCCCCTTCCACCCAACCCCCTAGCCAATCGAGCTTAACTTTTTTTGGATAATGGAACCTCTGCATAATTCAAAGGGGATATTTTTATACCATTGTGGCTGATCCTTCCTCTAACACAATATATAGGGGTGCCAGGATTGCTAGCCCACAATAGATAGTAGGGGGCCTGGGAGGACAACGGAACGATTAGAGAATCAAAAGTGCATAAAGTTCACTGGATGTTCAGAATTTTGCAGAGGTTCCTAATCTTTATCGGAGCACTGAGGCCAGTTCGTTCCAGGCGGTCCATAGGCCGCTGACCAGCATCCCCAAAGCCGACAGCCATAAAAACAAGTCCCACACCCGGCCAGGCCGAATCCTTTGGTCGCATCGCCGATACCGATAATACAAGGTGGCCCCCGCCAACATGGGAAGCATGATCCCCTGGAGCAGACCACTAGCTAAGATCAGCTTTTCCGGCCGACGAATGCATAAGCAACAAAATAGAGCAAAACTCGGCAAAAACACGCAAAAACCTTTCACCCACCGCCACCGGGTTTCTGGCCGACCAGCACCCAGGCCGAAGATTCTTACCGCATCGGTGGCCACTAAGGCATGGCCCGCATTGGCCACAAAAAAGGTAGAATACAACACGGCAAACGCCCCGAATAGGAAAACCCAGTGGGCCCAAGACCCAAAGACTTTCACATACGGTTGGCTCAGAGCATAGACCATCTGATTGCCTTCTGGATCCAGGCCTTCCGGGTAAAGAACCGCGGCACCCAGAATATAGAAAGCCACCGTAGCGAATGTATATATTACCATAGATAAAAAGGCGTCCCATCGCATCACTCGCATCCAACCTTGGGCACGTTGGGCCCAAGCCGAGCCAGGCTCCAGCGGCCCCGTCCAGCGGGCATACCCCTTTTCCAGGCACCAGTATGGATAGCTGATCAGTTCATTGGCACCAACTCCTATAATGCCAAAGGTGGCCAAGGCAGTAGCCACCGCATTTTTCGGTTCGCTCCGCACTAAGGCCATCAGCGAATGGGTCAATTCCTCCCAACGGGGAGTCCGACCTTTCAACCCCTCCAGTAAATCCGTCCATCGGATGGCATACTCCGTCCGCTGCAAAGCCACCACACAAAAAATCGTTACCCCAGTAAATCCCGCCACCAAAAAGGCCGACACATTCTGCACTAACCCATATCGACCCACCACTAAAAGGGCAATGGTAAGTAAGGTAACCAAACCGGCCCAAAGAATATCATCTTCCGTGGGCTGGTCCTCAGCTTTCGGCCGAGGCCGACCTATCACCTCCTCCAACCAGGCCTTGATCCGGTCCCGGGCCGATTGGCGGACCTTAGGGTCTTGACTGGATAATGCCCCTTTTTCCTCCTCGGACAACCGCTGCAAATGCCTCCAGGCAGCCTCGTCCCAGGCAATCTGCTCTTCTAACAGACGCTTGAAATCGCCGGTAATCGGTAGGCTGATAGCCAAAGATTGCCCTACCCCATGCACAATGCCGCCCAACTGGGCAATGCTAACCGTAAACATCACCAGCCAATACCACAAAATCCACCGCACCCCCCATAACCGAGGCCCAGGCACTTCCTGTAAGGCATCCATGGTGGCCTTCCCAGAGGAGATCGCATATCGCCCAAACTCCACCTGCACAAACACCTTGATCACACAACCCAGAATGATCAGCCACAATAGGCTGAAACCGGCCTGGGCCCCGGTTTTGGGTGTCAGAATCAGTTCTCCAGAGCCCACAATGGCGGCAGCGATAATTAGCCCCGGCCCAAGCCGACTTAAAATTTTCCATATCTCTGTAGGAGGAACCTCATACCGGCTATTGAGAGAAACCAAGGATTCGGAACCTTTCTCTACCGAAGGATTGGCCTGAGGTTCCGGCATGGAAGAGATCTCCTGCTTATCTAGTGTTCTTAGGGAGATACGCTCCCTTTGGAGGAGAAGATTTCTAAGCTGAGAGGAATCTTCCTTTGAGGGTGCCCCTTTTTGGATGCTTTGAGCGGTTCGTTTACCCCCCAAATTGGGGAGATTTTCCCTTGAAATGCATCTAACTTGATCAATTTGCTAATGATTATTAAAAAATCTCGCAAAAACTGCTAGGAAAACACATGCTTTTGGATTGGCTATACTCTAGAGTTAAGTTGGAGGAGAGCGTGCCGGAATAGTCCGAACGGGGGGTAAAATCCATTTTTGAGGTGTTTTTTTCCGAGGTCTTCAAGGATCCGATTCTAAAACCTCCACATAGGGAGATTAAGAGAACCCCAAAATGGTAGATCGTTTGGTGAAGATTGAAGGGGACCCTTTGGTGATAGCCATCGCCATCGGGGCGCTGGCTACCGGCGGATATGTGCTTCTATGCTTCCGGTATCGCCAGGGGACATTTACCTTTTTAGATGCCTGTTTAGGGATAGCGATTTGGGCAATTGGTTCTGGGATTGCCTATCCTTGGATCTGGACAGTGTCTCAGCAAACCAAAGCCTCTGCTTTGCAACAAACTTTGCATACCCTCCGGACCCAAATCCAACGGTACCGGATCGATCATGGAGGCAGTACGCCCGTGCTTTTCGAGGGCCGACTCCCCCAATTAACTGTCGCAACCAATGCGCAAGGAGAACCTGGACCTCCAGGTCCAGATTATCCCTATGGGCCTTATCTACCTGCCGGAATTCCTGCTAATCCCTATACCGGCATTAATACAGTTACCAGTACCCCCACCAATCCTCCTCCAGGCCCCAGCGGAGTAGGAGGCTGGCTATATCATGAACCGAGCGGCCAAATCTGGCCAGATTTACCAGACCATTTAGATTAACTGGTCTTATGCCATTTTTGGGCTTACCCTGGTAAATGCTCTAACTCCTTGTAGTGGTTGCTATTGGGTTAGATTTTGTGAAGAAAGCAGAAATCGTTGTAACTACTGGAAAAGAGAACAGTTAAGAAAAATGGCAAGAATCAAGATCCCCCGGCCTTGGTTGTACGGGGATAGGAAAGGTAGGTTCTCCATTCGGCTGGACTACCTTATGCTCAAAAGGAGGTATTTGAAGATTACCTCGGCTTTCTTTTAGCCAAACGGCCCGGCGGGTTGGTTATCGTTCTTCCAGACCTAAATTTTTCAGCACCTGCAGATACCCAGGGGTTAAGGCCCGAATTTTTTGAGCGATCAAGGCTTTTTCGGAGGGAGTAGCAGTAGCTAACCGGCGGGCCCATTTCCGAATTTTTTCCCGCCGATGCCGGCGGCGTCGGAGTTCTTTTTTACGTTCGCAAATGCCCACAGGTTTACTCCTTTGCTTGTGGTTCAAGCCTCAGCAAGCTGCTGGAAAATATTCCGGAACTTAGTTCTTTCGGGTTTTTGGTAGGGAAAACCATCATGAACTTATCTATTTTGTGTATTTTATATATTCTATTTTTCTAAAGTAACTTATACCTTCCCAAGCTAAAAAATTATATTTTTACCATGAAAGCCCGCCCCTGTCAATCTGGAGGCCATTTTATTTCGCCTGGTGGTGGTTTGCCGATCTGCTACCTTTTTGACACCTTACCTCCAACCCATTTTCTGCATCCCAAAGCTATTCATTTCCTCTTTCCTGGAAGGTGCTCTGTTCCCGGGGTCTAAAAGTTGAACAGCCCCGGGTCCCGGCGGAAAACCGCTCTTGCTTTAAACAGGGTTTTTCAGTACCCTGCCGCTCTCCCCCTTGGTGAGATGGGAGGAGTGAGAGGCACGGCAGAAAATCCGTTGGGCCATTCGGGACCATTCTCCTTTCGCACTCCTGAACCTAGGCGTGCCTATTTGGAATGGTTTTTGAACGGAAGTTAGCGGATCTCCCCAATCCCTTCGGTAACCGTCGGAAATAACATTTCGGCATCGCTTAAAAGGGCCAAATTCTGTAGGGCGCAGACCGGAGAAAGGTAAGGCAGCATTTTTGGGTCTCATTAGAAGGCGAGTTCCGACCCATGAGCAGAGAAAAATGGGCTTTTTGTTTGAAATGGGCTGGGTTATGCGTGGGCTTATTGTGGGCCATTTCGGCAGGTTGTGTGGGGGCCCTTACTACGGCTGCGTATTTGCTCCAGGGTACTGACGTACCGGCCGAGTTTACCGGCCTGAAAGGCAAAAAAGTAGCGGTGGTCTGTCAGCCTATGGTAGCCATGCAGGTGCGCAGTAGCACAGCTGCCCGGGATTTAGCCCGCCAACTAAGTGTACTTCTACAACAGAATGTGGCTCGGATTCAGGTCATCTCCTCGCAAAAAGTAGAAAATTGGATGGACCAGAACCAGTGGGAGGAGTTTCTGGACATTGGTAAAGCACTTCAAGCAGACATGGTGGTCGGGGTCGAACTGGAGCAGTTTAATCTTTACCAAAGCCAAACTCTTTATCAGGGGCAGGCCAGCCTCACCGTAAAAGTTATCGACTGCAATGCGGGCGGAAAAATCGTCTTTGAACGAGCTTTGTCTCAAATCCGATATCCGCCGAATCACAGCATCCCCACCTGGGAGAAGCCAGAGGCCCAATTCCGCCGAGAGTTTATTGCCTATTTGGCCGAAGCGATTGGCCGATATTTCTATGGCTATGACCCCTATCGGGATTTTGCGCAGGATGCAATGTTTTTGCACGGCCAGTAGGGGTGCGGCTGTAATTCTGTGGGAAAATTGGGCAAACTAGACAATATAGGCCAAACAAGCCCTACCCCCGAAAGCCAACTTTGCACAGAACCTACTCATTTTACTTCCAGATATCCACACCTAAACTCCTTCCAGCAACTCATAGCCCCTGGAATCTGGAATCCAGAGCTTTTTGTTCTGACAGATGCCAGTGGAAGGGCCGGGTCGATGGGCCTGGCAATGATCTATGGTTCCCCAACTCTTCTAGCCTGACCACAAAAAATCAGCCGCACCCGCCAGTCTCGCTGTTATACACAAGTTAGAGTTCAGACGCTCGGACATCACTTTAGGTAAAGCAGGAAAACTCGTTGAACAACACAGAATGGACCAAATAGAAAATATAGGCAAACCATTTTCTGAAACTAAAGACCTCCTGATCTTTTAAATGATTTTTCCTAAATTATGCATTTATCCAAAGTAACTATTGGCTTGTTTTGGAAGGTTTGTTATCCCCCTAATTGGATCAATCGTTTGGTGCTACTCTGAGGGGAAATCCATCCCAAAGATGTGGATAACAGCGAGACCCGCCAGTAGGGATGGGATCCGAGCCGGAGGGGCTCTGGCTTCTTTTCTGGTAACATTTCCCACCGGGTGAAGAACCCCGCCGCTTGCCTGGTGCCGGCCGAATGAGCCGATAACCAGGCCGAGGGAGCCAAAAACTCATTTACTCGTCTCATTTCTCTTTCCCCTCTTTTTCACCTTTTACCCTCTGGAGGTCCTGGGGAGAAAATAGGACTCCCTCATTCGGCTGAAGTATTCCCTTTTCTTTTCTCTTCTTCCAACCTAGGGGTTAGCCCGGTGCGGGATGCCGCATAATGGGTATCTTTGATTGCCCATTGGTGGGGTTCTTTACAAAAAGCCCCGGCTATTTTAGCATAACCTTTAGCACAAACAGGGTTTTCCCAGCCTTTTTAGGGGAGAAGACCTATCTGAAGAAAGTGGAAAGTCCTTTTGTTGGGCGCCTGGTGGAGGAAATGTTTTCTTTTCCGGAGTCCTTCCCTGCCTAGACACAGTATGGTAGCAGAGCGGATTGGGTTAATTGGGGCCGGTCAAATGGCCACCGCCTTAGCCTGTGGGTGGCTGCGGGTGGGATTGGTCCGCCCAGAAGGTCTTTTGGCGTCGGATCCGTCTGCTGAAGCCCGGAACCGCTTCACGCAAGCCACTCAAGTCCGCAGTACCTCTAATAACTTGGAAGTAGTGGACTTGGCCCAGGTCCTGGTGTTGGCGGTAAAGCCCCAACATATTCGGGGGGTTTTGGAGGAACTCCGTGGGAAAGTCCGGCCTACTCAACTGGTGATTTCGGTGGTAGCGGGGCTGCGGTTGGAAAAGTTGCAAGAGGCTTTAGGAGAAACCAGCCGGATTGTACGGGTGATGCCCAACACCCCTTGTTTGGTAGGCTATGGGGTTTCCGCTTATTGTTTGGGCTCGGCGGCTACCGATGCAGATGGTCAGTTGGTGGCTCAGCTTTTTGGGGCAGTGGGCCAAACGTATGAAGTTCAAGAAGCCTGGATGGACGCGGTAACCGGGCTTTCCGGATCAGGACCTGCCTATGGATTTGTGATTTTGGAGGCGTTAGCCGATGCAGGGGTCCGATTGGGACTGCCACGGGATGTCGCCTTAAAGTTGGCGGCCCATACGCTGGTAGGATCGGCTCAAATGGTTATTGCCACTGGCGAACATCCGGCGGTGTTGAAAGATCGGGTGGCCAGTCCCGGCGGGACCACCATTATGGGACTCTATATGTTGGAACGAGGCGGTCTGCGGGCTGCTTTAATCGAGGCCGTCGAAGCAGCCGCACGCCGCAGCGCCGAACTGGCACAACTGTTTTAACTGGACTGTTACCATTTTGGGCTCTGTCCTGCCAACTCGACCTTTTGCCATTTTGGACGCTGCTCTAGAAACTCAACTTTTGCCATTTTGGGTCTCGCTTTCGAAAAAGGATACTCGAACTACTCGTAGCTATTGAAGGTTACAAATTGGATAAACCAATAGAGTTCGACTTTTGCCGTTTTTCCTGGGTTGGTTTGACTCCAAGGGTTACGACGAACCTCCTGCTCTTGCAATTTCCTAAGGCCAATCATTTCAAGGAGTGAGAGTTTTCCCTCTTCAGCAGCAGCCCAAAAATAGCAAAAGTCGCACAGAGGGAATCTCTGCCAAATCCTTAAACAGAGTAAGGAATTATAGGAACTTTTGCTTCAATAAGCATCAAGCCGCTCTATCCCATCACCTACTATATGTAGCCCCGTTGGATAATCCTGGACATATAGTGAACATTATGAGTTTTGATTCGGTAGGTTTTAGCCTAGCCATCCAAACACCTACTCTATGTAGGGAGCTAGCAGGCTAGTAACCCTCTATGTAGGGTTGGAGATGAGGGCACCAAAATGATATAAAGAACCTCTGCAAAATCCTGAACATATAGTGCACTTTGGGAACTTTTGACTCTCTAGCCGGTAGATTTTCCTATCTGGAAATCTACGATCGATTGGGTGCTAGCAATGCTAGAAGCCCTAGTTGTTGTGTTAGAGAGAAGACCAGACAAAATGCTATAAAAATATCCCTTTCGATTATGCAGAGGTTCCATAAAAAATATCTCCGTTGGATTATCCAGAGGTTTCTTGGCGTTTTTTGACCTATCCAGCATTCAAGGGTCTTTTGGCAAAGGTATGAGAGACTCCTCTGATCCTGGGAGCGTCCCAAAGAGGAGGCGATGGGAGAGGAATTGTAGTTTTTGACTAGGGAGACCCATGGCCTATGTCCATGTTCGAAGATACACAGTATCGATGGCGAGAGACCTATTTTGTATTGTTTGATGCTCGGAATCGACCTACTTTAGAACAAGTAGAAAAGGCATTGCAACGATTAAAATGTCGGTTGATTTTCCGGAATCAGGAGGCAGATTCTCGGGGACGGTTTTCTTCGATAACGGTTTTGTCTCCGGATGATTTCGCGGCGTTGGATATTTGCTATACCGGCGGTAAAGAGGTTACCGAAGAAGCGGAGGAACTTTTTCGAGAATTAGCTGGGCCGGATTGCTCCAAAGGGGATCGTGCCCGACTGGAGAAACTCCGCCGGGCCACAGGCCGATTCGAGGTCCTACATTTCGAACAAATCCTGGACGAAGAAAATGACGAAGAGATGCTAGATCCGAGCACTCTGTTGATGGTGCTAGAAGCGTTGGCCAACCTTACCGATGGAATTGCTGTCGATCCGCAGTCCGGCACATTGGTATAAAAATATTCCTTATCGCCTTGGGAAGCCTACAACAGGAAAAACGAAAGCCTCTTCGGTTTGGGAAAATAGTCAGAAGGCTTTTTGGCCAAGGGAGTAACTTTTTGGGCGTTTCTTCCCACAGGTGAGTCAGGGTGCTATTTTGTTGGTTCAATGCCTTCTAACGATAAGATGCTCCGAACAGAAGGGGATGGTTCTATGTTAGCTAAAGATATTAAGCCTGGCGCGATTGTGGTATATCAGGATGCGCCCTGTTTGATTGAGGCGGTTTCGGTGCAGAGTCCGTCGGCTCGAGGTGCGCAGACATTGTATAAATATCGTGCCCGGAATCTGATCACCCGTCAAAAGGTGGATATTACTCTTCGAGGGGGGGAGTCGTTGGAAGAAGCCGACTTTGTTCGCCGACCAGTCAAATACATCTATTCCGATGCGACTCATCACCACTTTCTCGACCAGACGGACTATAACGATTATGCTTTGCCGCACGAGGCCATCGCCGAGCAGATGCAATACGTTACCGAAGAGCTGGAAGGCATTCAGGCCCTGATTTTCAATGGGGAATGCGTGAGCATTCAGGTGCCCTGGACGGTAACGCTGCGGATTGTGGAATGTGAACCCGGCGTGCGGGGCAACTCCGCCACTTCTCGAAGCAAACCTGCCAAATTGGAGACCGGCCTGGTGGTCCAGGTGCCGGAATATCTGGAACCGGGCGAATTGATCAAAGTAGATACTCGGACCGGAGAGTATCTTTCCCGGGCATAATGATCTAATTTATAGTCTATCGTTCGTTTCTTTTTCGGAAGACTTCAGCCAAAGAGAATGGGCCTATGTTTTTCGTGGCTCCTAGAGGGTTAAGGAACGACGAAAGGGGGAAAACAAGCAGTTTTTTGGCACTTTCACTCTAGTCTGCTCCTCACTACGCCAATGTACCTGGCCCCCGGAGACAAGTAGCATTTTTTGGACCTTTTCCTCAGCGAACTTTGCTGGCCAACCTCTCAGAGGCTGTGTCGCATGAACCAGTTTTCCTTATTCCGCTGGCCGGTCAAGACTTTTGGTAGCCGAGGTCGCCACATCCTGGGCTGTAGATCCTCCGAGTGGGTAGGACAGGCAGCCGAGTAAACCAAAAATCGTTTTTCAGAGGCTGTTCTAAAAAAACATTTTCGATGAGGAAAGGTGGTTTCCTTCCTCAATGGCACAGAATCCCCAAAATCCCTCTTTTTAAAGAGTGAGGAGGGAGGAGCTGGTCGGACAAAACTCATTGGAAACCGCCCAAATCCCAATTTCAGGACGGCCTCTCAGACAGGCTCCTGGCACGCAGCGGAAAGGTAAATGAGTTCAGTGGGCTGAAGTGTTATACTTTTCTTCGTGTTGGAAAGATGGCTTCGGTTACTGGGAAGCAGAAGCTTCCTGCAGGGGGGCTCCGGAGCAGGGGGCATCTGGGTGGATGGATTCCACTCGGCTAGTGGCTTGGCCGCGATAGAACCGAGTCAACAGCTCTTCTCCCGGTTGCAACTGAATGGCATCTCGTACCAGTTGTCCATCCGCCCGCCGCCAAGTCATCGAATAGCCTCGGCCTAATACTGCCAAGGGACTGAGCGATTCTAGTCGAGCCGCTAACAGCCGGACCTTCTCTCCTACCCCCTGCAGCCGAAACCGTAATGCCCGCCCTAATCGGGCTTCCAATTCATCGATTTTTTGGGTTATGGTATTTAGGTGTTCCCGTGGTCGTCGGAAGACTCGGCTGGAGGCGATAGCTGCATAGCGGGCTCGAATGGTACTTAGCCGATGCCGCAAACACGTCCAAAGCCGCTTCTGATACCCCTGCAGTTCCTGAAGCAGCTCCTCCTTAGTCGGGGCAAGCAGCATGGCGGCATGCGTAGGTGTCAGTGCCCGCACGTCAGCAGCTAGATCCGCTAAGGTAACGTCGATCTCATGGCCTACGCCGGTAACCACCGGAATACTAGAGGCGGCAATGGCCCGCACCAGCACCTCTTCGTTAAAGGCCCAGAGGTCTTCCAAGCTCCCGCCGCCCCGAGCCAGGACAATACATTCGGGCTTTTCTGCCAGACGATTGACCAGTCGAATGGCAGCGGCAATTTCTTCCGCAGCCCCTTCCCCCTGGACTCGAGAAGGCACAATCCATAGCCGGCCGCTCCACCATCGGTTCCGAAGCACTTCCAGGAAGTCTCGAATGGCTGCTCCGGTAGGACTGGTAATCAGGGCGATTCGGTGAACAAACCGGGGGAGGGAACGTTTGCGTTTAGGGTCGAACAGGCCCTCTTGGGCCAGTTTGTCGCGCAATTGTCGAAGGGCCAATTCTAGGGCGCCAATACCTTTAGGATAAATTTGTTCAACAATCAACTGGTAAGTGCCCCTCGGCTCATAGACTTCAATGTGGCCTCGACAAATCACCTCCAAACCATCCCGCAAGGGGAAAGGCAGTCGGCTAGCTAAGCTTCGCCAAATCACCGCCCGGATTTGGGCCGACGAATCCTTCAGATCCATGTAACAATGACCGGCTAGCGATCGGCACACGTTCGAAATCTCCCCAAGCACCCAAACCTCAGGATACGCACTTTCTAGTAAATCCTTGATTTCCGCAGTCAATTGAGATACGGTCAAAATTGTTTGTGGCAAAGGAATCCCATTGATGGCTGCCATAAGGTTTCCTTTTTGCTGGATGTTATCTGGGCGCCCATTAGCTCTCAAAAGACAGATTTCTCTGGACGCACACTTACTTACACCATTCCACACAAAACTGTGTTTTTCCTATCGGCAAACAGCCTCCCCAGGTCTTTGACAATGGTAAGGGGGCCGTCTGCATAATTCAAAGGAAATATTTTTACACTATTTTGCTGCCTTCCACCTCTCACCCAATATATACGGTTGCTAGCACTGCTAGCAACCTACATAGAATGAGTATTCAAATAGAAAGTACTAATCTCTACCGAATTGAGGGTTCATAAAGTTCACTATATGGTTAGGAGTTTCCAGAGGTCCGAAAGATTTCTTGGAGACTAGTAAACTTTACCCCCTTCAAGAAAATAGTGAAACTCTTTTCGGTTTATTCTATCGGGAACGATATGCTACGAGGGAGGGTTATTGGAGGCTGATGTCCTGGAGAATCATTTTCCGGAAACAATCTAATCTCGACTTTTTGCCATTTTTGTCTCTTGCTGTACTTTCTGCAAAATCACTCTTTAGGGGGAGAAGTGATGGAGCCAGCCCAACCGGTCCCACCCATCCCAAACAGAATTTCCAACTTCTACACCCTGGCCGAAGACCCTAACCAAAATGGCACCTCTAACCGATGGCCTTCCAAATAGGTTAGGCTCCTCGGCAACCCACAGGGACTGGGCTGGCAGCCGCTGAAGGCAAGCCGGAGCCAGAGTAAGTTACACCCATAAAGTGGAACTTTTCAGAAAGTACATGAACCTATGCAAAATCCTGAACATGTAGTGAACTTTTGGGACTTTTGATCCTATCGCCGTTCGGTTCTTCTCTCTGAACACCTACGATCTATTAGGTGCTAGCAATGCTGCCGGTTTATATGTTGTGTGGGAGGAAGGGCATCGGAAATGGTATAAAAATATCTCCCTTGAATTATGCAGAGGTTCCTACACTCGACTTTTGCCATTTTTCCTAACTGCTTTTGCTTCCAATAGTTACGACGAAACCTCCTTTCGTTCACTCAATTTCCTAAGTCCAATAATTACAAGAAGTTAGAGTTTTCCCTTTCTGGGACAAAGCCAAAAATGGCAAAAGTCGAGCTTAGCCCTATTATGGCAGACTGAAAAGTGATTGGCTTTCTACGAGTCATTACTCCCAACAAAGGGCTGTCGAACCGCAGAGGGGAATCAGCTTCAGAGAAAGGTGCGATTTTCACCCCGGTGGATTCGTTCCCACCGGAGGGGATCGGGGCTTTCGGCTGAAGCGGATGGGAAGCTTTGAGGAGGATCTTGGCTGAGGGTGTATATCAGGAAAAGGGGATCCGTCGGCCTCGGACCAGGCTTCTGTAGGCGTTGGCTGCTTTGCGGAAATTTGGTGGCAGGTAACCCTGCGCTCACCTGGCTCAATTGGGATCAGCTTCTGAGGTTCCGGAGGCTTGTGGTTCAGCTAGAGGAAAGGAGGTAAAAGGCTAGAAATGGGAGTGCTTTCAGATGGCCTACTCCTTATTACATCACCCCTTCCGATCTGAAGATTCCTCTGCTCGTGGGAAAAGAAGTTTTTGGGAAAAGAAGTTTTATTGCAATGGGACAAATTCTGGCTCAACTGCTCTGGGGATGATTCCGGCTTGGTAGCCGCGTCGAAGCAACTCCGTAATGGCCTGTCGACCGAGCTGGCCTAGCTCCAGGGTCCAGTGGTTGACGTACATGCCGACGAATCGATCGGCCATAGGGCGGGCCAATCCGCGAGCAAATCGTAGAGCATATTCCAATGCCTCCTCTCGATGCTCCAACCCATATCGAATACTTTCTAGCAGGAGGCGGGTGATGTCGCAAGCAGTTTGCAACTGCAGATCTTTCCGCACCCCATTTAGTCCCAAAGGCAGAGGCAAACCGGTTTCCTCCTGCCACCACCGCCCCAGGTCCACGAGCAGCTGTAAGTGGTGTTGCCCGTAGGTGAGTTGACCTTCGTGGATGAGAAGCCCGGCCACTACGGGCTGGCCCTGATAAAATCCAACCTCCACGGCCGGGATGATGCTGTCGAAAGGGACTACCACGGGGTGAAACTGTGTGCCCAACCAAAGAGACAAAACTAAATACGCGGTGGTCATCGTACCGGGGACGGCAATAGCGGAATTGCGGAGCCGTTCCACCGGCATAGGTTCCCTAGCCACTAGCACCGGTCCATAGCCATCGCCCACACTGGCCCCACACGGACAGAGCAGATATCGGTCCGCTACATAGGCATATGCATGCACACTGAGAGCCGTCAGTTCCAGACGACCCTCTAAGGCCCACCGGTTCAAGGTTTCGATGTCGGCCAATTGATGCTGGAATTCATAGGATCCAGTAGGGATCCGTCCCTGAAGTAAGGCATAAAACATGAACGCATCATCAGCATCGGGACTATGACCAATCCGTATTCGTTTCGGTAAAGGCGTTTTCATCTCGACTGTTGCCATTTTTCCGAACTTGGTTTGTCTCCAAACAGGTCCGGCGAACCCACTTTTTGTTCGCCCAATTTCCCTAAGTCCAATAATTCCAGGGAGTTAGAGATTTCCCCCCTTGGCAGAAGGCCCAAAATGGTAAAAGGGCAGTTGTATCATGAGGAAAAAATCTCGGAGATTTTGATCTCGACTTTTGCCATTGTGGCTCTTGCCCTGAAAGGGCAATGTTTTCAGGCCTTGTAACCATTGGAATTATGGAATTGTGGCAGCAAAGGAAAATAAATTGCATCCTAACTGTTGGATGACAAAGGAGTTAGAGAAAATGGCAAAAGTCGAGTGGACAACCTCTCTTAAAAACACAGGCTAGCAGCCAGCTGACATCCTGTTGGCCTGCTATCTCTGGTCGCCAACAAGCAGTTAGGCCTGGAAGGAAAAAGCTTGGCTTTCCGGAGAGTGGGTTGGGCTGAGCGTGTCGGAGCGGCTAGTTTGCTCACAGAATACCTGCCAAGTATGTTGTTCCATTTTGAGGATTTTCAGAGCTTCGTCAAGGGCTTGGCGATTTCGCTGCAGGTTGGCATCCCGGAGCCGACGCAACACGAAAGTATATAAGGCGGCTAATTTGTGAGCCAGTTCGCCCGCTTGTAGGTTGAGTCCGGCCAACATCTGGGCCACACATTCCTGGGCTCGCAGGAGGGCTTCACAGGCTAAGCCACGGTCTTCGTCGTCCCAGAGGGCCTGGGCTTGCTGGGTTGCGCGAATGGCTGCCTCAATAAGCATCAGATGCAGCTTCTGGACAGGGGCGGTCAACACTTGCATGGTAAAATATTCATCACCCACCGAGCCTTCCATAGCTAACGCCTTTCCCGAGAAGCAGATAGTTCAGAGACGGAATTGACCTTTAGAACCTCCAAAAAATCCTGAACATCGAGTGAACTTCGTCAATGTTTGATTTTCTCGTGGTTTCGTTATCTTCGTCGAATGCCTTCTATCGGATGGCTGCTAGCAAAGCTAGGAGCCCTATAGATTGGATTCGAGGGAAGGCAAAGTAACATACCATCTCAATATCCCTCTTGCAGGATGCAGAGGTCCGTTTTACATCGAACTGCCTGGCAGGGCCTAAGGAAGCCTACCGACGATTGTTCCGATACTGTTGAGTGATCCAGGCAATCGACTCCAGAGCAGTGAGGCTGTCTTGGATTTTAGCGACAGCCAATTCCATCTTGTAAAGCTGATTCAGGAGCCTAGTACGCTCTTTTTCCAGCATGGCGCTCATATGTTCGATTCGCTGCAAATTGGCGTTGATTTTTCCGTTCAGGGCTTCGAGGCGTTGGGAGATAGTGGAATTTTGTTCGCCAGCCAATTGTTCAATCAGTTCCTGAAGCCGATTGGCCAGGCCTGTGCCAGAAGCAGCAAAAAAGTTTTGAACTTCTTGAGGATCTTCGGCATAGGCGGCCTGAAATTTTTGCTCGTCCAGCTGTAGTTTTCCTTCTTCTGTTAAGCTCAGGCCAAGGGATGCTAGGGATTGGAATCGGCGACTGCCAGTAAACCGACCGCTCAGGAAAGCACTCAGACTGGATTCAAATCGCAGTGCCGTCGAATCCCCCGTTAAAATCGACCCTTTCCCGGTGTTCGTATCGTACTTGGTATAATCTTTCAGTTGGTCTCGAAACTTGTTGTAATTTTCCACGAAGGTTTTCAGACTAGCCTGCAAGACCGCATCCGAACTGCTTACTTGCACTGTAACCGTAGTGCCTGTGGCCTGTTTAATCTGTAGCGAAACGCCGTCGATTACATTGGTAAAGGTGTTTGATGAAGAACTGATTACCATTGCCGAGGCGGCTGAGGAAGCAGGTCCATAAACCAACTGGGCATCCTGAGCCCGGCTGGTCTCCTGAAACTGGATGCCCAAATCGGCCGTATCCACTACTAAAGCTCCCACTTTTCCGGACTGTTGGCTAACTAGAGCTAAATGCCACGGCCAAACCGAACCGGCATTCAACAAAGAAGCCCTGAACCCAGCCCCAACGGCATTAATTTTTTCCTGAAGACTCTGAAGGGTGTCGGTACTGCTAAGGCTGATTTGGTAGGTCATCGACCCGTTGATAATCTGTTGGGTTTGGCTTCCTTCAACTACCGTCTGTGCCGAGCGGAGCAGTCCCAAATCTTTGGCCGTGGTGCTGCCGGCTTCGGTAACAGTTAGTTTTCCTGCCCCTCCAGCAGTATCTCGCAACAGGATGCCATCGCCGGTGGAATTAATCTCCGCGCGGACGTAGAGGGAGTTGGTATTGATGGTTCGAAGGACATCGCCGACAGTCTGGATGTTGCTAGAGCGGAGGTCGATCGTGGTGGTGCGACCGGTGCTATCTTTGATATAGAACCGCCCCCTAGCAACCCCTGCTCCGCCATTCAGAGAGCTTAGCAACGTATTTTCACTCAGGATCCTTAGATGCAAATCGCCGCTATCCACAGAGCTGACCGGAGCATTGACAGCAATCTGTAGCTTGTCGGCCGTATTGGTTTGGTCGCCATTGGCTACAATGAGGTTGTTAGCCGTGGCACCTGAGGTATCGAGTAATTCGATCCCATTTTTTGCCCGATTTACCCTAGCTAGGATGGAAACCGAAGAGGCGTTAATGGCTTCTATTACATCTTCCAAGGTTTCTGCATTCCTCAGATCCACCACATCGGTATTGCCGCTTCTATCGGTAAGCGACAAGAGGCCTAACTGGCCCAGGCCGCTGCCGCCGTTAAGACTCCGAAGGCCTACTGTGCGCAGACCGCTCAAGATGCGCCGACCGGTAATCACTCCACCAACCGATTCTGTATCTAGGCCCAAATCGGCCAGGGTCTTTGAGCCGTAAAGAGGGCTCAAGGTGAAAGTACCGGGCCCGGTGGTTAAATCCCTCAGCACGAGCCGACGCCCATCCGGGCCGATCTCCGCCCGGATTTTGCCACCCGATTGTTCCTGGATTTTTTGTAAGATCTCTCCTAGCGTAACCTCTCGGGTGCCGGAGGAGGCAAAGTTAATCTGGCCTTTGGAACCATCCCGAAGTGTATAAGAAATCTCTGGCAACGAGCTACTGATGGAAATCCCAGCACCATCGTTGAGGACATGAAGCTCCATGTTGTCAAACAGCCGAAGAATGTCTTCTCCCTCGGCCACATTCTGGGCCACATTAATTCCAGCCAGACCGAGCGACCGAGCGGTTGTGCCGCTGCCGACTTCCAGCACTTTGAGGTTGGAGACCGTCTGGCCGGTTTGGTCTTCCAGACGGATTCGACCGTCCCGCACACTGGCCAGTACATTGACGGTGGTATTGTGATTGATCGCCTCAAGCACATCGTCGATGGTCTGGGCGGTGGATAGATCGATGTCGGCCCAAGCACCGCTGCGATCAACGATGCGTATTTTACCCCGCTGGATGCCTTGGCCGCCGTTGACCAGGCTAAGCGAAAGGCCCCGTTCTACATGGTCGCCAAAGCGGATGCTCATGGTGCCAGAAATGCCCAAAGGCTCTTGAGCAGAGCGGAAACCGGTACTGAGCAGTTTATGGTTTTGGGCCATCCGAATAGGCGTCAGTTCATATTGGCCTAAGGGGGGATTACCGGTTTTAGTGACGGCCAATATATCGGGGTTACTGGAAGTAACTTGGCGCTGTTGGTAGGTTTCGGATTTGGCCAGAGTGGCTACGGGCATTTTGATTGCATAAAGCAATCCGGCCAAGGTCCCCAGGGCAGTCTGCTGTTCCTGGAGGGTTTTGTTTCGCTCTTCGAGAATCTGTTTGGGCCGGGCTGAGATTTCCATCAGCTTATCGACCAGCTCTTTGATGTTAATGCCGGTTATCAGCCCGACCGTGGTTTGGATGGTGCCCATATAGGAGTGCCCAATGCCTGGGAAGTCCGTCGTTGGCTCTTTATTCTCTCTCTAATTAAAATTAGATCGTCTTCAAAAAGGGAATTGGTGAAATTTCCTTATCTTAGGAAATAGAAAATGGAGGAAATCAGGAGAAAAAAAGACGTTTACGAAATTTACATAAAATAATAGGAATGATGTTTTGGGAAGGCTGTACCAGGGGACCCAGCCAAAGCCCTCCGTTTTATGGCATAGGAAACCCCCTATCTTCTCATTTCCGTGCACACAGGCCTCCAGACTTCATAAGGCAGCCCCCCATTGGTGTGTACACATCTTTTCGGACTCACAATATGTTGTGGTAAACTGCTCGGTAAGGCCATAACATCTTGTAGGAGAAAGCCGTTATGTAAATACCAATGGCAGCCCCCTGAATCTTTCCCTAGAAGCAGACATCCCAATTCTCGATTCCCAAAATTTTTAACCTGTTTTTCTGGATGCCGCTTTTGCAGTGAGGACTCCCTGGATCTCTGTTTGTGCTGAGCTCAGCCCCCTGCATCCCTGATTCCGCAGAGAAGGCAAAAATGGGGAACCTCTGCATAATTCAAGGGGCAAGGGGGATATTTTGATACCATTTTGGATGTCTTTCCTCTAAGAGGCTGTCTGAAAAGAACGTTTGGCTCGCTGGGCTGCCAAGTTGTTTCCACCCTCAGGAAAAGCTCCAAGCCAGGATTTGGGCACCTTGGCTACCCAGAACCCTCACCGGCCTTTGCAAAAGGAAGCTTGGCTACCGCCCTTTTCAGACAACATCTCACACAACATATAGAGCGCAACATTACTAATACCCAATAAGAATAGTAAGTGTTCGGATAGAAGAACCGAACGGCTATAGAATCAAAGGTCCATAAAGTTCACTATATGTCCAGGATTTTGCAGAGGTTCCATGGATTTCTCCAGTGGCTTTCGCCGTGGGAGATGCCAAAACGGGGCTTTTTCAGGTGCGTGGAAATGGTACCCAACAAAAAGCGGCGTGGTTCCTGAGGGGAACACGCCGCTTGGAATGGTTCAGCAGGTTCGGATAGGTTCCAACCGGCTAGGTATTTTGGCGGTTTACCGTTTTAAGTTGTCGGCAACCTATCCGGCTATGGCTCCTGGCCCGAGGAACTTACTAGAGGTTCCGGAGCAGGGCCAGGACGTTTTGCGGGTTCTGGTTGGCGATGGTCAACACAGCCATACCGGATTGCACGAGCACCTGGGCCCGGGTGAGATTAGCCGTCTCGGTAGCGAAATCGGCGTCTCGGATCTGGCTTTCGGCACTAACCATGTTTTCCAAGGTGTCTTCCATGGTTTTGATGTTGGTCTGCATGGTTAGGCCTTCCAGAGCGCCGAGCCGACCTCGAAGCTCTGTAACCACCTGAATCGCTTCATTGACGATCTTGGCGGCCAGAGTGGGATTGGTATATAGGTCGGCATCGCCGCCGGTTTGCAGTTGGTATAGTTTTCCGCTGGCGCCGCCGAGCCGGGCCGTATTCAGGCTCTTAATGCCCATGCGGATCTGCTGGTTGGTAACCACGTCTGGGCCTAACTGGAACTGGGCACCGCCGCCCAGGATCGTAAACTTAAAGTTGTCATCAGTTTCTGGGGCCAGATCGATAGTAATATCCAGCATGGAGGTGTTGACCCACATCTTGTTGCCGTCCGATGTGGCTGTGACACCGTTGATCTTCCCTTGCACATCCGTACCAGTGGCCCGGAAAGCGCTGACACTGCGGGTAAAGGTACCTTGGGTGCCCTCGTTAATCACATTGACGGAGATAAACTGTTTGGAGCCATATTGCTGAGTTTGGAAGGTAACTAAGGCATTGTCATGGAGGGCGACCAGGCCCAGGGTATCAGACACGGCGTTGATAGCGGCGGCCACTTGGTCGGCCGTAGTGCCGCGGTAGAAGGTAAACACTTCCATACCTTCCGGACCGGCCACTTCCAACACCAGATCATCCAGCAGGGCGTTACCGCCGCTGGTGCCAGTGTTGCCCACCACCGTGTTATCCACGCTATTGCCGTAGATCCGGCCAATGCCATTATCCTGATAGTAGGCAGCAAAACCTTCCACGGCATTGATGGCATTAGCGATGTCTTTGAGCGTGGTGGCCGAGGTGTCGCTGTAGTTGACCTTGATGGTGAAGGTATTGGAGGCTCGGTCATACATGGCCACCGGGGCGCTAAGCCCTGTTTGGGCTTGGATAACCACCTGCATGTTGTTGTAATTCGAACCAGGCAGAATCGCTTCCACCGTCAGCGTATCCTGGCCGGTCTCCACGGAAGTCTGATTTCCGTTGACCGTTTCGGTGCCGCCGTCCAGGACATGAACAGTCCAGGCACCGGTCTGTTTGATCACTTCCGCAATCCGATTGACGGTGGTCGAACCACTCTTATAGTGGACCACCAACGATTTACTATCTGCGTCGTACTGAGCGTACTCATTACCTTCGGTGGCATCGTCGAGAAACTGGATGAGCACATTGGCCGCTGTCGCACCCAACCTATTGGCCTTGATGTCCACCGTAGCCGTGCCGTTGTTGGTGGTAAAGGTCTTGGTAGCACCGGCGGCAAAGGTCAGGGTAGCTTGGGCCCGGCTTCCAGCGCTGAAGGCTGATTTCAGATAGCCGCTCACACTGGTGCTGGCCCGAGTGGCCAAATCCGAAGCCAACGCACCATACACTCGAGTGGCCGCGGTGCTGGCCGTCGCCTGGAAATAGTTGCCTAGATTGTTATTAATTGCTGAGGCAATGGTAGTCAGCCTCGTATAATTGGCCGCTAGGTCTTGCCCGTTCACTTTGATCGTGATCGTCTTAGTAACCGAATCATAGGTGGCTTGGGCGGTGTCAGCGCCCAAGGTATTATCCTTTTCCAAAAGGACCCGAACGTTGTTATACTCAGTGCCTTCCGTTTTTGCAGTGATAGTAATGTAGTCCCTCGCCATCGTGGCAAGGCCCTGGGCATTGCCCAGACTATTGACTTTGGTATTGGCGTTGGCTTCTGAATAAGCCTCGAATAATCCGGTATTTTCGATGGCTGTGATGATTTGGCCGATGGTAGAATCATCCTGGTCGAAGGTAACGGTAAGCACCTTACTAGTGGCGTCATAGCTGGCCGATACGGCAGTGCCGTCCCCGCCAGCGATGAATCGGACAGTAACGCCGTCGAATTCCTTGGAGTTGGACTTGGCGGCAATGAATAGACTGATGTCGTTGTCCCCATCGTCTTTTCCGGGGGCTAGCACCCGGCTGGAGAAATAGAGATTGGTGGTAGCGTAATCGGCACCGGAAGAAGAGGTGATTTGGGCTTTTGTCGCAGGGGCCTCAATTTCCACCGAAACCTCCATCTGGCCGGTAGCGCCGAGGTTGGCCTGATCAATCTTCAAATTGCGAATCTGTGGGATGGTGTTGGCGTTGGTGACAAAGTCCAACGAGCCGTCCAATACGCGCCGGCCTTGGAACTTGGTAACCTGCGAGATTCGGTTGATGGCTTCCAGAGCAGAGTCCACCTGCATTTGGTTAGCGGCCAGCTGCTCTTCGCTCATCACCGCGGTGTTGGCTGCCTCGGTAACCAGAGACCGAATGTCATGTAACAGGCTAGCAATCGAGCCTAAGGCACTGTCGATCGTAGCGATCATCTGGGTGCCGCGCTGCGTGTTGCTGATGGCTTTTTGCACCGCAACGATGTTGTTCCGCATGATTTCCGCGGCAATCATACCGGCCGGATCGTCTTTTCCGGTGTTGATCCGCAAGCCGGTGCTTAGACGAGTCAAGGCGGTTTGCAACGCTTGCGTGTTGCGCGACAACGTCTTTTGCGCATTGAGCGAACTGACGTTTGTGTTAATGCGGGTCATACGAGAAAACCTTTTCTAAAAAAGTCTTGTCCAAGCCTGACCGGAGTGCGGGTTCCTACGGTCCTGGCCAGCTTGTCTGGATGCCGCGGGCGGCTAGAGCCGGCGGCCCCAGAGGGAAACTTTGTCTATCCGTTCACCCGCTCAAGAGGCTTGCCGACACCACATCGGCAACGGCCCCATGAGGGCGCTTCCTGCCTATAGCAATTATCGACTTGATAAAATAGGTGCTTTAGGTAATTTGGGTTTGTGAGTTAATCTTTCCCCCTATTCTTCTCTAGGTTTTCTTCGGCATCAAAATTTCTTCGGGACGGTAAAAAATTCCTTTCCACAAACACCTATCACTTCCCACCGCCGTTATAATCGGAATAAACGGAACAGCCGAAGCCTTTGGATGTTCGAACTGACAAGGAAGATCATTAACTTTTATTTTCGAGGAGTTGGGCTTTGAGAGTTCTTCAATTCACTAAATTGTCTAATTCCAGTATTGTTGAGGGATTAGAACATCCAAACGGGCAGCCATCCTAAAAATTGGCAAAAGTCGAGCTTAGCAGAACCGCAGGGTGCCAAGATTGCTGGGTATACCGAGTCCTAGCGGCAGATTGTAGGAACCAGTAGCTGGGCGGGCCTTGAAGCCAATAGGCAGCTCGAACTGCTATTGTCGTACAGAAGGCGATGTGGAATCTGCGTTCGGCTGAGGTGGTCTAACAATAGTTGGGGAGGAACAGACGACCGGCAGGGGTCAACTCTGCTTTCGGCCAATCTGGCGGACCCGTTGAGCATAACCAGCCAGGAGGATTTTGCCGTGCTATCAGAAGGCCCGAGAGTGCACCCTACTCTGTTTAAGAACGAAGGGGCAGGTTATACAGAAGAATTAGGTGGGCTTGGCGGTTGGGACGATGTGCTTTCAGTCAGTGGGTGGGTGTCGGCCGGGTCCAATTGAGCCGCCCGAAGGTTCTCCCGTTTGATGGCCTCATACACCTCTTTACGATGCACCGGAATTTCACTAGGGGCTTCGATTCCTAGGCGGACCTTGTCCCCCCGAATATCGACCACGGTGATGATGATATTGTCCCCGATGATGATGCTTTGGTTGCGTTGTCGGCTCAGCACTAGCATGGCCGGTTCCCCCAGTTGCCTATCCGCTGGTTAAGCAGTTTTTCGTAACGCAGTGTTCAGGCTAGCCACCACATATTGGATCGGTTGATCCCCATAGCAAACCACCTGCCGAGCTAGTCCCCGTTGGAGGTTAAAGATTAACGGAGCTTTGAGATTTAGAGTGATATAGCCGGCCGATCGACTGACAATGACCAAAACCTCTGCCGACTCCAAGTTCTCAAGCTCCAGCGGCTCTAGGTCTCGTCGGGGCAGACGCACTTGATAATTGGGGACGAACCGCCGAGGACTGACTACGCAAAGAGCTACTTCCGGCCGATCCACACTTTGCAACCAAGCAATGATTGGATTACGTCTGTCGGCTAACAGGAGCCACTGCCGACATCCAGGCAATCCTAGGATGCCTTCCGGAAACCGGATTACATCTTCGGGTTCAAATTGGATCAGGCCGAATCGCGTCGTAGCGATCCACATGGTGGAGGCCTCTACCCAAAAGATCACGTGTCCCCCGTGGGAAGTTTCTGCTACCTGGTCAAAAAATGGTATCTGGTGCCGCCGATTGTTACGCCGGTTGTTTTGTCATGCCCCCGCAGCCGGCAATCCGAATATTCTCTTTGTGGGGTCGATAGTTTTCTTCCAACGGGGGAGTTCTCACCGGGAAATAGTAACACACACAATTTATATCGGTTTCGGTAAAGCAGACAGAACAGAAAAAATAGAAGCGATCAGGAAAAATAATTACAAATGGAGAAATTAGCAGGAAAATTACAAATAGTTAAGAAGGGAAAGCTGGAATATCTGGGCAACTGCCCGCAATGCTGCTTCATACGTCGCCTGCCGCCCCACAAACTCCGAGACTACCCTCACCATGTCGGCATCAATATCCGAAGAAAGTGCAGTCTGCAGGTGTAGGTCTTCTTCTTCCAACCGCTGTTGCAAGATATCGAGGCCCTGTTGTCTGGCGCCCAAACTAGCCCGGCTAAAGTTCAGGTCCACCACCCTCTGGTCCAGCATGGCAATGGCCCGCTCAATTAGCCAATTATCATTCCGGATCAGGCCTTCGTGCAGCCGTAACAATGCGGTAAATAGACCTTCTGTCTCCTGAGGGTTTACATCCTGACCAGTAAGCAAATCAGGCTGGCCCCCTTCCAACTGGCCGGTTCTTTCGCCCAATGTTCCGGTGCCATTGTTCGGTCCACTGCGGGTATCCAACACCACGTCAAAAAGAGCATAGGCGGTCGGATCCAACGGCGGTTGCTGATTGAAACGTTGAATCAGCTGATTGGCTGTGGTTACTCCAGGATCAATGGAAAAGGTCAAGACCCGGTTGACCGGATCATAGGAGTAGGAATTAGCCCCTGGGCCGCCGTTGACAAACCGGACCGTTACGCCGTTGAGCGTGTTCGTTCGGCCTCGAGTCCGGATGAGCAAAGCACTGTTAGCTGTGCCAAAATCTAGGCGAACCGTAGCCTGGGCGCCTGGGGTAGAAACCGTGGCGGACTCTTGGCCTTCGGGGATGAGTCCCAGCTGGATGGCGGCCCGGCTCATAGAGGTCCGCTGGATGCGAAGCTGGCCGGTACCACCGCTATTATCCACCAGTTCAATCCCATTGCCGTACCGGGCCAGCCGAGCTACCAGCGGCGTACCTGTAGCCAAATTGTCCGGATGATTGTTAATCCGGTCCAGCACATCACCGATAGTCCGGGCGCCTTGGAGATTCACCTCGAAGCGCACGCCGTCGGAACGGGTGATGATAAAATCGGCGTTATCGACAAAGCCCCCAGCAGTCCGAACGGAGGCAACCTGTTTACCGCCATCGGTCCACAGGTTCGGTTTAGCCCATACGGTACCACTGCCGCTGCTAGGATGGTCGTCCGGATCTAAATAAAGAACAAAGTCTTGGTTGGCGTTTGGGTCGGCCTGAAGCCAACTGATCAGATCTTGAGCAGTAGTAACCCCCGATTGGATGGAAAAGATCATTCGTTTTTCCGTTCGAGAGTAGCTAAAGCCCGGTGGCCCTTCGACAATCTGAACCAAGACATCGTTCCACTGGGGCCCTGCATTTCGGGCCTTCAAGATCAGATCGTTGTCTGGGCCTCCCCATTGAAGTTTCAATGTGGCCGAGCGGCTGCAATCCACCAGACCGGTGCCGTCGTTATACGGCTCATTCCGCTTATCCAATTCCGCTTCAAAATAATCCCGAATGCCTGGCGTTTCTCGCACTAGCCGGAGAATATCGTTGGCGGTGGTTTTGCCGGGCGTGATTTCAAACCGAATCGTCTTGGCGGTGGGATCATAGGAAACAGAATCCATCCCAGGTGGTACCTTTTCCACAAACTCTACCGTAAAGTCGTTCCACTCTGCGCCGGTGCGGCGGGCTCGGATGACCAGGTCGCTATTGGCGGCGGCACTGTCCCAGCAGCACCAAGCCTTCTCCCCTACTCCGGCATAATCACACACACCCAGCCCGAAATTCAGTTCTTCCAAAAGGGTCTGATCGGAGAATGTGCGGATTCCCAATTGCTGGGCTGTAATGCCGCCGTTTTCGCCAATAGCAAAATCACAGCCGCTCAGTCGGGAACGAACGTCAATGCCAGTGCCAGCGGCATTAATCCTAGCAACGACATCGGCATCAGAGCCGTTAAAGACATTCAGCAAATCTTCGATGGTTTCAACGCCATCCTCTTTAGAAAAGGTGAGCGTAAAGATTTTGTTGCCATTGCGGATCTGCACTCCGGAATCCTGATCCAATTCGGTGCCGGTGCCAAACCGCAATTGGGCGGAAGCACCTACGGTAACCGCCGCTTTTCCGCCGTTTTGTTCGTCTAAAGGATCTAGTTCTGCGCGGAACGGGCAGCTGTGGGGATCATAGGCGGCGTTGATGGCGTCCACTACATGTCGGGCTGTGGTATAGCCTGCTTTAATGTTTACCCAGAGGGTCCGGGTGGCCTGCTCATAGCGCACAACTTCTCCGCCTGGATCCATCACGGTACCGTCGTCGTAGTAGCGGACAGTGATCCCGTTGTAGGCATCGCCTCGATATTGAGCAGTAACGATCACATCGTTATCTCGGCCGTTGGAGCGGATGACCGCTCTAGCCCGAGCGCCTAAGATATCGTCCAAGCGGGTTGTAGGTCGAAGGATGGGGTTCAGATCTTTGCCAACCAAGGGACCTGTGCTGACACCGTCTTTGGCCAAGATGCCCAGTTCACTCGCTGTGGTCCCATTGCCAACTTCTCGGATCGTCAGTGTGCCGCCGCTAAGGGAGATTTCCAGCCCGGTGGGGGTGATTTCTATATACATTTGTGTGCCTGTCGGCTGGTTTTGTAACAACCGAAGCGCCACATCACCAATCGTCTCGCAGCCGGTAATATCAACAATCCGGCTATCCATGCCGTTGGACACTTCAATGCTGCCGGGCCGCACTCCTTGCCCACCGTTTAGGTCAGCAAGCCGGGTCTGAAACGTCAGTACCGGCGTTAAATCCGCTGTACCTCGCACCGCCTCCGACAGGGCGCCAAAGACCTCATGGCCGGTTAAATTGGTGGCAAATAGTAAATCCACATCCCCATAGCTTTCCAGCAGTGCTTCATTGCCCAGATACCGGACGATATTATCGGATCGGAGCTGAAAAGGCCGAATACCGGTCAGCGAACCAGCAAATAGATACCGCCCCCGAAAATTCTGATTGCCCGCATCGACCAACTGCTGCAGGGCTTGGCGCACGAGCATGGCTGCGGCTTGGCGTTGCTCGTCACTAGCCGTCGTCCCCACCACTGCCAATGCATTGGCACGCACCTCGGCCATCATCGACGAAATGCTGGAAATGGCCGTGTCCGTGGCGCTCATGAACGACTGGTTGGTGGCCAGATTCGTTTTGACCTGCTGTTTGCGTTCTAGCAGCCGCTGCAGACCAACAGCCCGCATCGAAGTAACCGGATCCTCACTGGGCCGGTTAATCCGCCGGCCAGTGCTCATCTGGGTCTGCACTTTAAACAGGGCAAGCTGATCCTTGGCCACCTGCGTTAGCAGCCGTTCCCGGACAAATAGATCACTTACCCGAGTGCTGGGTATTCCAATGACATTGGCCATAGCCAATTATCATCCGATGCCGGAGGTTCGTAACCATTCAGCCGAATGAAGGAAGCCCCCTCGTTATACCGGAATCAACCCTTGCAGTGTCATTCCTGCGTAAGCAGGAATCCAGGTAAAACTAGAAATTCTGCATCCCCGCTTTCGCGGGGATGACATTCCTGGCTGTTTCCTTATGCAGAGATGACAGGCGGCTCCATTCGGCTGGAGTATTTGCAGGAACTTAAATACTGACCAAAATTTCAAATAGTTCGCTCAATTGGGCGATGAATCGGGCGGCGGCTTGGAATTGGCGTTGGAAGGTAATCATCTTGACTGCTTCTTCATCGATACTTACGCCGCTTAGGGCCAGTTTTTGGCCGCGCAGAGTGGCCTCGAAGGTTCGGCTCCCTTCGGCCACCGCCTGCATAATGGCCGATCCCTGCGTCACCCCGCTTACCAAACGATCGTAAAGGACTGCTAGGGAGTCTCCATTTTTGGCCTTTAAGGGAAGATCCAAAAATCGGGCTAATTCTATGGCATTGTCGGTATCTGCGCCGATGCCGCCGCGGCTAGCCGCCAACAGCGCCGGCTCGGCCGCCACCTGTTCGTTGACCCCAATGCTTAGCGCCGTGGTGCCGGTAAAAAAGGTATTAATTCCCAAAGCGGCCAACAGCCCACTGGTATCGTTGGCAAACCCAAACTCCAAATCCGAAGAAGTGCTCCAAATACGAAGCCCCCGGCTAGGAGTGATTTCCGCTGAGAGGCCATTAATAGCATTCAACGCATTTACAATATCTTCCAAGGTGGTATCTCGGCCAATCCCGTTCAAATCCACCCGAATATCGGTGGTGTTGGTCAGTCCGGTTTTCCGGTTGTACACCAGCACTTGGAAAGAACCGTTGACCGGTTGAAAGGAAAGCCCTACCTGGTTGAGCGGCGCATCGACGGCATCGACTTCCTGTTGACTAGTAACGTCCCGGAAGCCCACAAGGCCTTGGCCGCTCGCGTACATCTTGTTAAACTCAAAGATCAGCGTGCGTGCAAAATCATCCAATTGATCCAAAAAACCGCCAAGAATCTGATCCCTGGCATAGACCAACCCATAGTATTGTCCGGAACGGGTATCCAATGGGGACTGGGTATCCACCAATTGGATGGCCGCAATCCCCATGCCCCGGTCGGTAGTTTTGCTCACCTCCACCCGGCGAGCAAATCCTTCACTGACCAAATAGTCCGCCCCGCAATAGACGGTTACCGAGCCGTTGTTCTGTTCTTCCACCCGAATAGAAATCAGCTCGGCAAGTTTTTCCAGCGCTTGGAGGCGTTGATCCCGCAGCCCCACGGCATGGCTTTTGGAAACGGTGCCACCTTCGGTCTCTGTAATCCGAATATTCAAGGTACGGATTTCTTCCAAGAGGCGGTTGATATCGTCGGCCATTTGAGTAATCCGGCCGTTGACCGCCGTACGAATCTGATTCACCCGGCTAGCCAACCGCCGAATCTCTGAGGCTAAGGTTTGCCCCTGCAGCACCACCAGATTTCGCACCGATCGGCTTTCCGGCTGATTAAGGACTTCAGCTATGCTGCCAAAGAAGGCGTTTAGGCGGGTGCTTAAATCTGTCTCACTCAGTTCACCGATGAGTTGTTCTAGCTCCAGGTAGGTCTCTTCTTGGGCTTCGGCGCTAGTCTTATCACTGACAGCCCCTCGGAGCCGCTCCTCCAAAAAATGGTCGATCTTTTGAATAATCGCCTCTACCTGCACGCCCAACCCCAAAAGCAATCCGCCGTAGCGGAATGTCGGCGCAGGAGTCAGCACTACCTCTTCACGGATGTAGCCGGGCGTGTTGGCATTGGCGATATTCTGAGCGATGACCTGCAAGGCGATTTGGTCGGCTTGCAGGGTATTGGCGGCCATTCGGATGGAGCTAAAGAGGGTCATAGCCTACTTCACGCCTTCTGCCAGGTCCATCTAGCTTATCCAATTTGCTTAGACTTCCTGGTCCACCAGAGCCCCGCTATGCAACCAGCAGTGGTCCTTTCCATAAGTCGGTTCCTCTTGGCCGCCTGTTGCGAGAATCTCTAACAATTGGGAAAGATGAAGCAAACATCGGTGGATGACCACCCAATTGGTCAGTGCCTGATGTTGGAGCAGGCGGGCTTGAGATTTCGCTAATTTTACCTGTTTTCCCAATTTATCAGCCTCTGGTTTAGGCATGGCCGCTGCCAGTCGCTCTAGGCTTTGGGCCGGGAGCCGTTGGGCGGACGCTTCTGCCAACAACTCCTCCCGACGCCGGAGACATGCCTCCCACCGCTCCAGCAGCTTTTGTTCCGGTGGGCCGGTTTGGGCTAAACCCTCCAAATCTCCCCGCTCAAGCATCTGCCGCTTCTGTTCCAGAAGCCCGAGGGTCTGCTGTTGTAAGTCCAAAAGTTCCCCGAGCAACTCTGCCAACTGTGCCTCTAATCCTGCTTGCATGTAAACGCCTCTTCCAAAACCAAAGACCCATCGAAAAAGGTAGTCGTTACGCCCCTAGAGTGAAAAGGAACCTCTCGATAATGTGAGGGATATATTTTTATACTATTTTCGTTCCTCCCAGGACTGCCCCAAGATATTGGGTTGCTAGCACTGTTTGCTCCTGCATAAAGTAGCCATTTAGATAGAGGTCGCTAAACTCGACTTTTGCCATTTTCCCTAAGCTCTTTTGTTTCCGGTACTTACGACAAGACCTCCTTTTGTCCACCCAATTTCCGAACTCCAATAGTTCCAGGAAGTTAGAACTTTCTCCTTCCGGGAGGAGGCCAAAAATGACAAAAGTCGAGCTAAAGCCTATCGAATCAAAGGTTCTTGAGGCTCACTTCACGTTCACGATTTTCCAGAACTTTCTCTGTTTCCTCCGGTCCTTGCAATTCATGGCTCTTTGATAGGCCTGAAGAGTTGTCTAAAATCATCTCCCCAAAACAACCGGTGGGCAAACCACCGATA
This sequence comes from Thermoguttaceae bacterium, assembly GCA_025062105.1. GTDB lineage: Bacteria > Planctomycetota > Planctomycetia > Pirellulales > Thermoguttaceae > JANXAQ01. Next base: position 46,219 of record JANXAQ010000156.1, read on the forward strand.
AGCGATGCCACCTCCAAGGGAATCCCGCAGTACTTAGGAGGCCATGCTTTGGCAGGGCTAAGGCCCCACAACCTGCTTTTCTGAAAAGCAGAGTGCCTGCAACTCCACCTCTAAAAACAATCCCGGGGCATCAGAAGTTTTTGTAGGGGATAACCAAAAGTGCTTATCTCCGTCTGAGGCAAATATAGCCGCTCATCGGCGGGAAAGCATAAAAAGCTCAAACATCGGTTCGCTCACCTTGTGAGCTAATGTCTTGGTTAATGATTCGGCCAAGATCTGGTCTAACTGCTGGGTAAATATATCCTCAGCAATTCCTCCGTACACATACGCTGGTTTCCCTGTAGTCCTTCGCATTGCTTTGAGCATTTGGCCGAAATAGACTTCCCCTAAAAACGCGTCGAAGGCTTTTCGGAGTTCCGAGCAGCTTTGTTCGGCGTGTTCTGAGGGCCCGGTTTTCGCCAGTCGGGGGGTTTGAACGGGCGAAGCCACTGGGAGGCTTCCCGCCGACAAGGCCATAGGATTGCCAGCAGCGAGAATAGAATTCATGTGGCGAACCTCTGAAAAAACCTGAACCTACAATGGCAATTATGAACTTTTGATTCTATAATCGTTCTATGCCCCTATCCGGGCACGTAGTATGGATTAGCTTGCTAGCCATGTTAGCAACTCTCGCGGTTGGGTTCTGGGAAGAAAAAGCGGAAATGGTATGAAAATATCACCTCGGAATGATCCAGAGGTTCCTGGTAGATATTGCAAACAGGTTATTGGAGGATCAACTTTCCATGGAGTTTGCCGTTCCGGTCGATCCCTTTTAGAATGTCGATAATATCCTGGGGTGGCACATGGACGGCGTTGAGCGCTTCGACCAGAGCTTTAAGTTTGGCAGTTTGGGCCTGTTCGGGATCGATCGGAGCAAACCGGCCGCCGGTTGGTGCCGCTGCGCCAGGGCCGGTCTCCACCACCACATTTTTATGGGTAACCACGACAGGCCCGATCTCCACATCGCCGCTAATGACGATGCTGCCGGTCCGTTCGTTGACCACCACCCGGGGCAGCACCGGTTGGGCCTGGACGGGCGTGGCCAAAACCTGCGAAATAAACAACACCGGATCATCATGATATTGGGGCGGAATTCGAACCTCGATGTTTTGCTGATTGATGGCACGAGCCAAGGGTTTGCCTTCCACCTGGATGCTTAGTTGGCTGTTGATCCATTCGGCTACGTCGGAGGCGGTCTGGAAATCGGCATGATTAGGATCCAACACCAGGGTGATTCGGCCATCTTTGACAAAAGGAGTGAAAAAATCCTCCTCCATTCGGCAACCACCGGCGATCTTGCCGATCGTTGGCGTGGATTCGTCTTCAATGCTGATCAATCCTTCCGCAAAGGCATAGACCCGAGGATTCTGGGGATTTTCGGGTCCGACCAGAGGGGTCAAGAACAACCGACCACCTTTCAGACTCTTAGCCGCTCCGATAGAACTGACCACGCAATCCAGTCGGTCGCCTTGTCGGGCGCCGCCCGGCGGCACTGTCGCCGTTACCAACACCAGCGCCACATTCTTGGCGTCCTTTAGTTCGGTCGGGGCTTGGACCGGTTTGCCCATCAGTTGCATGGTCATGGCCAAACTTCGCATCGTAGGTAAAAAGGCCCCCCCATCGCCGGTACCTTTTAAACCCACTACCAACCCCATCCCATGCAAGGTGTTTTCTTCCTGGCCTTTAAGGCGACAGATGCTTTTGATGGTGGTTTTAGCCTCACTGGGCCAAGCAAGCCCCAGTACCAGAAGCCAAACAGCAGCCCGGATTCCAGACAGGATATTCCAAAATCTTTTGCATTGCCTGAAAGCTTCCATGAGATGGCCCTCCATTTTCAAGAGCCGAATTTCTGAAGAGGTTTCTCGACTTTTGCCAATTTTCCTACCCTGGTTTGCCTCCGAGACTTACAGCGAACATGCCTTTTATTCATCCGATTTCCTAACTCCAATAGTTCCAAGCAGTTACAGCTTTCCCATTTCGGCATGGGCCCAAAAAGGGCAAAAGTCGCACTTCTTGCAAACCAAAATCTTCAGACCCCCTTTATGCCTTAAAAGCCGAGCCAAACTTGCAAAAGTCTCACTTCTGGCAAAGCCCAGGATTGGGAATGGACGCCTTATTGGCTGGATTGGGTAAGGAATTAGAAGGGCTGGAACCGGTCCAGCCATTCCATCAACCAACCCCGGCGATAACCGTCCCGCACATGCCCGGTTTCCCGTTTCCAAATCCGCAGCTCAGCAATCTTCTCACTTTCGATGGTATTGTTAGGTTTTACGTCTTCAGGCCTGATGACGCCTAGCAGGAAATATTCCCAGGTATCCTCGTTGTGTTTGATGATACGTCGGCCTTCGATCAGCAGCGTACCATTCGGTCGAACGTCGATTACTCGGGCAGCAATGGTAAATTTGATAGCATCTCTGGCCTCGAAATCGGCCTGAGCTCGGTATTTGTTATCCCATTGGCCGTCGATTTTCGGTTCACCTGCTGACTGCGGATCCGGCCGAATACCAAAGGACCGAGGACTGAAGAGGATCCAGTCTTTTAGGGCCGCTTGCAAGGAGGCGTTTTTCCGCCGGTCCATTTCTCCTTCGCTTAGGACATGGGATTTTTCATCCACGGTAACAATGACGATGTCGTTAAGTTTCAGTGTCCGGGGCGGCGGCATCGGCACATGGGCAAGATCGACCATTTCCCGCAAAAGCGGCGGCCGAGTCCCCGGAGCCCCAAAAAGACTGCCACTCGGCCCTCCTAGATCGATTCGTTCTGCAGGTTCAGGCGGAGCCGGTACCCCAACCGCCGAACCAGTTCTGTTTCGGTCTCCTCTTTCGGCTCCAAAACCCATCGGAGCTAACAAAGCTGCTAGAGCCAGACCTACCAGAAGGGTCCAATATCCGGTAGGGCCACGACAACCGCCGACGGAGGCAGCTTCTCTGGCCGCCAGGCTCATTAGAAGGCTCCAACATCCGGCAAGCTGACAACCCCCGGATTTTCGGCCACAACAGAGGTTCCGCCGACTAAAGGATCGGCATCTGCTGCCATGCTCGAACATGGATGTTATCCTTTCAGGGAAGAAAACGTCACGGTCTTTCGCTAGAAGACCTATGGTAGCCGGAAGAAGCGCTCTCGGAGAGGATGGGCAGTTGTGTATCGGCATGGATGCCCCGTGCAAAGACCTCTACCTCCTGAGGACCGCACACCCGGGCAAAAAACGTTTTTCGATCGGCCAGGGATTCAACAGCCACCAAATCGCTCAAGCTGCCGTCGTCTTTGGCACGCGCTTGGGTCCGGACCCGAATGCCCGGTGCCCGGGCATAGACAGTAACTATTTGTCCCCGTCGAACGAGTAACGGGGATTGTACGGCATCCTGGGGGATAGCCCGGCCTGCCGGCAGACCCCGCAGTGCCTCTTTGCCAACAACCTCCTGGAGGGCGGAGAAATAGCCGTCGATTTTTTCGTTTGCCGGCACAGACTGCAGGGCCAAGTCTTCTGCCTGCAGGATAGTACCTTTAGGGATTGGTCGGGCAGCCACCACCACGCTGGCCGCTTCGGAAACCTCCGCCTGCACCACCAGGCTGCGAAGGCCTTCCGGACCAGTTAAACTCAGCTCAAACCATTGCAGACCAGTCCAAGGGGGCGATCCGCCACGCACCTCCAGTCCATGAACCGTTTCCGGAAAAATGGTCTTGAGCTCTTCTTTGCTTGTGAGTTTGATTTGCCAGCCGTTGCGGTTCGGAGCTTTTTGCTGTACATAGGCGTGGATGGCTTCTTCGACCATAGCTTCTACTCGTCGGCGGTTGGCAGGTGTGGGTCGGCTGCCGATAACTCCTTTATTCCGGTCCGAACCCGAATCCGACGCCTCAGAAACGGATGGCCTGCTTGGGCGCCGGATTTCTACCTGCGAAGCACCGGTTAAGCGAATCTCCGCCATGGGCAAACCACGGCGCACAAGAAGTTCTTCGATCTCCATGCTGGACACATACCGACGGCTGCCAGGCGCAGGCGCAGGAAATAGTTCCGTCTGCACCAATCGCGCAGCCAAAACAGACTGGGCTGGGAAAAAATCGGCCAAATCGCCCATTCGCACAATCGGCCCATGAATAACTGCCTGCGACCGAAGGCGAACTTCCAGGTCGGACTCTTCGTAGGCTGTTTGTTTCGACACTGGAGGAGCAGAAGCATTCTGATAGGCCATAGCAGGTTCCAGAACTCCCATTCCCAGGTGCCAAACGAGCAGAACTGCCCAGACCGCCTCCCCTAAACCACCCTGTTCCCAAAAGCGGATAACTTTGTCCATCGATGGGGTCTTTCGGAATAAACAAGATTGTTGGAACCAACAGGGCAGATGGGTTCGCGTTTGACACGCCCATGGTCTAAACAACCGCTTAGAAGTCTCCCGAACAGGATTTTCCGGTGGCAGACTCAGCATTGCGTGGAGGCTCCAAAATTCGGCAAACGCCGCCCATGTGGTGCCGAGAGTTCCCGGATGGATCGGAACTGGAAAATTCCTCGCAAAACGCTGAAATCCCATTTTGTATGTAGTTTCCAAAACATTACCGTAGGGTGGGCTATGGGAGTAGGTTTGCCCAGCCGACGAAAGACCTGCTGGTGCCATTTATTGCCCGATATACCGAGCCAAGCAACAGCCCAAGATAGGCGATCGAACCTCCGTTGCCAGCACCGGTTCGGCGGCTCGGTTTGGAACATCTTTCGACTCTAGCCGATGGCATGAAGCTGGCTGGAGATATCCCCTTTGTATCACCCCTGTCAAGCTTGACGCTTGCCATTTTTTCTAACTTGCTTTAACTCGATGAGTTACGGGGAACGCTGCTTTTGGCCGCTCAATTTCCTAACACCGATAATTACAAAGAGGTAAAGCTTTTTCCTTTCGGCAGCCCAACCAAAATGGCACAAGTTGAGATAAAGGGAACTTTTGAGAAAGTCCAGATTTTTAGGACAATCTCTTAGCTCGAGTTTTGCCATTTTCCCTAACTTGGTGTGCCTCCAATAGTTCCATGGACTTAGAGCTTTGTCCGTCGAGGGCGAGGCCAAAAATGGCAAAAATCGAGCTTAGTGGGCCTTTTGGCATATTGAGCCTCCCTTGGAAAAAGCAGTCCTGTAGCTGTGGGTAAACCATTGGGGTTAAGAAATTACGTACACAAGATGGGTCTCATCCTAACTACTGGAAGTAAAAACAGTTATGGAACAATGGCGGCGATCAAACTTAGTACCGGCGGAGATTGGAGACCAGTTGCATCATTTCGTCGCCGGCTTTAATGACTTGGGAACTCATTTCGAAGGCTCGTTGAGTGGCAATCAGTTCGATGAGCTCCCGAACCGGTTCGACATTGGAACCTTCCAGGGCGCCCTGTCGAAGTAAACCCAGTCCCTCTTGGCCGGGGTTGCCTAAGATCGGGGCACCGGAAGCGTCCGTCTGGGCATAAAGATTTTCACCGATTTTGAGCAATCCATCTGGGTTAATGAAAGTGGCCAATTCGATCTGGCCGACTTGACTCATCTGAGGATTGTTCGGCTGTTTAACGGAGACAATGCCTTCCGGGCTTATCGAAATGCCGATGGCATCCTGCGGGATGGAGATAGGTGGTTCGAGCAGTCGGCCCATATAGCCTGAGCCGATTACCAAGTAGCCGTTGGCGTTGACGTTGAAATTGCCCGCTCGGGTGTAATAGATCTGCCCGGAGGGATCGGAGACTTGAAAGAATCCAGGACCTTCAATGGCTACATCCAGTTCCCGGTCCGTTTGGATGAAACTACCTTGTTCGAAGTTGGTCTGGGTGCTGGTCAGGCGAACGCCTAAGCCTACGGAAACGCCGGTGGGCGTAGGTTCCGAAGCCCGATCTTCGATGCCCGGCAGGCGTTCATGCTGATAGTAGAGATCTTCAAAATTAGCTCGATCCCTTTTGTAAGCAGTAGTGGAGACATTGGCCAGGTTGTTGGCCACGACGTTCAGCTTGGTTTCCATGGCGGCCATGCCCGTGGCCGCTGCCTGCAGCGCCTGAATGCCCATGATAACCGAGCTCCTCCGAAGTTATAAGAGAATATTTACACTTTTAATAACCGGTGCACCAAACCACTGAGCATTTGATCCTGAGCTTTCATCAGGTTCAAATTGGCTTCGATCAGCCGGGAGGTTTCGATCAGCTCCAGCAGTTCCAAGGCGGGGCGAACGCCGGAACGTTCTAAGAAGCCCTGCAACAGACGGCGTTGTGCAGACGGCACAGGTTCCGGTTGTCCTTGGATATGGAATAAATTTTCACCAACCCGTTGAACTGCCTCCGCCGATGGTGGTTTGACCACAGCTAGCGCCCGCCGAAACCCGCCTTGGACAATCTGTCCGGCAGAATTGATCTCAAAAGGTCGCGTTGGTTGGGGGAGCACAATCGGACTGCCATCTTCACCCAGCACAAAATAACCTTGTTGGGTTACCAGTTCTCCTCGGCTAGAAAGCCGGAAATTGCCAGCACGCGTCAAAAACCGTTCCTGCCCCTTCTCCACCCAAAAGAAACCTTCGCCTTCCAGAGCTACATCCGTAGGCAGACCGGTCCGTTCCAGGGTACCTGGGGCAAAATCGGTCGGAGTCTCCCGCACCATTACCCCTCCGCCGATTTGGTTGATAGAGCCGCTGCCGGGCCAGTCTTCCCCTTGTTCAATCGCCTCCGCATATCGAGCCTGGAAAATAGCTAACTGACGTTTAAACCCGGGTGTATCTGCGTTGGCCAAATTATTGGCAATCACTTCCAGACGTTTGGCCTGCGCATGGGCCCCCTCAGCCGCTATGTACAATCCATACGGCATCTCCGGCACTCTCCCCAACTTTTAGAAAACGTCCTTTCTCAAAATCCCTTATTCCACACTACCAGCCCTGGACGCTTGTAGGCCAGGAACTTATTTTTCGGCGAAAAGGCTTTGGCGAAAAACATCTTTCCGGAGGCTAGCAGAGTTTTGTCTAGCAGCCCCCATCGCAAGAACTTCTTTTTACCAAGTTTTGCCGGATGGATCGGTTCGCTCCAAAAATCTATCAGAAGACACTAAATCCACATCGCACAGCCACAAAGTTCGACTTTTGCCATGGTGGCACCGTTCCGCAAGAATAATGTTCTAATCTTTGTCACTGCTTGACTTTTGCCATTTTTACTAACTGCTATTGCCTCTGGGAGTTACGATGAACATTTTGCCCATACATTGTGCCCACAATGTTTCTAACTTCGTACTCCGGGGACTTAGAACTTTACCCCTTCGGCAGTAAACTTAATGAGAAATGTCCCGCTAGACTTCAGCCGAGGCAGAAGCTGCTGATCGGCTCATCCCCGCCAAATCGGGCATCCCTATCCGTACAACATAGAAGGAATCTGGCTCCCCTTTTGCACGGCAGAGATAAAGTAGGGGATCTTCTGAACAAAACAATCTCCCCACCGATCGGCGGAAATGCTCATAGATAAGGGTGCTGCCTTAGGCAGAAGGGTTGGTTTTTTCGGAAGTATTTTTGCCGACAAGCAATCTTCATGCCAAACCAGCTAGCCAAAGAACAAAAGAGGCCAAGTGATTTCCTATCTGTTTGTCAGCTAAGAGGTTAAAGATCCGGCTCCTGGCAGATCTCTCTACCCGGCAAGCAGGTAGGTTTTGAGCGGCTAGCAGAGCCGGGCAAAATCTGCCATTTGGATACGTAAAAATTGCCGATCTTTGCTTTCCCGGCAGATCCCTTCCCAAAACCAGACTCTCCTACTACAATAAACTCCCCAACTGTTCCTGCACGGAGTTGCTGTTAAAAGGGTAAGTGGCTTGCAGAAAGATTTTTGGAAGGTCGGGCCAATTTCCTCTTTAGTAAATGGCTTCTTATGCATGTTTTGATAGAGCAATTGACTTCGACCGGTCCGGTAGTGACCGACGGAGCTTGGGGCACCCAGCTGCAGCAGCTTGGCCTGCCGGTAGGCCAATGCCCAGAACGTTGGAACTTGGAACATCCGGATCGGGTCCAGCAGGTGGCCCAAAGCTACGTCGAAGCCGGCAGCCTGATTATTTTGACCAATACGTTCGGCGGCAATCGGTTCAGTTTGGCCCGCTATGGCTTGGCAGAACACGTCCGGCAGATCAACCAGGCAGGAGTGCAGATTTCGCTTCAGGCAGCCGGACAACAGGCCTTAGTCTTTGCTTCGGTAGGCCCAAGTGGCAAAATGCTCCTTACCGGCGATACCACCGCTGACCAGCTGGAATCGGTCTTTCTGGAGCAGTGTGAAGTTTTAGCCGAGGCAGGCGCCGATGGTCTGGTCATTGAAACCATGTCCGATCTGGAAGAAGCGCTGATTGCGGTTCGGGCGGCCAAAACCACCGGTTTGCCTGTAGTGGCCTGTATGGTCTTTGCCTCTGGCCGTGATAAGGATCGGACCCTGATGGGCAACAGTCCAGAACAGGCGGCCGAAGCCCTCAGCCAGGCAGGAGCCGACGTAGTAGGAGCTAACTGTGGACAAGGCATCGAAGGTTTTTTGTCAATTTGCCGACGGCTCCGAACCGCTACAGACCGGCCCATCTGGATCAAACCCAATGCGGGACTGCCCCAACTGGTGGACGGACAGGTTCGGTACAGTCAAACCCCGGAGCATTTTGCCTCCTATGTACCTGCCCTGCTGGAAGCCGGGGCTGCCTTTTTGGGCGGTTGCTGCGGCACCACTCCAGATTTCATCCGCGCCATCCGCAACCAATTGGCCCAATTGGGCTAAGCAATCAGCCGACTGCTATGCTCGGCTTCTGCCTTATGGTTGGCTTCTGCCATTTTGGTTCCCTGGCAAAAGGAGAAAAGGAACCTCTCCAAAATTATAAACATTCATTCATCTTTAGGAACCTTTGATTTGATAGAACGTGGCACCCATTCAGAGATTTCCTATCTATATATGAGGGCTATCTATGGAGGTATATAGAGGTTGCTAGCGGTGCTAGCACCCCTACCGATTGGGCTCGCTGTTATACACATTTTTGGGAGGTATTTCCCATCCCAACGGCAGCAAATGATTACCCAAAACGGGGGAATAACCAACCTTTCTAAAGAAGCTAATTGTTACTCTATAGGAAGGAGAAATGGCAGCATTTAGGAAAGATCACTTCCAAGAGCAAAAAGTGCTTGGTTTCAAAGACTTGTCTTAGCCAAATCGCCTATTGTATCCATTCTGCGTTGTTCAACGAGCTTTTGAGATTTGCCTAAACTCGACTTTTGCCATTTTAGGCCTTCTCCCGGAAGGGGAAAACTTTAACTCCTTGTAAATATTGGACTTAGGAAATTGAGTGAACAAAAAGAAGGTTTGCCATAACGGCTGGAGCCAGACTAAGTTAGGAAAAATGGCAAAAGCCGAGATAAGCTTGTGCCATCAGGACGTTTTTCTGGCCTTTACTGGTACCCACCGGAGGAGCCTTGGAAAATGAATTCCCGGGAACGGGTAATGTGTGCATTAGAACATCGGGAGCCGGACCGGGTGCCCATCGATGTGGGGGCTACCCGGCAGACCGGCATTGCTGCCTCCACCTATCATAAACTGAAACAACTGCTGGGCATTCGTACCCCAACACGGGTGTATGATCTGTATCAAATGTTGGCCGAGATTGAGCGGCCGGTGTTGGAACGGCTTGGTGGGGATGTGGTTGGGCTGCAACGGCCAGCCGTCGTCTTCGGCATCCGAAACGAGCGTTGGAAACCCTGGAAACTGTTCGATGGCACGCCGGTGGAAGTACCTGGCGATTTCAATCCCCTTGTCCGAGCCAATGGGGATCTGCTCCTATTGCATCCGGACGGCCGACCGATGGCGGTCATGCCCCGAGGTGGCTTTTACTTTGACCGTGTAGATAAATTCCCCGGTGCGGCTCATGTCGATCCCGATAAATTGGAATTGCCCCTGCTGACCCAGGAAGAATGCGATCATCTACATGCCCAGGCCGAAAGTTGGTGGCAAAACTCCGATTATGCAATTATGGTGGCCATGGGACCACCTTATGAACTGTTTTTCGGTCTGGGCATCGGCGATTTTACCGCCTGGATGATTACTTTGGCAACCGAACCAGACTACGTACGCCAGCTATACGAACGGATCGTCGAAGCGTGGATAGAGAATCTCCGTCGGCTGGCCGATGCCGTCGGCGATCGGGTCCAAATTGTGCAATTCAACGACGATCTGGGCACCCAAACTGGGCCGTTTCTTTCTGTCGGCATGTTCCGGGAACTGATTATGCCCTATTACAAACGAGGACTTGATTGGATTCATCAGCACACCCGATGGAAAGTCTTCATGCACAGCGACGGTGCTATTTATCCGTTTCTGCCCAGCTTGATCGAAATGGGCGTGGATATTATTAATCCGGTGCAGACGTCGGCTAAGGGGATGGATCCGGTTCGGCTGAAGCGAGAATTCGGCCAGAAGCTGGTGTTTTGGGGCGCTGCCTGCGACAGCCAAAAAACGCTGCCGTTTGGAACCCCGGAACAGGTGGCCGAAGAGGTCCGAGAAAATATTCGCATTTTGGCCCCGGGTGGCGGCTACGTATTAGCTAGTGTCCATAACATTCAGGCCGGCGTACCACCGGAAAATGTCCTTGCTCTGTTTCAAACCGCCCAAGAGGCCGGCAGATATGAATATCTGTAAATCTCTCTGGGAAAATGATCCTATTTGGCTGATGGCTGTCTCCTATCGTTGCTACGGACTGAGCCCTCCTAGTTTCCCCGGCTATCCTGCCCTTTCTATTATCAGGGGAAAGTGCCTGTGTTGCTCCCTTCGTCTCCCAGACTGACTAGAGACTGGCTAGACAGCCAAGAGCCCCGGCTACAGACTCCCTCCCAGACGGGGTGAGTGACTTTCAGATTCCCGAGATAGTCTGAGCTCGACTTTGGCCATTTTCCCTAACTCCTTTTGTCTCCAGTAGGTACGACGGACTTTCTTTCATTCACACAATGTTCTACGTCAAATAGTTGCAAGGAGTTAGAGTTTTCCCCTCCGGGAGAAGGCCTAAAGTGGCAAAAGTCGAGCTGAGAGGCTGTCCTAAAAAACATGTTCTATGAGGAAAGGAAGTTTCCTTCCTAAATGGCCAGAATGCCAAAATCCCTCTTTTTAAGGAGTCTGGAGGGTAGGAGCCGGTCGGCCAAACCCCATTGGAAACCGCCCAAATCTCAATTTCAGGACAGCCTCTGAGCAGTTACTCTTCTGGTTCCAATGGGCCACCTTCCGGAAGCATCTGTTCCAGAGGGCAACCGGAACATTTTGGCTGCCGTCGGCAATGTAACTTACCGACTCGGACCAATAGGGCATGATATTCATTAAAAAGTTGTACATTCGCCTCTAATTGGCTTTCAAAAAAATCTTTGATCTGATAATAGTCGGCATCGAACCCGATCCAACCATGACGAGCTAACACACGATGGGTATAGGTATCCACGACAAAAGTGGGAAAACCTCCTGCATAAAGGAGGATCGAATCAGCGGTTTCCGGTCCGATGCCCGGCACCCCAAGCAACTCTTCTCGTAAGGCGTCCAGAGGGCGGGAAAACATCCGTTCCAGTAAGCCGCCATATCGGCGCACGATCAGCTCCAGCAAGTTCCGCAGACGCCGGGCTTTAATCCGGTAGTAGCCTGCTGGCCGGATCAATTCCTCTAATTCTGGCAGAGGCACTTTGGCCAGACGCCGAGGCTCTAGAAGCCCCGCTTCCCGCAGGTTGCCAATGGCACGTTCAACGTTTTTCCAATTAGTGTTCTGCACCAGCACCGCTCCCACAATCACCTCAAAAGGCGTCTGTGCCGGCCACCAATGCTGCGGCCCATAAGCCGCATACAACCGATCATAGACCTCTTGTAATAACCCACTCATAACTGACTATCTACAGAAGCACAGAGGACTGAGGGGGGCTCCTGAAAAGGAGTGTTTGACCTTGTAAGCAGTGCTTTGCTGGACCCTCGCTACCATCCCCAAATCCACTGTTTTAGGGAGTTTTGGCCGAGGCACCTGCCTCCAGGAAACCTCTCGGAAGACGCCTAACATCCTATCCTATTTCGCGGCAGCCTCTGGTTGGACTTTTGCCATTTTCCCTAACTTGTTTTCTTCCCAAGGGTTGCCCCAAACCACCTCTTTGGCCACATAATTTCCTAACTCCAATAATTCCAAAAAGTTAGAACTTTCCTATTTCGGCAGAAGGCCGAAATCGGCAAAAGTCGAGCTCAGAAACCGAACTGCTTCCCAAAACAGGTGCCGGATGTCCGCAGTCGGCATCTCCGGCAAAATTGATCTAGTCTATCCACACGCTCAAGCCGAAAAACAGCTTCCGTCGAAAAATGATCTGGGAATACCTGCCGGACTCCTACCAGTGCAACCGAATGGAGTGCGTCTATGCTTTTTCTCTTCTACCTACTATTCCAAGAGGGCTCGACGCCAGAAGGAGGTCCACCAGCAGTTTTTTTTCTCCCCTGAGCCGGGTAAGCCTCGCTTGGCGTCCTCTCTCAGGCAGCAGGAAGACAAAGTACTGCTGTATGCGGAAGTGTGGCCAGGAGGCTTTCGAATGACAGCCGACGAACAAGTTGCCTTGGCCGGCCCCCCTGCGCCCGGCCAACTTGGCGAGGAACTGGGCGAGGATTACTGGTCCCAATCTCGTCGTCCTTGGCCAAGTTTATTGTTTTTAACACCTTTGCTGATCGTTTATGAAGGGGGGGTCTTACTGGAAAGCTCGGCGGCGGCTCGCAATGGTGCCGATCTATGGCTTCGTAGGGTGCTGGATAGTGTGGGCCTAGGCCATTATTTTTTACTGCCTTTGCTTTTGGTAGGCATCTTGCTAGCCTGGCACTATACGAGCGGCCAATCCTGGCGAGTGTCACCTACCACACTGCTTGGCATGGCGGTGGAATGCAGTCTGCTTTCTGTGGCGCTTTGGGGGCTCCTGCGCTGGCAGGGGAGTCTTTGGCAGCTGCATCCGGTGGCAGGCAGTACCGGTTGGCCCGGATGGCTGGTTCGCACAATCAGTTATCTGGGGGCTGGGCTCTATGAGGAACTTTTGTTTCGATTGATCCTTTTACCCGCCATGCTCGGCCTATTTCGTCTTGCTGGCCTGGGTCTGGGCGAAAGTTTTTTGGCAGCTGCCTTGAGCACCAGTGGGCTTTTTGCGCTGGCCCATCACCTCGGTCCAGCCGGCGATCCCTGGAATCTGGCTATCTTTAGCTTTCGTTGGCTGGCCGGGATGTTTTTTTGCGGCCTTTTTTGGTTCCGAGGGTTTGGGATTGCCGCCGGCACCCATGCTGGTTACGACATCCTTGTCGGAGTCCTGCTGCCCTAGACAGGTGCATACATCCTCTTTGGGAACAGTTCAGACCATGTGAGGGGGGTTCATTTTTAGCCCAAAAGGTGCCCCTGCCGGGTCATCGCCCCACAAGCAGCATTGCAGGCTTATTGCCCCAATCGTAGCCCTCCAGAGACACACAAACGAGGCCAAGATTCCTGTCTCTGGAAAAATCCAATGCTGCGCCCCTGGGCTGCAATATTACTTCGATGCTGTCCTGAAATGGGGATTTGCGCGGTTTCCCATGGGTTTTGGCCGACCGGCTCCTACCCTTCAGACTCCTTAAAAACAGCAATTTTGGGTCTGAGGCATTGAGGAAGGAAACCTCCTTTCATCATAGACAATGTTTTCGACAATGTTTTTAGGACAGCCTCTTAGCTCGAATTTTGCTATTTTTGGCCTCCCCTCGGGGAGGAGATTTTTTAACTCTTTGGAATTATTGGAGTTAGGAAATTGGATGACCTAATAGATGGTTCATCGTAACTGCCAGAAACAAAAGCAGTTAGGAAAAATGGCAAAAGGCGACCTACCACCCACTATGGGTAAGGTAGGTCAACCCAATAGATTGGCTCAGAAGCGGGGAACCAAAATAGTATAAAAATATATCTCTCGAAATTTCACAGAGATTCCTTTTGCCCTATTTTGGTGTTCTCCCTCTCTAGCCCAATCGGTAGGGCTGCAAGCACTGCTAGCAGCCTACATATAGTGGGTCTGTGAATGGAACGGATCAATCCTATCGATTCAAAAGTTCATATAGTTCACTATATGTTCATTTTTTTCGAGACCTTCCTTCCAAAAAGGCCGATCCATTACGCGCATCCCCAGATGTTGGGAGGAGGCTAGTCCCAAAAAGAGCGAAGCAAAATGCAACAAGTATGCTAGGCATCTTTGAGGGATGGTTAGATTACCAAAATTTTCCTCAAGAAGATTCATTCGGAACACCATTTGCATCACCGTGAGTTGGACTCTTTTTCTTCAAACACCCCTTGGTAGATTCAAACATCAGAGCTATAATAAGCACTAAGAATAGGGTTTAAGGCTTTCGCTGCAGGAGGCTGTCAGAGAGATTGCGGCTTGGGCCAGAAGAAAGCCGATTCCGTAGGTAGGGAGTGCCTTTCTTCGGATGGGTAAAAAAATTCATATAACAGTTAGCCGAGGGCCAAACTCCTCTGGCCTCCGGCCCAGAGGTCGGCATTGCGAAAGGTAATGCCGGGCAGGGCGTAAGAGGCCTCTTGTAGGCCTTTTTCTCCTCCCTCTGCCCCTATCTTAGCCATGGAGGAGAGGTGAGCGAAATCCGCCCACTGCCTTCGGCTGGACTGGTCCAAACTTATGAACACCGATTTTTAAGGACCGTTGCCGTGCTAAGCGTTCGTCCTAAAGTGACGGAATTAGTCTTTGTGGTGTACGGCCGGCCTTTGCATCCGGAATTGTTTCAGGTGGTTCAGTCTCGGCACATTGAGTATGGCAGCTATCGAGCAAAATTGCAGATCACCACGGCCGGGCATGTGATCTCATGGAACTATGCGGATTTGGTACTCACAGAAGTAGCTACCTCCGCTCAGCATCCGTTGCCAGAATTGCGCCGGTTGATCTGCCACCGGCTCCGGGAAAGCCGACAGGAACGTATCCAGTGCCGAGGTGGAATCCTCTATCAGGTCCAGTTCCACCTGGACCGACTATCCCCGGAAGAGTTTTGGGCCTTTCAGCAAGAATTGTCCCTTGCCGACCAGGAGCCGGAAGGCCTGTACTACAAGTTCGCCTCCAACGGCCGGATTGCTGTGGGGGCGGTCAGTTATATGCATCCTGAGTGCCGCCAGCGGTGCTTCCGGATCCAAGCTTTCCATACCTTCCCCGACGATTATGCCATCGTCAAAACCGAGTCCCTTTTCCAATTACCGTAACCAATCATTCCCTGAACCAACCCGCAGTTGCTACGCTCCATAGTTGCTATTCTGGTTGGCCTGTCGGTTGACCGGCTGGTGGTAGCTATCTGAGTCTAACACCCTTACGCTAACCTGTCCTTGTCCACCCATCAAGGGAAACCCTCGCATGCAAAGCTCTGTACTTCGGATTATGCCTTGTCTGGATATGCACCATGGCCGGGTAGTGAAGGGAGTTCATTTTGTTAATCTTCGGGACGCCGGCGATCCGGTCGCCTGTGCTCAAGCCTATTGTCAGGCCGGCGCAGATGAGCTGGCGCTACTGGATATCACGGCTACCGTGGAGAATCGGCCAACCATGCTCGAGGTGGTTCGCCGGGTAGCCGAAGTAACTAGGGTACCTTTTACTGTAGGTGGCGGAATTACCGATGTTGCTTCGGCTGCGGCCGTTCTAGAGGCAGGAGCTGACAAGGTTTCTGTCAGTTCCGCTGCCTTTCGCCGACCAGAACTGATCTCAGAGCTTATTGATCAGTTTGGCCCAGAAAGAGTTACTGTAGCCATCGATGTGGATCATAATCCTCAGATGCCCTCTGGGTATGAGGTCTATATCGACGGTGGCAGAACGGCCACCGGTGTGGATGCCCTGCAGTGGGCTAAACGTGTCAATGACTACGGCGTCCGGGTGATCCTTCCGACCAGCAAAGCGGCCGACGGGGCCCAGACCGGCTATGATCTGCCGCTGATCCGTTTGCTCCGGGCACACACCCAGGCCGAAATCGTCGCTTCTGGCGGCGCCGGCAGGTTGGAACACTTCCTGCAAGCTGCCCAGGCCGGGGCGACCATTCTGCTAGCTGCCTCGGTCTTCCATTTCGGCCTAATCAAAATCCCCGAACTCAAAGCCTACTTACGCTCCCACGGCCTGCCGGTCCGCTAACTATTTAATTACTGTTCCTCTTAATTACTGTTCCTCTGCCCGTTGGTATCCGCCCCAGGCTATCAGCACCGGATCCCCGCCTGCACAACCCCGCTGACGACAACTACTACTTTTACTACTTTGCTTTGTATCGGTCCCCGAACAACCCTCTGGGCGCTGCCCAGCCTTATTGCCTCTTCCTCTTTTCGGCCCCCAAAGGTTCCTCCAAAAGGAGAATTCCAGAGGCCCCTGAGGCTCTGCCTTCCCTGACTGTGGTTTCCTTGTCGGCATAGGGGGCAATCTCGAATCGCATCCTGACGCCCCGCGTTCTTCCCCATAGGACTGACAGCGAAGAGCATATGGCAGTTTTCCCACTTCTAGGAGGTTTGCTTCCCTGAGGCCACCGGCTGGCTTCCCCTCCCGGCTTGCAACCTTTTCCTTTAATTTTGTCCTTTCTGAAAAGCTTCCCTTAATGGGGGTTCACTTAGTCTGGGGCCTGGTTGGCTTCAGGGGCTGCCAGCCAGCCCTATTGGGATGCCTAGCAACCTAAGATATTGGAAGGCCATAGGTTCCTAGGAGCTATTTTGGTAGGGTCTTGGGCGGGGGCTTAGAAGTTGGAAAATCTCTTCGGGAATGGGCGGCCCGGTTGGGCTGGCTCCATAGCCTCCCCCTTACAGAGTAATTTAAGCTTGGGAACCGATTATTGGGAGAAAATTGCTAATTTTAAGAAAGGAAATCTGGGCAATCTGGAAAATCTAGAAAATTTAGAAAATTAATGGGTTTTTTCTTTTCCCTGCTTCTCTATTGCATAAGGACTTGATTCGGCTGAATACTGCCATACTTTCTCAAACTTCAGCCAAGAGGTCCGGGCTGTCATCCTCTGGAAAGTGGCCTCCGTCTTGTTCCCGTCCAAGCGGCAAACCACGGGACCCCAGAATAAAACCGGATTCCTGCTTACGCAGGAATGACAAATTGCAGCATTCGGCCGAACTGTTGCTCTTAAGCCCGGAGGCCTCTTCCTGAACCCCACTTTTTGGTTACCTAATAATGCATCTCAAGCGTTAACCATTTTAGGTGGCTATTTCTCCCCTTATATCATTTTAAAAAAATTTTTTAAATTTTTTGTGCCAAATGCTTGCGGACCTGCCGGAGGGCAATTATGATAAAAGCCAATGGATAGGGAAACTGTGGCAATTAGGCTATAAATAAAGGCCAAAGAAAATGGCCATCCTCCTAGGCCTGCCGGGCTAATCGCCGCGGCTACTTCCGGATGTACTGAGGGGGAAGAAACGTTCGGGTCTCTTAGTGAGGGGGGAGCTGTCCGGAAGATGCGAAGGCTGCCACTGAGCTCTTGCGGTATATATCTTCTCTCCTCCGCGTTGGCTTTTCTGCGTGGCCATAGAGGCTGGGGGATGCTTGGTCTCTACTACGGGCAACAAGCCCAGGCTCTTTCGTTTGGGTTGCCCATCTTCCAACCGTCCCTTTGTCATAGCACCAAAACTACTGGTTGCCATAGGACTGGAACTACAGGGGGCCTTCGTTTGGTTTCAGGAGAGTGGGAGTTTGCTGAGGAATCTTTGTCCATGTGGGCCGATTTTGCTTATCTTCTTTCTTCTTTCTTCTTAGAGAGGTTTCTCCGACCGGCAAAAGTTTTTCCAATCCCGGTTCTTTCTTCTATGGTTTCCCCGTCTTTCTCCAAAGAACCCAAACACCTTAAGGTACACGAGATAGGATAGGAAACAGTTAACGGTAAGTAAAAAATAGGCCAAACAGAAGCAAAGGAGCACAGTGATGGTTCGGGCGATGCGACGGCGGACAGGGTGGTATCGGGGGTTGGTTTGGATGACGTTGGCCAGCTTGATTTGGGGGCAGGCCGTCTGGCCGGTCTGGTCGCTGCTGCAACCGGGCCTAATCGCTATGCGGCTTGCCCGGCTGGAGCGGTTCGGCGATGGACTCTTCGGTCCAAACGGTTCTAGCGGCTGGACGTTGGGCAGCTTAGCCGAACAGTGGTTCTGGCCAGGCTCCCAGGCCCAGGCCGCTGTATTAACCTGGGATGCCAATACCGCCGTCTCGGGCGCCCAAGACGGCTCCGGCACTTGGAATACCTCCAATAATAACTGGTGGACTGGTTCGGCCAACGCCATCTGGAGTAATACGGCCCCGGATAGCGCCGTCATCGGGGCAGGCACAGCTACAGATGCTGGCACCTACACAATTACGTTAGGCTCGAACATTACTGTGGGCGGCGGGACGGCCATTCAATTCAACAATCCCAATGCTTCCGGCGGCACCCGCGGATATGAAATTGCCGGCGGCGGTTATACACTCACCTTGGCTACGCCTACCATCAACGTCAACTATACCACTCCCACCGGTGCTCCGCATCCTACCATTAGTGCTCCTATTGCCGGCATCGCTGGCCTAACCAAGACCGGCTCCGGTACGCTGCGGCTAACCGGCGTCAACACCTTCACCGGCGGAATTACTGTCAACGCAGGCGCTTTGGAGATTACGCCAGCCTCGGGCAATTTGCCTTCCAATAATATTACGCTTGGCGGCGGCACGGCACGCATCTACGGCGCTAGCACCACCGTCCAAGACCCCGGCGTCAATGGCCTGAACGCCTATTACTACAATGTGGGGACCAGCATTAGCTCGGTGGATAGCCGATTTGCCACCGAGCTACTGATCATTCCCGATCGAGTCATCCAGCGGATTGATACCCATCCGCAAACGTTGAATCTGCCGATGGCTGTAGGTACGGATTATCCCCGGGTGCCGGTTGTCGGTTTTCAGGTGCCCGATCGCTTGGCGATGATGTGGAAAGGGCTGATTAATATCACCACTGGCGGCACGTACACCTTCCGAGCAAATCATGATGATAGTTTCTCCTTATACATTGATGGCCAAGTGGTGCTACCGGAGGCGGCATGGCGAACCACCTGGCGAGAGGCTTCGATCAGTCTTACGCCAGGCCCGCATAGCATTGTGATCAAATTTACCCAAGGGGCCGGAGGCAAACATCTGGAGGTTCAATACTCCGGACCGGATACTATCCCTCCTGGAGGCAGCAGCCCAGAATTCCGAGTTCTTGGTAGTACCCCTGGGGTGCTAACGACCGGGGCGTTGCTGCCGGTCTCGATCGGCCAGGTGGGCGGCAGCGGCACGCTGGAAATCTATTCCGATATGAGCGCCAGCGGATTTACCGGTTCCGGCACCTTTACGCTGACCAGCCCGACCATTAGCACTCTTACCATCAACGGCCTGGCCAGTCTGACGGCAGCCACTACGCTGGCGCCCACCACAGGGGCACTGATCTTTAAACAAGGCATTTCCGGCGGTTATGCGCTGACGGTAGCCGGGCCGTATTTGACCCGTTTTGAGGCAACCAACACGTACACCGGTACGACCACGGTAACTGGAGGCCGATTGGAGCTGGCTGCTCCCAGCAATGCCATTCCCGGCTCCTTGACGATCAATGCCAGCAATACGTCGGGTCTGGTGGCCAACGTACAACTTAAAGCCTCGGAACAGATTGCCAACACAGCCACAGTAACCGTGCGGAACAATAGCATATTAGACCTGGGGCCTTACAACGAGACGATTGGCTACCTTACTATTCAGGAGTCGGGGCAAATCTGGGGTACTGGTACGCTCACGATACCCGGTGCCAATTTAACCACTTCGACCTTCGAGAGCGGCCGCATCTTGGCCAATCTTGGCGGAGGGACCGCTTTTGCGATACTGAATAAAACCACTTCGGGCACCTTGATTTTAGCCGGCAACAACTCGTATCAAGGCATAACGAACGTCCAGGCCGGCGTGCTCAATATCCGCCATGGCAATGCCCTAGGCGCCAGCGGGACGGGCAACACGACCAGTGTCTCTTCCGTCGCTACCCTGGAGCTGCAAGGCGGTATCAACGTGGCTAATGAGGGCATTACTGTAGTCGGCACAGGGCATACTTGGGCCGGGGTCAATCTGGGCGCGTTGCGGAACGTTTCCGGGGTGAACACTCTGGGGCAGACGTTGACCCTGGGCGGCAATACGCTCATCCGCTCCGAAAGCGGCAATCTGATCTTGGCCAATGCTACTTCCATTTCCAGTAGTGCGGCCAGCAACCTGACCATTGATGGCGCCGGCGAGGTAACGATCCGCGGCACGTGGAATCTCTCGGGCGGTACGCTCACCAAGCAAGGCCGCGGCACGCTCACCTTTGATCAATCGCTCTATAGTTTCCCCACGGTCAATTGG
>JANXAQ010000223.1 GCA_025062105.1 Thermoguttaceae bacterium
CCCCACCCCCCCCCGCGGGCGCGCCGGGCTCGCCCCACCCCACGCGGGGTGCGGGGCCAACCCCCCCCCCCCCCCCCCGTGGTTGTGCCCGGCTTGGCCCAAGTCACGCCGGGTGAGGGGGCAAACCCCGCCTCTCCCCTCCGTGGGAGAGGCCGGCTTGGCCCAAGCCAAGCCGGGTGAGGGGGCCGAACAGCCGCTTTCGCGGAATGACACCAGTGAAGTCCCTCTCACCCGGCCAACCTAACGGTTGGCCACCCTCTGCCGCAGCGGGCAGAGGAAATGCGAGGGCAAGAGCACCAGGGAAGCCTGGATTCCTGCCTTCGCAGGAATGACAAAAGGATCCCCCTCACCCGACCGGGCTAACGCCCGGCCACCCTCTCCCGCAGTGGGCAGAGGGGAAAAAATGAGGGCGCCTCTGCCCCAGCGGACAGAGGAAAAAAAAGAGGGTTCCCCTCTTCCACCTAGGCAGAGGGGAACAGGTGGACAGAGAAGTTGGCAACATTCCTTTCTACCGGAGAATCGTGCGAGGACCGATGAATCGAGCACCTTGGATCTGGCTACAGAGCAGGTCCTTCGAACGGTTCAAAACGGTAGGGAGACACGAAGCTGGCAAGGGGCTGTATGGGCTTCTTTGTCGGCTCTGGACGGAACAGAGAGGCGTTTTGACGTTCGAATGGGTGTTGCTCTTGACGTTGTTGGTAATCGGCATCGTCGGTGGGCTGACGGCAGCCCGCGACGCCCTGATTACCGAATTGGGGGATGTGGCCGAGGCCATGATCTCCCTGGACCAGTCCCTTCTTATCAATCCGCCCTGGGAAGTGGTAACCCCAGCATGCGAAGAAGACGGGGCAAGTGGCTCCGTCTATGTGGACGAGGCCTACCAGAGCGAGCGGCGGGGCAGCCTGGCCGGTCAAACGGTTAGCTCTTGCTCCAACAATCCGGATGAGTAAGGAGGGGGGATTGGTCTAGAGCGGTGGCCTTTTGGCCACTTAGGCAGCGGAAGTTCCAAGGGGGCCTGCGGCTCAGGCGGCCCGACCTGGGCCGCAGGTCTTCCCCTTTCTGAAGGATCGCTTGTCGGTTTGTCTGACTAGCCCAACTCCAGCCGAGGGCAAGAGAGGTTTCGGGCCATGAATAGATGAAAATTTGTTTATTCTTCGGAACAGAGAACCTCTAGCGTCGGGAACTTTCTTATGAAAAGTCTGCTGAAGCGAATCCATCGAACGGAGCAAAAACGTTCTGGCCGCCGTAAAGGCGTGCTGAGCTTTGAATGGGTGCTTTTGATCACTGTATTGGTCATCGGCATCGTCGGCGCCCTGTCGGCCGTGCGCGACTCGATCATCGACGAATTGGGCGATATCTGCGGCGCGGCCGTGGCCATTGATCAAAGTTATACAGTAACCGCCTGCACCTGCCCCAATCCGCCCAGTAACGAATGTTGGCGCGTTACTGCCAAGTCGTTTAGTTTCACGGACAGTGTGCCGAAGTGCGATGGTCAAGACGTCCCGGTGCGCAAACGGGCAGAAGGTAATCCTGATCAAGGTACGGTCCAGACGTGCAAAAAATAAAAATAACGCGCCGGCGCCGCTTGGGGGATGAACAGTTCGGATTTCAAGCGAGAACAAAACGGGAGTGTTAAGGCGATGAAACGATTTTTACGACGGCTCTGGCAGGATCGCCGCGGAGGACTGACGTTTGAATGGATCCTGCTGGTTACGCTCTTGATCATCGGGATTGCTGGCGGACTGAGCGCGGTCCGGGATACCCTGATCGACGAACTGGGCGATATTGCCGATGCGGCCTTGGCTATTGATCAAAGCTGGACCATGCGGTTCTGCAAAGATTGTAAAAAAGGCGATTATACGGAAGTCAAATGGGAAGACACCACGGATGGGCCGGTAAATCGATATCGGAAGTAGTTCAGGAAAGCTAAGTCGGCTGCCGGGGGGCAGCCGGGGTTGTTTATAGAGAATGGCCTGCTAAGGGGGTAGCACCAGGGAGGCCTGGATTCCTGCTTACGCAGGAATGACAAAGGGAAGGCCCCCTCACCCGGCATTGCCTTCGGCAATGCCACCCTTTGGGCGCAGAGGGGAGAGGGAAGACCAAGGGGGCCAGCACAAAGGGGCCTGGATTCCTGCTTGCGCAGGAATGACAAGAAGAAGAGGGCGGGAATGAAATAACAAGAAGAAAGGTTCGGGCAAGATGATGGCGGTGTTGGTGGTGGCGGTAAGTGTATATGTGTTAGTGGCGGCCATAACGGACGCCAGGCTACATCGGATTCCGAATTGGCTTACCGTACCGGCCGCCCTGTTGGGCCTGCTCTATCATACGGTAGCGCCGGACGGGATGGGGATTTTGGCGGCGTTGGCTGGGTTTGGCGTGGGGTTTTTGCTCTTGTTGCTGCCGGCGCTGTTGGGCGGCGGGGGGATGGGAGATGTGAAGCTGTTGGCTGCCCTGGGTGCTTGGCTGGGCTGGAAATCGCTTCTGGTGGCCTTTTCGCTGGGGATGGTGTTAGCTTCATTGGGTGCGCTGGCGGTCATGGCCTATAACAGCCTAGTGCCCAAGGAGCAGCCGGCCGAGGCGGGACCGACCCTGCGGGAGATGACCACAGGCCGGCCCAAGACGCAGACCCCACAACGTGTGCTGCCATTTGCCGTGCCGCTTGCGCTGAGCACCTGGGTAGTGCTGGCCTGGTGGTGTCTGCGAGGGGGGTAGCTGGTGGAAGGCAGAAGGCGGATGGGAGAGGGCAGAAGGGGCATACCGAGCCGCCACCGTAAGGGCGGGGACTTTCCCCGTAGGGAGTAAGGGGTGGAGAGTGGGGAGTTAGTGGAGAAGGCGGGGAGAGGGGGCGGATGGGAGAGACAATCCAGCAAGAAGTGGGGATAAAATCATTTGAGAATTTTTCTTGTGTTAAAATGGGAAGTTTGGGTAAAATAGAGAAATAACCATTGAACTTCAGGGGGTTTTCACCACATCCTTTGGCCTGAGGAGTCCGAACTGATGCGACGCGTGAGTCCTGCAACGGTAACCTTTGGGGTGTTGGCGATTTTGTTTGGGTTGGGTACTGCGTATGCGGTGCGGCAGTATTTGAAGCCACCGGCCCCGCAGCCCAGCCCACCAGCTCCCCAGCCGCAAATGGTGGATCTGGTGGTGGCAGCCGTCAACCTGCCGGCCTATACCCGGATTCAAGAGCCGTGGATCAAAGTGGTCCGTGTCCCAGCCGACCGGGTGCCTCCGGGAGCCATCCACAGCACAGGCCGGGCACTGTTTCGGGTGGTCAAAAAGACGGTCATGGCCGAGCAGCCGCTGCTGGAAGAAAACCTCTATGCGGTGGGTGAACTGCCGAAGCTAGCCGATCGGCTTCCACCGGGACATCGGGCCATTACCTTGCCGATTGGCGGTCCAGCAGCCCTTAGCGGCATGATCCAACCGGAAAGCCGGATTGATATTCTCCTTACCTATCAGGACGATACGCTCCCAGGCCACAGTGGACCGGTAACGATGACGCTTATGCGAAACGTGTTGGTGTTGGCCACCAGTGTGGCGGCGTTTCCGCTAGCAGAGGACAGGCGTAATAATGTACAGGATATTACCGTGGCCGTTACTCCCGAACAGGCCAATCGGCTGATCCTGGCCCAGCGGTACGGGAGCCTCAGCGCGGTGTTGTGCGGGCAGCAGGAAGGCGAAGCGGCTGCTGGGGGTAAAGTGGCCGGGGAGGAGGAAAAACACCTGATCGATCGATACGCTTTGTTGGGCATCGAGCGGCCCCAACCGCCGGCGCCAGAAGAGCCCGAACCCCTGCCGCCGGAACCGGTCATTGTGGAACATCGGGTGGAGGTGTGGAAAGGCGGCAGCCGTGCGGAGGTGGTCTTTGGGGAGGAACAGATCCTGGAGGCGTTGAATGCGACGGCGGTGGCCGAAGGCCGAGAACCGATGAAGGCATTGCCGATCAGTCTGCCGAGTGGTTCTGGAGTGCAGCCGATTCCTACTCGGAAACCATGTCGGAATTGCCCTGGGGGCCAGAGTCGGGCCGGTGCTGGCGGTTCTGGGCCATCGGCTCGAGAACTGATGCAGGCGATTCGAGCGGCGGAGCAGTCGCTCCGGCAACAAGGGGGTATGCAGCCGACACCGGCGTCGGTCAAACCGGCTTCGCATGAGGGTGCGAGCCGACAAGGAGAGACGTCGGTGGAGCTGCGGGTGGAAGCGATTCAAACCGGGCAATAAGAGTTCTGGGAGGTATATGAGAATATGTCCATACTTGCTCCCCCTAGCCCAGGAGGGATCATGATGCGACTTGGCTTTACGAGGGAACGGACAGGAGCGGCCGATCCGGCGGCACATGCCCGACAACTGACTGCCGACCAATTAGAGGCCGAATTCCAAAAGCTAAAAACACGTATCCATCGTGAACTGATTGAGTCGTTAGACCTGTCGAAACTGGCCACGATGGAGGAAAGTCGGCTTCGGGCCCACATCCGCAACTTGGCCGAGGCCTTGCTGCGGGCGCAGCCGCAATTGGCTGCCGGCATCGACGAAGAGCGACTTTTGGACGAATTGATGGCCGAAAGCTTCGGCCTAGGCCCGCTGGAACCCTACATGCAAGACCCGGATGTAACAGACATCCTGGTCAATGGACCGCGGGAGGTGTACGTGGAGCGGCTTGGCCGACTGCAACTGACCAATACGGTCTTTGCCGACGAAGAACACCTGATGCAAATTATCCAGCGAATCGTAGCCCGGGTGGGCCGACGCATCGACGAACAAGCCCCCATGGTCGATGCTCGGCTTCCGGACGGATCGCGAATCAATGCGATTATTCCGCCGTTGGCGTTGAATGGGCCGGTGCTTTCGATTCGGCGGTTCGGCATCCAGCCGCTGGGACTAAAAGATCTAATGCGGTTTGGTTCGATTTGTCCGCCGATGATCCAGGTTTTGGCTGCTGCCGTGGAAGGCCGCATTAACCTGATGATCTCGGGCGGAGCTGGTTCCGGGAAGACGACGCTGCTAAATAATCTTTCTCGGTTCATTCCGGATGATGAGCGAATTGTTACCATTGAGGATTCAGCGGAACTGAAACTGCAGCGTCGGCACGTGGTGCGACTGGAGACTCGACAAGCTAACGCCGAAGGCGCCGGGGAAGTGCGGCCCAGAGACCTGGTACGAAACGCCCTGCGCATGCGACCGGACCGGATCATCCTGGGCGAGGTGCGTGGCGCCGAAGCGTTGGACATGCTCCAGGCCATGAACACCGGCCATGAAGGCTCCATGACCACCATCCATGCCAACGACACCCTGGACGCCCTAAGCCGATTGGAAGTCATGGTCAGCATGGCTGGGGAAGAGATTCCGGTGCCGGTGGTGCGGCGCTACATTGCCTCGGCCATTACGATAGTGGTGCATTTGGCCCGACTAAAAGGCGGGGTGCGCCGAGTGATGCGGATTTCGGAAATCCTGGGAATGGAAAACGGCGAATATCAGATGCAGGAATTGTTTGGCTTCCGACAACAGGGCGTCGATAGCGAAGGCCGGGCCAAGGGATTTTTCTATGCTACGGGTAATGTGCCTCGATTTTTGAGCCGACTGGAAGAGCGAGGCATCCTGTTGGATCCGAAACTGTTTGAGCAGCGGACGCTGGAACCTGGTGAGCCGAACGGCTCTTGGAACTGGGAGGAGAAGGCGTGACGATCACTTTGGTCAGCGTGCTGGTAGCGGCGGCGGTGGGCAGCCTGTTGTTGGCGGTGGTGCTTTTGGTGCAGGACCTGCGGGTGCGGGAAGTGGCGCCGGATAGCGAGCAAGCCCTTCAGCAGCAGATTCAAGAGGTCCTCCAAGCTCGAGCCGCTGCCAACCAGCCTGTCAACCGCCTCGATCAATGGTTTTACGAACTGATCGACCATGCGGGTAGCCCAGTGGATCCGCAGACGGCCACTGCTTTAGTGGCCGGCGGGGCAGTGGTCGGCTGTGCAGCGCCGCTGCTATTGTTGGAAAGCCTCTTTTGGGCGGCTGTGGGCACAGTGGTTGGAGCCCTGGCGCCGGTATTATGGTGGCTGATCCGGCGGGAGCGGCGGCTTCGGGCGATGCAACACGTCATGCCCGAAACCCTGGAAATGATTGCCGACGCCATCCGCGCCGGCGAAACCCTGGAACAAGCCACAGAACTGGCCGGCCAACAAGCCCCTAGCCCACTGAAAGAAGAATTCGCCTACGCGGCCAAACAACTCCAATTGGGCCAAACGCCTATGCTAGTCATGAGCCGGATGGCCCGACGCATACCGCTGCCAGAGTTTAAGATTTTTGCCACAGCGGTGATGGTACATCGGCAAACCGGCGGCAATTTGGCCCTCTTGGCCGAACGCCTGGCCCATAGCGCCCGAGATCGGGCCGAATTTGCCGGCCATTTGCGAGCGGTTACCGCAGGCAGCCGACTGTCTATCATCGGTATCGTCCTAGGAGTGCTGGCTGCTTTGTTTATCTTAGGAGGCATCCGGCCAGAATACCTCCGTGCCTTCCTGGAACATCCGCTGGGGCCAAGAATCCTGCTGCTGTCGGCAGCCTTCCAAGTAGTAGGACTGCTTTGGGTCTGGCGGATCATGAAAGTGCCCTATTAAACCGGAGGTATTCCCGCCGATCAGCCAGAATCAGGTGGATCTATTTTCTCCCATCTTTCCTGGCAGGAAGGAGTGCAAAAATTCCTCTGCCGTGACGGGAGGGTTCAAAAAATCCCCTCTCCCCTGGCAGGAGAGGGCCAGGGTGAGGGGGAAAGGGGAAACGAAGTTTTGGCTCTCTCACTGGGCCAGCCTTCGGCTGGCTGGCCTCTCCTGCAAACGGCAGATGCGATGTTCAGGTTCGCAAAACGCGGAACAAAAGGGGGTTTCAGAACACTTTTGCTTCAGATTGAGAAGAGGCCATGAATCCGATCACACAAAAACTGTACGAGTGGTTCGGGGGACGAATTACACCGGAAACAGCCGAGTGGATTTTCTTAGCCGGCGTCTTTGTGGTAGCGACGACGATCTTTTGGCTGGTGGCTCGGATGCTATTTTTCCGGCGCCGGGGAACTGATGAGGAGACAGAATCCGGCGAACCTCGGGGTCTTTTTGCCGCCTTGGCTCCGGCCCTAGCCGAACAGATTCCCGAATCCGAAAAAGAGCGTCAAGAGTTTGCCAAGATGCTTCGCCAAGCGGGCATGTACCATCCCGATGCCCGGACCAAGGTGTATGCCTTACGATTTCTCTTTTTGATTGTGCCGATTATTGGAGCGGGCATCTGGGTGGTATGGGCGAATGATCCGGCGGTTACCTGGCGGGTGCTGCCGGCCGGGATTATCCTTGGAGCAGCCTTGTCGATTGTGCCACGATTGTATGTGTGGCAACGCCGTCGTCGGCGGTTGGCTCGGATCCGCCGGGGCCTGCCCGACACGATCGACATGCTCAGCATGTGCATTAGCGGCGGCCTGGGACTGAGCGAAAGCCTAGAACATGTCTGCAGCCAATTGAGTCCCTACCCGGAATTGGCCCAGGAGCTAGCTATCCTGCGTCGGCAAGCGGAGGTGGGCAGTCTGAAGTTTGCCCTAGCGGACTTTGTCGAACGGGTGGATTTGCCCGAAGCTCGGCAATTAGCCACGCTCCTGCTGCGAGGGGCTCGTTTGGGTACGCAACTAGCCGGTTCGTTGAACGAACAGGCCGACCATCTGCGAATAGCCCGCCGCCAATTGGCCACCACCGCCGCCAATAAAACACCCGTCAAATTGGTCTTTCCGCTTTTGTTCTGCTTGGCGCCGTCGGCTTTGTTGCTGCTGCTATCTCCAGCCGCCTTCGATCTATATGACTATATCTATCCACGTCCAGAAGCGGCAGCCACAGCCCAACCGGGCGAAGCCTTCGGCACCCGAGTGGTCATCCGGGCCTTACAACAACTAGAACAAAAACCACAGCCGCTTATCATCGAAGGTGCGCCTACCATGCCAGAACCGATGCCCACGCCATAGGCATGGGACGCTGGGCAGACCTTGCACATCCCGGAACCTTGGAGTTCCGGCACCGCTTCCAAAAACAGATTGCCCCACCCAGGACCTGGACTCCTAGGTGGGGCAATTTTTGCTCTCCAGGCACCGGGCATCCAATAGCAAGGGCCAGGCCGGAAGGGGAGGTCTGTTCCTTTAGGAAGGTTGTGGTAGAGCAATTACCGGCTGATAGGCCGATGCATGCTTACCGGCCGGATCGGCCGAGTGGTGATCCGCTCGGAAACGTTTTCTTCCGGTTCTTCTTCGGGCTGAAGAATGTCTTCGTCTTTAGGCGGCAGTTTGAGCGGCGGAAACCGATACGGGCTCATATATTGGGTCATCGTGGGCTGACTGTACATGCCCGGCCAATGATAAGTGTATTGGGGTGGCACAGGATATTTATAACTGCCAGAACATTCACAGTTAAACTGCCCGTAACTAGCCCATTTGTCTAGCAGCTTCCCGTATGGCCGGATCCGCCGCTGCGGGCAGAGCGGGGCCATGTCTTCACAAAGGGCTTCTCCGGAGCCTTCCGCAGGGATTGGCTGAAGTGCCTTCTGTGTAGCTGGAACTGGGGATGGCTTAGGAGGATTGCCGCCTGGTGGCCCACTATCGGCGCCTAGCACAAAACTGGAACTGACCAACCAAACCAGCCACCCCAAAAAGATCAAAGCTCGCATTGTCTTCTCCTTAGCTTTTGTGAGCGAGAAAAGGGAAAGATACTTGAGCACTTCGTACCGGTAAACCCACTGTGGGAAACAAAACCCCACCCAGCCGTACTATAAGCATTATCGGCAATCTAGGTAGAACAACCACACCAAGAAAAGATAATACGGATAAGATAATCTGGAGAAAATAGGCAAACGTTGCCAATCGGTAATTGCCCCCATCGAGACTCGAACACCCCAATAATCCCCGAAAAAAATCAGCATTTCCCACAATGCGGCACAAAATGTGGCACAAACCAGGCTGGTAGTACCGCCATTCCCCCAGAAAGTGTCGGGCCTCCGAAGATGGAATGGCCCGTTTCGGGTGAGGGCTTGCCCCATAGGCAATCGGCTTTCCAATGCCCAGCCTCGGCCCCTCTGGGGGATTCTCCTACTGCCTCGACTCTGGATTCTCCTACTGCCTCGACTCTGAATTCTCCTACTGCCCCTCCTGGGGATTCTCCTTACCTCGGCTCTGGATTCTCCTACTGCCTCGACTCTGGATTCTCCTACTGCCCCTCCTGGACCTTCTCCTACTGCCCCGCCCTTGGTTTCGCCTACTCCCCCGGCAGCGGCTCCTTTTCCGCCGGAGGTTACGGCGTGCTTGCCGATGACGGGCCTCGATCTGCTCAGCCTGCCGGCAATGGCTCCTCTTCCGCCGGAGATTCTATCGGCTTTAGCCAAGTTGACCGAGGCCCAGCGGTGGGCCCTGCTCGACTGGATACAGCACCACAGAAGCACCGACATCGCCAAGGAGCGATGAGACTGGCGGGATCGACCGGCAGCCCGTGGGGGCCTTCCAGCAGGGACTTGTCCTCCAGGAGCGCCGAAACACTCACAAAGTGCCACACACTTTCTTTCTCCCCTCTACCGTGCAGACGCCCCAGCCACCAAAGCCCCTCCCACTCGCCGAAACGTTAACCCATGAAAAAAACAGACTATCTCTCACCAGATAAACTCCCCCCTAGGCAAAATGCCAATTCAGCAGAAACACATATTGAGGAATGTGATTTATGAGGGAAGAGGCCGGCCTAGACAAAATGCCAACCCACCAGAAACACGATCCTCCTTAGACAAAACGCCAGCCTACCAGGTAAAAGTTCCCTACCAAAAGGGGGTTGGAAAATTTTACAAAAATTTTTCTTTCCCCTACTTCACAGCGCCAGGGGGGCATATACTATGGGTGTCTTCCTTTTCAGGATGGTTTTTTCTATAGTGCATGGGGATTTCCAATCTATAGGAGGGTGACTCCAAACGGTTGGTTTCGATTCGGCGACAGCGATGGGGTTGCGCTGGGCAAGCTGAATCACGAAGTCTGTCGATTGTCTTAGGAGTAGTCCTAAGTATCCCAAGCGGTGCTTAGGGAATAATAAAGGTTGTTTATCTCTCATGGCGACGGAGGCCGGGTCCAAGCCGGTGGTGGCGGACCGGGGCCGGGAGGGCGTTTGG